>DATFKA010000095.1:0-15936 GCA_035268885.1 Saprospiraceae bacterium
GACTTCTTCCAAAGATGTGATCCTGAAAGTAGCGGGTATCCTTACGGTAAAAGGAGGTACGGGGGCGATCGTCGAATATTTCGGCGAAGGGGCACAGTCTCTGTCTTGTACCGGTAAAGGAACTATCTGTAATATGGGGGCCGAGATTGGTGCGACCACCTCGACCTTCGGTTATGACGAAGCGATGTCTCGTTACCTGCGCGCAACGGATCGTGCTGAGGTGGCCGACCTGGCAGATCAGGTACAAGAACACCTGACCGGTGATGCCGAATGCTACGCCAACCCAGAGCAGTACTTCGATCAGGTGATCGAAATTGATCTGTCTACCTTGGAGCCACACATCAACGGCCCTTACACACCAGATCTGGCCTGGCCTATTTCTAAATTTGCGGAAGCAGTAGAAGAAAATAACTACCCACCCGAATTAGAGGTTGGATTGATTGGCTCTTGTACCAACTCTTCTTACGAAGATCTGGATCGCGCCGCTTCTTTAGCGAAGCAGGCTGTCGCCAAAAAACTAAAAGTAAAATCTGAATTTACCGTAACGCCGGGATCAGAGCAGATTCGCTATACCGTGAATCGCGATGGCCAATTAAAGGCTTTCGAAGAGATGGGCGGAGTAGTCCTGGCGAATGCCTGTGGACCTTGTATTGGTCAGTGGGCCCGTCATACCGACGACCCCGATCGTGCTAACTCGATCATTACTTCTTTTAACCGGAACTTCTCCAAGCGTAACGACGGTAATCCACAAACGCGGGCCTTCGTCGCTTCACCGGAGCTAGTAACCGCTATGGCGATTTCCGGTAGTATGAAGTTCAACCCATTGACGGATACCTTGATCAACGAAGATGGCGAAGAAGTGAAGCTGGATCCACCAACGGGCGTAGAGTTACCTCCTAAAGGCTTTGCCGTAGAGGACGCAGGCTTTATTGCCCCCATGAAAGATGGTTCAGGCATTGATGTAAAGGTTAAAGAAGATTCTGATCGACTACAACTACTGGATCCCTTCAAGCCACTGACACAAGATCAGGTGACAAAAATGCGCGTTTGGGTAAAAGCCAAAGGAAAATGTACCACGGATCATATCTCGATGGCCGGACCCTGGTTGAAGTACCGTGGTCACCTGGAGAATATTTCCAACAACTGTTACATCGGCGCCGTGAATGCTTTCAATGGCGAGACCAATAAAATCTTAAACGTAGAGACGGGGGAGTACGGAGCTGCACCAGACGTAGCTACCTACTACCGCGATAATGGCATCGGCTCGGTGGTCTTTGGAGAAGAGAACCTCGGAGAAGGATCTTCGCGCGAGCACGCCGCTATGGAGCCCCGCTTCCTGGGTGTACACGCGGTGATCGTAAAATCATTCGCCCGTATCCACGAAACCAACCTGAAGAAGCAAGGTATGTTAGCCTTGACCTTCGTTAATCCAGATGACTACGACAAGGTACGTCAGGATGATTACGTGAGCATCCCTGATTTCAAGGATTTCGCTCCCGGCAAAAATCTGACCATCGTACTGGATCACTCGGATGGTACACAGGACAAATTTGAGGTAGCCCACACGTACAACCAGGCGCAAATCGACTGGGTGAATGCGGGTTCTGCCCTCAATAAAATCCGTCAGGAACTAACGGCATAAGCACGGTTGGTATAAATTTGAATCAAAGATAAAGCGCCTGCCTGATTTTTTTCGGGCGGGCGTTTTTCTAAAACTTTACTGCTTCACAAAACGCAGCGTTTGTCGCTTGCCATCCGTATAGATGGTGATAGCATAGAGGCCAGCATCCAGCTTTTCGATGTTAATGGGCTGACCATTGATGATCTCCTTTTGGCTTTGAGACAGTGCTACGCGTCCCAGCACATCTCTGATCTCCCAACGGACGGGTGTCTGTTCCAGTACCGCCGATTGTACCCGAATCGAGGTGGTACTTGGATTAGGAAAGACCTGCATGCCAGGGTCTAATGCCGGCGGATTCCCTGGCACCGGATACTAAAATCCTCGTATTCAATGCGCCGCGTCCCATTGAAACGATGTTTTATCTCAACCACACTACTGCTTATGGATTTACAATTTCAAAAGAAGTAGAGGATAGTTTGCGTAACGAGGGCTATCAGATTTACGAATTTGAATAAAGTCAAGTACTATTGATCAAACTCCTGCTTAGTGCTAGCCCCAGCTCACCTCGGCCTCTGGCAGGACATCATAGCAGCCCCGGCTGCGGCGGATGAAAAGCTTGCGATTATAAGGGTCGTCACGGTTGGCCTCATGCTTGGAGAGGATGCTGTTCACATACTGCCGTTTGCGACGGTAATCGGGCAGCAGGGAAGCGGGCATTTCCTCAATAAATAGCATGAAATCGTCCATCAGCAGGCAGCGCTCTGGCAGTGGGTCGTTGGGGGCAAAAACATCCAGACGGATGGCATTAAGTACATTGTAGAGAAAAAACTCCATGCTTCGGTGGTTGATGAGGTATAAGCGGCCATCATAACGGCACTGCCCGGCTGAAGGGGCAAGCCTAGGGTACCAGATTTTTAACAGGTGCTTGTTTAGCTGTCGACGGTCGTAGCCCAGGAGGAGATGTTGCAAGGCAGTTCGCTTCTGCAAGTCTTGCAGGTTGAGGTTCGCATCCCGCTCCAGGAAAAAATAAAGCATATCAATTTTCCCATATTGTGCTGCAATCATCAAGCCCGTCATCCCCTGGTTTGCATCGGGGATATCCACGCCAAATTTACCGATGATCAGTTCCACTTTCTTTCTATTCTTATTACGTACATGCTTGGCCAACTGCTTCTGCGCTTTGTGGTATTCACCCAGGTATTGCTTGGCTGGGCCGTACTTAAGCTCCTCGTGTAGTCGCTGCACCAGAGCGGTGCGGTGCCTGGTGCGGGCAAACAAAAACAGGCGATCTACGTCTTTATCGGTATGGCTGGCTTGTGGGTCAAAGATTTTCTCTTCGAGAAGTTCGGCTTCTTCTGTGCCAACAAACTCGATGCCTTTCAGTCGTGCCCGGACCGCTTCGGCCTGTTCGATTTTGCCCTGCGATTCCAGGCGGCGGGCTTCTTCCAGCCATTCTTCTTCATCACTAATCTCCTCTTTAATTTGGACCTCCTCTTGCGTCTCCATGACGCCAAGCAGTTGCAGTAGTTCATTTTTGGTATTGGCTTCTATGATATGCACGTTCTGTACGGCACGAGTAAAGGCCACATACAAGGAGTTTATGTAAAATTTATAGGCCTCCTGGTCTTTGTTGGTTTTGTCTTTAGCTCTGGAGTAACGCAGGTTCTCATCCAGCAAGTCGGCTTCGCTTACCCCTTTGGCAATCGTGCGGAATGTACGATCGTGATCACTGATGAAATTAACCAGGATGATGTTTTCGTACTCCAGTCCTTTGGCTTCCTGAATGGTGAACACCAGTGGGGTTTTAAAGTCTTTGGCTACCTGGTATTTCTGTTGCTTATCCAGCACCAGCACGGCAAATTTAGCGGAAGCCTGTGTGCGTTTGTTGAGCTCCTTTCTTACCTTGGGGCTGTCTGGATAAAAATGGACAGTACCTTCTGTATCCGCCACGGTATTAATCAGGTAGGTGCTTTCCTTGTCAATGGAGCCAAAGCGGGCGTTTTTGATCTTGAGCAAGTCATTAGAAAGCCGCGTGACCTTGCGGGAGTTGCGATAATTGGTTTTGAGTATGCGCAGGGCGCTACCCTCCAATTCCTGATTAAAAAAAAGGCTTTTGATTTTCGACCAGGAGAAAAAGTTGGGGTGCACAATCTGATTAGCATCTCCGCTGAGTAGGAAATTGCCTGGGGTTTTCAGAGATTTCAGGATGAGTAGCAGTTGTATATTGGTGATATCCTGCACCTCATCTACCACGATGAAGTCATATTTGGCAGCAACTCGATCCATATAATGGTAAGCAACCATATTGCTATCGTAATAGCCATTTTCTTTCAGAAAGCGAAGGTAAAGCTCGAAAAGGTCGTATACTTTTCCTCGTTCCTTAGACAAGAAGATGGACTGTTTGACGCCCAGTTTTTCGTAGCCTTCCCGGCTCAGGCAGGGCGCATCGGTCACCGAACCGGTCAACACACCTTTAAATTCTTCGAAGAGTTTGTAAGGTTCCTTAAATTTGAATCGCTGTCGTGGCCCGCGTTCGTACCAGCGCTCGAAGCTGCGGTAGTCTAGTTCCTTGCCCTCAGGTATCTGTATACCTTCCAGGTACTCCCGGAAGGAGAGAAAGTCGATTTCCTGCTTAGGGTTCTCATACCCGTGCGACTCGTAGATGCGCTGGGCATTCTCTACCAGGTAGGGCGAAAGCGAAAGGTAGGCGACGTGGCCGTGGTAGCCCTTCATCTTTTCAAGTGTCAGCGCTGTTTTTCCACTGCCCGCCGAACCAATGATGATCAGGGGTGCCGGTAAGTTGTAAATTTCCTCCTGCTCGCTGTCTAGCGATATTACTTTGTCCAGTAAATGGAAGCGCTTTGAGGCCGGGTTGACATACCGTATGGTTTCTACCATATCTTCCTCTATCTTCTCGGGGGCGGGTATCTCGCTAAAGTGGTTTTCCTTTACTGATGCCCCTCTCAGAAATCTGGATTTATCGTACTCATGGTTAGGGATGACTTCCAGCAGCAGGATGTAGGTTTCTCCCTCATACTTGGCAAATTTGAACAGCAGCCGATTCTCGCGGTCAAGTTTAGCACGGAAATAGCCCATATGCTTGATTTTCTTGACCTCCGCCGATTTAAAGTTACCGGCCCGGAGCATCTGTTCTACTTTCTTTAGTTTACCGCTCAGCCCTTTGCTGGAGAATTCATTATACCGTAATAACTGCATGCTCAAGTAGCTGTTTTAAAAATTAAATCGTAAATGTAGCAGTCCAGTGCTTTAAAAGCAAATCCTACATTCGGTACTCGTATGATTTAAGTTGCTCTGGCAGTCTGTCAACCATAGTAAATCCAATAATTGTCTTGGTGTTTTCACCATGAAGTTGTTTAAGAGTTCCGGCTTCCCACCATTACTTATGGACTGATGTTACGCACTTTCACGAAAGTATGGAAGAAAGACTAACTTCTATGGAAGAAAAATTAGATTTATACACAGATTACCTACTGTCTGGTTTTGGCCAGGCTTCAGCGACCGGACTATCCCGACTGTTGGATGGAGCGATTTCTCACGATAGTGTGAGTCGTCTGTTATCTGGTGGTGATTTCAATTCCAAAACGCTTTGGCAGAAAGTCAAACCGCTTGTGAGGAAATATGAATCGCCTGATGTTTGCTTGGTTTTCGACGATGTTATCATTGAGAAACCTCATACCGATGAGAATGAAATGATCTGCTGACACTGGGATCACTCAAAAGGAAGGATGGTAAAAGGCGTCAACATGCTCAATGCGTTTTACCACACACAGAACACCGAGGATGCGGAGCCATTGCGCGTGCCGGTGGGTTTTGAGCTGATTTGGAAGACGGTCCTGTTCTGCGGCATTAAGAGCCGCAAGGAGAAGCGAAAATGTCCGCTAACCAAGAATGAGTTGATGCAGCAAATGATTGCTCAGGCGATTCACAATCAGCTAAAGTTTCGTTATATACTGGCAGATAGCTGGTTTGCTTCGGCTGCCAACATGCGCTTTATTCAAAAGAAAAAGAAGTTTTTCATTTTCGATATGAAGAGTAACCGTCAGGTAGCTCTGAGCGAAGAAGACCGAAATGCAGGTCGTTGGACAAGAATTGATGAAATAGACATACCAGATAATAGCCCGGTAAAAGTTTGGTTGAAAGACTTGGAATTTCCATTGCTTTTGACCAAGCAGGTTTTTACAAACAAGAACCAGTCAGTGGGTGTACGATTTCTAGTCTCTAATGATTTTAGCTTGTCTGATGACGACTTTACAACACGCTATAAAAAACGGTGGAGTGTAGAGGAGTACCACAAGAGTTTGAAGCAGAATGCGGCAATCGCTAAGTCCCCAAACAGGATACTAAAGACACAGAGCAACCATATTTTTGCTTCCATTATGGCCTATGTCAAATTGGAAAAGCTAAAGCTTTCCAGCCAAATGAATCATTTCGCCTTAAAATCTAAAATTTACCTTGCTGCCAATAAAGCAGCTTTCAAAGAACTTTGTGCACTCAAAGCCTAATTGGCAAGTGCGTAACATCAGTTATGGAGAAAAATAGCAATAACTTTCTCCGTAAAACAGAATCCATACGTTCACCGTTCCTTATATTTGAAACTTATCTAAAAAATAGAACCAATGAAAAAACTAAATACCCTCTATCTATTGAGCTTATTGTTACTACTCTTTACTGCCTGCGAAGAAGAAGACAACAGTGTCGAAGTCAACAATGACAACCTCGCTGGAGAATGGGAGATGACGAGTTTTATTTACGGTGGCCGATCCACCCAGGAAGCAGGCGGAGAGACCTACCGTAGCAATTTTGCGGGTAGCGCGCGGGATATCACTTTTACGGTCACTTTCAATGCGGATGGGACCTACACTTCTTCGGGGAGTTATACCATCGATGTAACCTATGCTTTCGGCGGGCAGGAGTTTGATCAGTCCCTGACCATTAATGATGTGCTGGACTCCGGTATCTATACTTTGAACGGCGACGAACTGTCTATTACCCGCGATCAGGGCGGTGAGACCAGTGTCGCTACCAATGTTGAGCTATCTAACGATGCATTAATGTTTGAGCTGCAGCAGACGCAGACCTCCACCGGGCAAGGCACCAGCAGCACGGTGATTATTGATGGGGACTTTCAATTTCGTAGAAAATAGTGCTAATAAGAGGAAGCTCCTGCTTCCGACCAAACTTCTTACCTGGAATCAAGCCTCTTTCTTTTCCAAAAATTCTCCTTATCTTTTAGTCGCAAAGACAAAGCATTATCAGAATCCACACCACTATGCAAAAGCTTATCACCACCCTGTGCTTACTGTTAATAACGGGCACCGCTTTCGCCCAATTCACCATCGAACAGGTACTCAGTAGCCCTTTCCCCTCGGATTTAATTGCCACGGAAAATGACAATACCATCGCCTGGGTCTTTAACGATCAGGGACGACGCAATATCTGGATGGCTGATCTGGACGATAATACGGCACAGCAGTTGACTGATTTCCCCAAAGACGATGGGCAGGCGATCAGTGATCTTACTTTTGATAAAATGCACAACCGGATCGTTTTTATCCGGGGTGGAGCGCCCAATCGACGGGGCGAAATCCCCAATCCGACCAGCGATCCGGACGGCGCGGAGCGCCTGATTATGACGGTGCAAATGCAAGCAGGCGTTTTCCTGGATACTATTGGTTCCGGCTCGTCTCTAAGGCTCTCTCCCGATGGTCAGCTACTGGCCTTTATTCGCGGGGGGCAGGTTTGGTTTCACGATATGGAGACGGAAGAAAATGATCAGGCCTTTACGATTCGGGGCAGTGCGGGTAATCTGAGCTGGTCACCATCGGGCCAAAAACTAGCCTTTGTGTCCCGGCGCGGTGATCATGGTTTTATTGGTATCTACGATCGGGCCGCGGATGCCATTACTTATATCGCACCCTCCGTTGATCAGGATGGCTCACCGGTCTGGTCACCCGACGGCGGTCAACTAGCCTTTATCCGTCAGCCCAACCAAAAAGCAGGTTTGCCCTTTATGCCACGACGCGAGGCCCTGCCCTGGTCGATCTGGCGGCATGACCTGAAGAGTGAGGAGACCATCCAGCTCTGGCAGGCGAGTAAAGGGCCTGGGAGCGCTTTTCGCAGTATCTCAGCTGAAAATCAACTGTTCTGGATGGCCGATAATACCATCGTTTTTCCCTACGAGGGAGAAGGCTGGACGCAGTTGTACGGCATACCGGCCGCCGGTGGACCCGCAAAATGGATGACACCCGGGGCCTTCGAAGTGCAGTTTGCAAGTATTACGCCGGATGGTAAACATATTCTGTATTCTTCCAACCAGGGAGATATTGACCGACAGCATATTTGGCGGGTTAGTAGTACCCAGTCACCACAAAAAATCAGTGGTGATGAAGGTATTCAGTGGTCACCCGTACAGACGGGAGAGGGAAATATTGCGGCCCTGGCCAGTAGTGGCACCATGCCCGCCCACGTCGTTCGTATTCAAGAGGAGGAATTAGAAATGCTTGCGGAAGAAACGCTACCAGAGGATTTCCCCAGCAAAGAGCTGGTAGAACCAGAGCAGGTGATCTTCCCGGCCAGTGACGGGATGATGATCCACGGGCAACTATTCAAGCCCTCGAAGATGAAACGTAATGAACGTTATCCCGCTCTACTTTTCTTCCACGGTGGTAGTCGTCGGCAGATGTTGCTGGGCTTTCACCACCGCGGTTATTATCATAATGCTTATGCTTTGAATCAATACCTGGCTAGTCAGGGTTATATCGTTCTTTCGGTAAATTACCGCAGTGGGATTGGCTACGGCATGGAATTTCGGGAGGCCCTGAACTACGGTGCCCGCGGGGCCAGTGAGTTCAATGATGTGATGGGGGCAGGCTTGTACCTGAAAAACCGGGAAGATGTCGACGGGGAAAACATTGGTCTCTGGGGCGGCTCTTACGGTGGCTACCTGACGGCTCTGGGTTTGGCGAAAGCTTCCGACTTATTCGCTGCGGGGGTAGATATTCACGGCGTACACGACTGGAACGTGGTCATTAAGAATTTTGTGCCGGGCTACGATGCCGCTATGGCCGAGGAAGTAGCCACGCTGGCTTTGCAATCTTCACCCATGCCTTACGTCTCCGACTGGACATCACCGGTGCTGTTTATCCACGGAGACGACGATCGCAATGTGCCCTTTAGCGAGACGGTAGACGTAGTGGAGGCCTTACGGCGAAAAACCGACACTCACTTTGAGCAATTGATCTTTCCGGACGAAGTGCACGGCTTTTTATTACATCGGAATTGGCTCAAAGCTTATGAGGCGACGGCCGATTTCTTTGATCGCATGCTGAAGGATCAGTGATGTGGAGGGGACTGAGTTTAAAAAAAAATAGTCCCCTTTTGAAGGGAGGGTGATTGTTCTAACCAAGAGACTGAACTTAGAATAGAAAGGTCTCCCCTTGTCAAGTGGTACTTTTTGATCTTGCAGATAGAGTATTTTTAGAACCAATCAATTCTGCTTAGCCAAGGTGGGCAGGGGATGGGCATGTGAAAACGGCGAGACACACTTATTCTATATCTATTTTACACACTAAAAATCAACAACCTATGTGGAAAGAATTTAAAGCCTTTATCATGCGCGGGAATGTGCTGGAACTCGCCGTTGCCGTCATTATCGCCGGCGCCTTTGGCGCCATTGTGAAATCATTCACAGCCGATGTGATCATGCCGCCGATCGGCCTGGCCTTGGGGGATGTGAATTTTGCGGATTTGGCTTATACGCTCAAAGCTGCAGAATTCAATGATGCTGGAGAAGTACTCACCGAAGCGGTACAGGTACGTTACGGTGCTTTTATTCAGACCATCATTGATTTTCTGATTATTGCCTTTGTCATCTTTATGATTGTCCGCTCTTATAATAAGATTCAGGATCGGATGAAGAAGAAAGAAGAAGAGCAGGCACCAGCACCGCCCCCCGGACCCACGGCCGAGGATTTACTGGCGGAGATCCGTGATCTGTTGAAGAAAGATAAAAATTAAGGGATAAAAGCCGACAAGTCTTATAGATTTGTCGGCTTTCGTAATGTTTAATCGTCCAGGAAGGTATTGATGGCTTCCATGGCGGATTTTACCTTATCATAATTAATACTGTAAAAGATATATTTACCATCGCGCTTCGTCTCTACGATACCCGCATTTCTGAGGATGCGCAGATGCTGAGAAGTAATGGATTGCTCCAGATTGAGGGTGTTATAAATTTTATTAACATTGATATGATCCTGCGAGTCGATATACTCCAGAATTTGCATTCTCAATGGGTGCGTCAGCGCGCGTAATAATTCAGAAGATTCCTGAAGTTTGTCCTTCAGTAGTAGTGATTTCGTAGTCCTCATAGTATAATCAGTTTAATAAAATAGGGCAAACGAGTCATCCGGTTCCTCCTCCTTATTGATGCGTACTCGATTATCCTATGTTGCTTGTTTTCTCAAAAATTAACTAGCTGGCCAGTTCTTCGACCAGGCGTCCAATTTGTGCCAGGCGGTCGTGATCCAGTGAATAATAAATAAATTTACCATTGCGGGTGGTATTGACCACACCGGCCCGGCGTAAGATAGCCAGGTGCTGGGAAGCTACGGATTGCTCCAGTCGTAATTTGACATAAATATCCGTAACGGCCAGGCTTTCGTTTTTTTCCAGTAACTCAATAATCCGCTGTCTGAGCTTGTGGTTGATGGCCCGCAGGACCAAGACAGCTTTGCGTAATTCGGAGTAATCGAGTTGAATATCGCTACCCCCTTTGCGAAGCGTTATATTTTCATCTTTCTGCTTTCTCATAAAATGCGTTTGTGACTTAAAAAATTGGTACAGTTACTCTCTGTTCAAAATCCATACCAAAAATGGCGGTTATCTAAATTTGTTAGTCTAAATGCTTGTCATACAGAAGGGAAACGTAAAAATAAAATCTTATATTTTAGTTTGTTCTAATATTCTGTTGTCAAGACGAACGCCTGCTTTTAAAGTAACTTCTTGGGTTTGGTGATATTCGGTGCTTTAACGTAAAACGGCTCGGCGTAAGCCAGGTCCAGAAAATCTGATTGCTGGAAGGCCGTTTCAGAGAGTGAGAGCATATCGCGCGCCTGAGCTTCGGAGGGATAAAAAATAGCGTACGCATTTTCGAGTAAGCTCTGGCATTTTGCTGCACCATCTCCAGTAAAGATAAGGTATTGCTGGGAATCAAAAAAGGCTTTATATGAACTTTTTTCAATTATTTGCGCCGTTTTCTCGTTTTTGGCTACCGTTTTCTCATCAAAAAGCTGCGTGTAGACTTCCATGCGCCGGGCATCAATCATGGGGACGATCAGTGGGTTTTGGGCTAAAATCTCCGCCGGAATTCGTTTGACGACTCCCCGGGCAAGGATTTTCAGGGTAGGAATACCGATTAGGGGCAGGTCTAGCGCATAGCAGAGTCCTTTGCCGGCACTCATCCCTACGCGCAAGGCGGTGTAAGAACCCGGTCCCTGGCTGACGGCTACCGCATCTAGTTCTGAGAGGGATCGGCCCGCTTCTCGCATGACCGACTCGATGAGCAGGGTAATCTGTCCGGCGTGCTGATACGTATTTTCGGCGAAAGCCTCCGCTAATAAATTTCCTCCCTCGCCTAAAGCAACGGAGCAGACAGAAGTAGCACTTTCGATATTTAAAATTAAAGCCATGGTTAAAAGGTTGAGACAAGAGATGCGGTTGCAATAAACCAAAAAACCATCAAAGCAGGAAACCACTAAACCCCGTTTATGGTTTTATCCCCAACTTATCGTATTTTTGGCAACTAAAGGAAATCGGAATAACTATGCTGGATAAATTACAGGCGATTTACGAGAGATATGTGTACCTCGAGGAGCAACTGGCCGACCCAAGTGTGATGTCGGATATGGATCGCTACATGAAGATAAGCAAGGAATACAAAGACCTAAAACCCATCATTGAGATATTTTTTAAGTATCGACAGTTGATGGGCAATATTGATACCGCTAAGGAAATGATCGAAACCAGCCAGGATCCCGATATGAAGGAGATGGCCCAGATGGAACTCGAAGAGCTGGGCCCCCGCCGGGAGACGATGGAAGAGGACATCAAGCAGATGCTCATTCCCAAAGATCCCAACGACTCCAAAGATGTACTCTTCGAAATTCGCTCGGGTACGGGTGGGGACGAAGCCTCCCTCTTCGCCGGCGATCTCTATAAAATGTACTCCCGCTATTTTGAAACCAAAGGCTTTAAGGTCGACGCCGTAGAAGTCAATGAAGGCACCGTCGGGGGCTACAATAAGCTCGTGCTGGAAATTACCGGAGATGATGTCTACGGTACGCTAAAGTTTGAATCGGGAGCACACCGGGTACAGCGGGTACCCAAAACGGAATCACAAGGCCGCGTACATACCTCTGCTGCCACCGTGGTGGTTATGCCCAAACTGGAAATGGAAGATGTGGAAATCAATAAGGCCGATCTGAAGGTCGATACTTTCCGCTCCAGCGGTGCGGGGGGACAGCACGTGAACAAGACCGAATCGGGTGTACGTTTTACCCACTTGCCCACCGGCGTGGTCTCCGAGAGTACGGATGGTCGCTCCCAAATCAAGAACCGCGAGATCGCCCTGCAACGCCTCTACCAAAAGATCTACGAAGCGCAACGCGACGCCCACGAATCGGAAGTAGCCGCCAAGCGGAAGTCACTGGTCGGTAGTGGTGACCGCTCCGACAAGATCCGCACCTACAACTTTCCCCAAAACCGCCTGACCGATCACCGAATCAACCTGACCCTCTACAGTCTCGATAAGGTACTAGATGGCGATTTGGATGATATCATCGAAGCACTACAAGTAGCTGAGAATGCGGAGAAGCTGAAGGCAGCCGAAGAGCAGGGGGTGTAGGGGATCGTTTGTTGAATTGTTGGATTGGTGAATTGTTGGATTCCTTAGTTAAACCTGGCAAGTCTATCAGACTCCGCAGGTTTTATTTCACTGTTTTTTGGCCTTTGAATTTGTACTTGACCTCGCCCTGGTAAGTAGGCTATTTTTTTAGTCTGGATTTAAGTAAAGGGACTACCTGCCAAATACTAAGCGACTTATTTGACCCGCTTCCACCTGGCGGCTCAAGATGAGTTGGTGGTTATTGATTTTTTCAATCTCCCAGGTCATCCCTCTGATCACTGGATCAAAGGGTAGAAGCCGCAACCGATTCCGATGCCCGTGGATCTGCCAAATACCGGGTGAAAGTAAGTTGTCATCCGAGGCGTTACGAACCGTATACTGGTGGTCCCAGCGAAAAAATAAGGACAGGGGCTGATCTGCGTCTGGAAGCTGGCTTTGAAGTTTACCATCCCGCCATACCTCCGCGATTTGCCAGTTGCCGTAGAGGTAATCCCAGCTAGCTTTGGGTAAGCTTTGGTTTGCTTGCAGATGTATGGTCACCAGCATACCTTCCTCCTCCCAGGTCCAGGTCATAGTGTTTTCCTCTTTTTGGATTTGGAAGGGACCCGCGGGATTGGCCTGACCTCGTTCATTTTGGAACAATAGTTGATCTTTTTCCTGGGACCAATTGCCACGGGTATTGATAATGCCGCCGTTACCAGACAGTAATTTACCATCTGCTTTTAGGTCGAACCACTTCGCGACTGGGGTAGGAGTTTCTTCGCCCACCTGCACTTTGGTGACGATCCAGAGACCTTCGATTTGGGCCTGGGTGAAAATAGGGAGTAATAGCGTCAGAATAAGGAATAAATAGTTTCGCATCATAGCTTTTACTAGAAGATGCAACGACAGCTTGTTTTGACGTATGGTATTGTTTAGTGTTTCTCTTGCACTTGAATTTGCCTCCCCTATGCAGGATGCCCTTTAAATTTTTAACCGGGCAAGTCTACAGAATTTAGCATCTTTAAAGCTAAACAAATACCGCTATGAAATACCTCTTTCTTTTTACGCTGAGTATTGCATTGCTGAGCCCCCTTTCTGCTCAGGAGCTTTCTTTCTACCACCGCACGGGTCGCTTCCAGCTGGGCACCGAGCAAAACCGTACGGCTTCCGTATCGGTCGGGGATGTCGATCAGGATGGTGATCTGGATATCGTCGTTGCTAATGGCCGACACTGGGCGCAGCAAAACTACCTTTTTTTGAATTCCGGTCGTGGGCACTTTAGCGTGATACTGCCCCTGGGGCAGGCACGCTCCACTACTTACGCTGCCGAATTGGGAGACCTGGACGGTGACGGCGATCTCGATCTGGCCGTGGGCAACGACATGGCGCCCAATCGGCTGTTCTTTAACGATGGGCAAGGCGTTTTTACCGAAAGGGGGAGTTTTGGGGAAAGCTATGCTTCTACCCGCAACTTAAAATTGAGCGACCTGGACGCAGATGGAGATTTGGATATCCTCATCACCAACCGTGGTATGCGGAACGAAATCTGCCTAAATGATGGAAAAGGTAGTTTCGCGGCACCCGTTTTCTTCGGCACCGCCGATGATTCTACCATCGATGTAGAGACGGCCGATATCGATCGGGATGGCGATGTGGACCTCATCCTGGCGAATCGGGATGGTGGACAGAATTACATCTACCTGAACGAGCAAATGCAATTCACTGAAAGGATTCCTTTCGGAACGGGGAGCGATGAGACCCGCGCCGTGGGCGTGGTCGATCTGGATCGGGATGGCTATCTCGACCTCATTACCGCCAATATTGAGGAGGAAAATCGGATTTATTTTGGCGACAAAGATTATCGCTACCAGACCATGATTGAACTGGAAGGAGCGGATCCTACCTATTCCCTCGTTATCGATGATTTGAATCAGGATGGCTACCCCGATTTGATTTTTGGTAATAGCGGCGCACCCAATTTGGTCTACCTCAACCCAAAAACGCGCTCCGGATTCCAAAAGATCAGCTACGCCGAGCAGACCGCCAATACCTACGATATCATCACCGGTGACCTGGATGGCGATGGTTATCCCGACCTCATCGAAGCGAATTCGGATGCGCTGAATCTGTTTTACTTTACTCGCCTGAAAAAGCAAAAAGAATAAAACAATTCGCTTCGGGATGATCAGTACACTTCGATCTTCTTAGAAGTCAAATTCACTAAAAACCGGTAAGTGTTTTTTTCAAAAAAATCCCCGTAACCAATGATTAGTTGATTCTCCCATTCAGGAAAGTATTTTTTTGCTTCTTGTCTGCGCTTAAAATTTAGAAAATTTGCGTAAATCACTGTTTCGCTCTTTGCATTTAGATACCCAAAATATTGTCGTCTCCAATTCTTAGCACGAATTCTGTCGTATACAGTATCGGGTAAATTTGCGAGTAAGATTTGATCTGCCAAATTGATTTGGGCTTCTGTAGGGAAAGTTTTTTGTGATAAATCTGCGATGTCGTGTATTACCGTTTGGCTAGTATCAAGGACTGTAAACTTTGAAGAAAACGTATTGCCGCTTTGGTTGATGAAATCTGATTGACTTTTACATCCTAATGCAAGCAGCCCTACACTAATGGTAAGAAATAGTTTATATGGACACATGATTATGTTGTTTAAGCTCCCTTTTTACCCAGGGGTGATTGGTTCTGGGACAAGTTAGTAAAACTATAGAAATGCGTGCCGTTAGGTACGCAAGATGGGTAGAAAAAAGAGCTTAAGATGATCAATCGTGCCGTTAGGTACGACAGGTATTTGACTAAAGAGATCACATTCGGTATCTACCTGAGGTAGACAGGCTCTACGGCACCGTTTTATTCATTTCAATTCTCATTTCTCCTGCTTCGAACCAGAACCGCTCTCTTGATGAAAACCGGCAAACTCTCGGTCTGTTAAGTAAAAGTTTCTGAGCTTAACGAGGGGAGTTCAGGCTGAACCGGGTGGTCTATCCTATTGCAACAATACCAAAAAAATCAAGCAGGAATAAAAACGCGACTAACCAAAAAATATACATGATAGGTTCAATGATTCTTTCTACCTCATATTTTTCTATTTCTTTTTGGGTAGCCGCCTGATGAATGTCAGGTCTGTTTTTCCTACGATTCACACTGTCTCGAATGAGGCCCCAAAGGATGACCGCCAAACTCAGAAAGAATACAAGGCCCAGGATGATACGCATAATGTTTTTGTTTTATTATAACTGCTTTTTTTCATTTCGGGATAAGTAGGTTGCCCAATTAAATCAAGCAATAATCTGCGTCTTTTTTGGGCGATTTCTTCGTTGCAAAAAGCCTTGGATAGCTAGGCTATCCGCGATTTTTGCGCCTCGAACTAGCCCAAAAAAGCCAGCACCTTATTACA
>DATFKA010000096.1:0-7729 GCA_035268885.1 Saprospiraceae bacterium
GTTTTGGTTTTACTCAAACAAGGCCAGCTTTTTAACGGCTTCTTCCTGACGACTTCGCTAAAATGGCTGAGACGCGGGAATATTCAGGTGGTCGGGTAGCTATGTGGCCAAATGGCCATGTGACTACATAGCCAAATGGATAAGGTAAGCACGGCAAAAGATTTTGCGGAATTTTAGTTTTTTTTGAAATTTCATAACTAGCTATAAAACAGACTTTTACTAAAATTATATACAGATGAAAATAAAACGGAGTAAATGACTTTCGATATTACAGTCCCGGTATTGGATGAGGAAGCTACCTTACGGGCACAAATAAGGGAACTGCATACCTTTGTAAAACAGCACTTTACTGATCCGGAGCAGTGGCGAATTGTGATCGCTGATAATGGCTCTACCGATGCTACTCCGGAACTGGCCAAAGCCCTAAGTGAGGAGCTGGCAGAAGTCACGTTCTTACAAGTACCTAAAAAAGGGGTGGGGATTGCGCTTAAAACGTCCTGGACGAAATCCAATGCAGATATTGTTGGTTATATGGATCTGGATTTGGCCACCGATCTGTCCCACTTTCTGGAAGCTTACCGCGCCATCGCGCTAGAAGATTTTGATCTGGTCTACGGCACGCGACTGCATCCTAAAGCGAAGGTGATCAATCGACCACTAAAACGGGAAATCAGTTCAAGAGGCTTTAATCTGATCCTGAAAGGGTACCTGGGGGTCAACTTTTCGGATGGCATGTGTGGTTTTAAGTTTTT
This sequence comes from Saprospiraceae bacterium, assembly GCA_035268885.1. Classification (GTDB taxonomy): domain Bacteria; phylum Bacteroidota; class Bacteroidia; order Chitinophagales; family Saprospiraceae; genus DATFKA01. The sequence goes on from DATFKA010000096.1 coordinate 753, forward strand.
AAAACGCCAGTTGTTTCCCAGCCTTTTTAAGTACGGTGCCCAAAACGACGGCTGGTTCTTTTCCACGGAATTGCTGACGGTGGCAGAATGGCTAGATTACCGAATATATGAATTACCCGTCAAATGGACGGATGATCCGCAGAGTAGTAAAGTACAGATCATACCCCTGGCCAAAAAGTATTTACGGGCGATGCAGGAATTAAAGCAACAAAAAAGAAAGTGGGATTTATGATGGAAAACAGGCTAGATTTTCCGGAGATCGTCCTGGGTTCTGCCATGTGGGGTTGGACGGTACCTAAAACGAGGGCTTTTGAGCTACTAGATGCCTACTATTCGGCTGGTTTTCGTCGTATTGATGCGGCCACTAATTATCCAATCAATAAGCAAGCCGGGGATTTCAGGCGTAGTGAGCAGATCCTGATGGAATGGATCAAAGTTAACGGTATTCGCGACCTGTCGGTATTAATGAAGGTGGGCAGCTTATCCAATATGGGATTACCCGATCATAATCTGAAACCGGCATTTTTATTATACAACTGGCGGTATTATCAAGGTTTTTTGGGCGAGAATCTAGGCGGACTCATGATCCACTGGGATAATCGTGTCGAAGTATCGCTCATTGCCGAGAGTCTGGCGATCTTGCAACAAATAAACGAAGCTGGCCTGGAGGTGGGCTTTTCCGGAGTCAAACACCCAGATATCTACGCAAAACTCAACGAAACCCTACAATTATCCTTCCTAATCCAACTTAAACACAACCTGACTTATTCAGATTATCCGCGGTATGCACCGCTGCATGATGCCGGCAGATTTTACGCTTATGGTATTAATGGAGGCGGTATAAAATTAAATGGGAAATCCTATCATTCCGACAGTTCGCTTAAGGTGCGAGGGGGAGATATCGAGGGATCCATGACCATCAGTAAAAACTTAAGTAGCCGCCTGGCCGTTTACAATAAGCAATATCCGGATCGGGCCATCCATAAGATGAACGAGGCTGCCATGGCGTTTGCCTTACAAAGTCCTGGTCTGGCCGGTATTCTGATTGGCCCCAGTCGGCTAGCACAGTTAAACGACAGTCTGGCTTTTTACCGAAAGGTACAGCAAGGCCACTACCTCAATCTTTTTTCCATACTTTTAGAAATTCATCAGACTTATGCCCCCGAAGATCGACAAATTTGACGCGGCTATTGTAGGGGGAGGCCTGTTTGGGGCTTACGCTGCCCTTTATCTGCATAAGAAAGGTCTGCGCGTCTGCTTGCTGGAAAAAGAAGTCCGCCTGTTTTCCAAAGCTTCGATTGTTAATCAGGCCCGGCTGCACGGTGGCTACCATTACCCCCGAAGTATCGCCACGGCCCGAATGTCGGATGAAAATAAAGCCCGGTTTACCCGTGAGCACCAGAACTTTATCAACTTTTCTTTTCAGCAGTACTACGGCATTGACCGATTTAGCTCCCTGACGGATGCCACTCAGTTTGAGCGGTTTTGTAAATATTTGGATATTCCCTGCCAGGCGGTGCGGAACCATCCCCTGATTGATATGCGTCGTCTGGAAGCCTTGTATTTGACAAAAGAATATTCATTCGATCCCCTGCTGATGGCTAACTATTATACACGGGCATTACAGGAAGCGGAGGGGATTGTGGTGAAGTGCGGAGCCGAGGTGCTAGAGGGGGCTTCTTCAGCTGGGGAGTGGTTAGTAAGCTATGAGCAGGAAGGGCTTCGTTACCAATTAATAAGTCCGCAGGTCATCAATGCTACCTATGCGGCGACCAATGCGCTTAACCGGCGATTTGGTATGACCTCCATCGATTTGCAACACGAAATATCCGAGATGGTCTTATTGTCTTCGCCCGAATTAGAGGGGCTGGGGCTGACGGTGATGGATGGTCCTTTTGCCTCTCTGATGCCTTACGGCAAAACGGGATTATTATCTTTATCTTCCGTTGCCTATACCCATCATAAAGTTTCCTACGGTGAGGAGCCCAGCTTCGGTTGTCAGCGGGAGCATCCGGACTGCCGACCGGATAGCCCGGCCGATTGTAATTATTGTCCGGTGCGGCCACGCTCAGCCCAGTCTAAAATGCTGGCGCAAATTCGACAGTATTTTGAGCCCGGGGTACGATTCTATTATTATTCTTCGCTCTTCACCATAAAATCGAAACTCCAGGCGAATTTTATTGATGATGGTCGACCCACGGAGATTAATTGCCTGCGGGAAAATCCCGCATTTTATTGCATATTTGCGGGGAAAATCAATTCTATTTACGAAATTGAAAGGGTATTGCCCCTGTAATCATTTTGGCGAAAGCCCCATTGTCTAACCAAATAGGAACTGTTTTATGAGTCAAGCTATTCAGGTATCTTCAGAAATTGCCGATTTAAAAAAGGTTATTGTACATCGTCCGGATGAGGGGATTGCCCGGGTTTCCCCGAAAAGGGCAGAAGATCTACTCTTCGACGATATTGTCTATCTGCCTCAAATGCAGAAAGAGCACGAAATTTTCACCTCGGTGCTGAAAGCCTTGATTGGCAGCGATAATGTTCTGGAGACGGAGGATTTACTCATGGAGAGTCTGGGGGCCGATACCGAGAAAAAACAGCACATCATTAATATGATTGCGGATTATGAAGAGTTGCCGTTGGTGTTGAAAGAAAAGCTATTGAAAATGCCCAACGATCAGCTGAGAACGGTGCTGATTACGGGCTACGATCGGGAGGAGGATTTTATTTATTTCGATCCCATTCCCAATTTTATTTTTACCCGTGATATTGCGGTGGTGGTTAATGACCACGTGATTATTACCAAGGCCGCCAAGGAGGCCCGGCACCGGGAGAACTATTTGACTCGATTTATCTTCTGGACCCACCCGTTGTTCGAAAAACTACGAGCGGAGGACCGCATCATCAACCTGAATAATATCGATCAGTTTCCGCCTTCGCGCAAAGGGGAGATCGTATCGATTGAAGGCGGTGATATGATGCTTTTACACAAGGACTATCTCCTGATCGGAGCAAGTGAACGCTCCACGGCCCACGGCATTCATTCCCTAAAGAAAGTCTTATTTGAAAAAGGGGTCGTACGTAACGTTGTGCAGGTCAACGTGCCTAAGGATCGCGCTTTTATGCACATTGATACGATTTTTACACAAGTTAATTACAACCACATCGTGGCCTATAAACCGCTGGTGGCCGAAGGACTGAGTTCGACCGTTGAGGTCTTCCGTTCCAATGGTAGCGCCAAGCCCTACGCCTCCATTAAGGACTTTATTGAAAATGAAATCAACTCTAATATGTCCTTTATTTACAGCGGTAACGGGGAGTCGCCTTACCAGGAGCGCGAACAGTGGACGGATGGCTGTAATTTGGTAGCGATTCGTCCCGGGGTTGCCATTACCTACGATCGCAACCCCCGCACGGAAATCGCCTTTAAAGAAGCAGGCTACGAAATCTTGCATGCCAATGATTTACTGGACCAGGTCAAATCAGGGAAACTGGATCCTGCAACGCTTCAACAGACAATAATTACCTTACCCTCGAATGAACTGTCCCGAGCGCGGGGTGGTTCTCATTGTATGACTTGTCCGATTATTCGGGATCAATTGAAATAGAAAATGTTATGATGAAGGTGAATTTACCTCCACAGAGTCGGGTTTGGATCTACCAAAGTAACCAGGCCCTAAGTGAGCAACAATCTGAAGAAATAAAAGCCACCGCAGTCGATTTTGCGCAGCGCTGGGTAAGTCATAACCAGCAACTCCGGGCAGCGGCGACCTTTTTGCATAATCGTTTCCTGGTATTGATGGTGGATGAGACCCAAGCCGGGGCTTCCGGCTGTTCTATTGATTCCTCCGTCGCTTTTGTCAAGCAAATACAGGCACAGTACGGCGTGGATTTCTTCGACCGCATGAGCTTTTCTTATCAGGATGAGCAAGGGAAAGTGCATACCTTACCCCGGGCCGACTTCGAAAAGGCTTATCAAGAGGGAACTATTACGGATGAGACGCTGGTATTCGATACACTGGTGAAAAGCAAGGCAGAACTGGATAAGGGGTTACTAAAACCTCTGAAGGAAAGCTGGCATGCCCGTTTGGTCTGACTAAAAAGAAGGGGGAAGCCTATTTTTTAATCGCCATGAGTTTACTGGCGCGCAGTCCATTTTCGGTCCACACACTTAGGAAGTACTGCCCGCTTCTTAAGCGGGCGGGAACGGGCAGCCGCAGTATCTGGTTTCGGGCATTGAGCCCGGTATACTGTGCCACCGTCCGGCCCAGCAAATCGGTTAGGATCACGCGATCCACCGTTCCGGCTTGTGGTAATACCTCCAGGGTGATCTCTTCTTTGACCGGATTTGGATAGACCTTAAGATTGTTATCCAGTTTTAAGGCCTCAAAGGTATTGGTAGCCGTCTCTGCAGAGATATCACTTTCGTAAAAAGGTAAGATATATACTTCTTCTTCAGAATGGGAAAGAATACCACGTAGCGTGAACGGCTCTTCCGGTGGGGTAGACCCATCAAAAAAAGACTGGCCGCGGTCAATCCGAATCAGGAAAGAGGTTCCGTTAGCGGTAACCTCTACATCCATCGCCTCGCCATTGGTAATTGGACTAACCGGCCATTGGGATTTATCGGAAAGGGTAAGGCCCGCGATTTCCACTCGCATACCCTGATACACGGAATTCAACTCCAGATCGGCAGGAGTAATTTTGACAGGACTGGGAATGGAATCCCCGGAAGCGATCAGATCCACAAAATCTGGTAAAACCTCAAGCGCTCCGCCAAGAATATCCGTGCGACCCTGAATGCGAACGGTATCTCCCTGGTCATAACTGGCAAACGCGCCCATTTCCCCTCCTACCTCCGTAAAAAACACCCTAAGTCCACCCGTATTATTTTGTACAAAAAACTGACCATTTTCATATCCATAGTCGGGGCTGTTAATCACCCCTTCAATGGTGATATGGGTTCCTGCCGGGAGCTGGTAAGCCTCCCGAATGGGGATCAGTTCCTGGGCTTTTACGAAAGCAGCGAAGCCTAGTAGGAACAAGCACAACCATACTGCTTTTTCCTTCATTTTTGAACTAAGTTAGGGGTAATTGGGTATCTCCGTTCCATCTCTTAGGTTATTAAATTATTAAGATGTTGCTTTCTCCTTTACGGTAAATTTACTTACCCAGGATATCGCTTCTTTTACGCTTTTTTCTTCTTGCCGAACTCTTTCCTCATCCCAGGCCAGTTTTTCACCCATGCGGTTCAGCACGGCATCTAAATTAGGCATAATACTTGGAAGATTAAAATACAAGCGGCCACTACGGCGGTTGAAGAAGTCGAGGGCTGTATTGACCATTTCATGCTCCATGGTATACTCCAATTCGGCCAGTATGAGTTGCTGTTCAGGATGATTGCTGTCTTGAACCGATAAGTGATCCAGAATTTGCTCCGACTGGGTACCATAATTAGCGGTCAGATAGTCGGTATCGTTTTTATCTAGCCCGTAGCTGCCCAGTCTTTGGTGCAATTGCTGCTTATACGCCTCAACTTCTTTTTGGTTTTTTAATTTACCCTCGGCGAGGGGAATCTTTCGGGTGTGGTTTTTCTTTAGTTTTTTGGTCTCCGTTAATTTATCGACGATGACATCCACCACTCTTTCGGCCATCTTTCGGTAACCGGTCAGTTTTCCACCGGCAATGGAGACCAGCCCAGAGTCCGACTCGAAAATTTCGTCTTTGCGAGACATTTCAGAGGCAGATTTTCCTTCCTCGTGGATCAATGGGCGCAGTCCGGCCCAGCTAGATTCTACATCTTCTACCTCCAGGTTAATGTCCGGGAACATCTGATTAGTGGCTCTCAAAAGGTACTGAACGTCTTCCAGGTTAATCGGAATCTTGTTCAAATCGCCCTCGTAAGGGGTGTCGGTCGTACCGATATAAGTAGCGCGATTGCGGGGAATGGCAAAGATCATTCGGCCGTCGTCATTGTCGAAGTAAATAGATTGTTGCAGTGGGAGTTTTTCGTGTGGCACGACGATATGCACGCCTTTCGAGAGGAACAAATGTTTACCGGAGAGCGATTTATCTTTTTTCCGCAGGGTATCTACCCAGGGGCCGGCAGCACTAATCACATGATGGCTTTTAATTCGAATTTCTTGTTCTCCCAGTCGGTCCCGGCAAATCAGTCCGGATACTTTTCCCTCATCATTATAGATGAAGTCCTTTGCCTGCATATAATTGATACAGCTAGCACCGTAGTCGGTAGCTGTTTTAATGTTTTCAATCGTGAGCCTCGCATCATCGGTACGATACTCCGCATAATAACCGCCGCCGAGTAAACCTTCGGGACTTAGTAAGGGCTCTTTTTTCAGCGTTTCCTCCCGGTTGAGCATTTGGCGTTTGTCGGTGCCGGTAACCCCCGCCAGGACATCATATACCCACAGTCCCGCCCGGGTAGCTAAGGGACCATAGGTTCCCCCTTTGACCAGTGGTAACAACATCTTTTCGGGAACCACCAAATGGGGCGCAAGTCGGTGTACAATGGCCCGCTCCCGTCCCACTTCTTTAACTAATTTGATTTCAAATTGCTTCAGGTAGCGCAATCCGCCGTGGATAAGTTTGGTTGATTTACTGCTGGTGCCAGCCCCAAAATCATCTTTTTCGACGAGGGCTACACTAAGCCCGCGGCTTGCTGCATCCAGTGCTACTCCGGCACCGGTTATCCCGCCACCAATTACGATTAAGTCGAAGGTTTGTTGACGCAGGCTGTCAATAAGTGCTGGGCGATTTTTGGAAGAAAGCGGATTCATGAAAGACGTTTATATGAAAAATTTGTGGCGTTTAATATAAGTAGGTTGCCCAATTAAATCAAGCAATAATCTGCGTCTTTTTTGGGCGATTTCTTCGTTGCAAAAAGCCTTGGATAGCTAGGCTATCCGCGATTTTTGCGCCTCGAACTAGCCCAAAAAAGCCAGCACCTTATTACA
>DATFKA010000097.1:0-30796 GCA_035268885.1 Saprospiraceae bacterium
AGGCAATATAAGGCAAATATAACACAATTCGTTGGCAAAAGAAAGGCTTTTAGGGCAGGAGGGAAAGCAAAAAAGCTCTTGAAAATCAAGAGCTTTTTTAATTGAAACATTTGTTGTTAAAAGTGATCCCGCCAGGATTCGAACCTGGGACCTACTGATTAGCTTACCAACTACTACTTTCGTAGCATCCGCTAAGAGCGGAATTTGTGGTCTGGACTATCTCTTCACCATTGCAGGTGTGCCACGTATAGTCTCTACGGAACCCTACCCAATCTACCTGCTAAACGCTATTCGATTCGGTCATCGGTTTCCTCGGGATTGCCAATCCGCCTAAGGCGGATAAAGGTTTCCCCGATATAGTGGCATCCACTCCATAAGTTTTGTTTCCTTATGGAGGCTCCTAATTCATTCCGGTATCTTTATACCAGAAAGCTTAAAGTCAGTTGCTCTATCCAGCTGAGCTACGGGACCATTGCTTTTTAGCGAATGCAAAAGTAATGGTTTACGCTGAACAAAACAATAATTCAGTCTTAAAAAGTTCATTCGCTGCAGATAAAGGGCGGACTCTATGCTTCTATCCGCTCCATTGCAGTCCGTACATAAGCCAGCGGAATACGCTCCTGTTCCAGACGTAAGCGGTGGGTGTTCAGGTAATGATACAGGTCTTGCTCGGCTGGGGTGAGCTGGACCAGGTGAGTAACCGTACTCTCCGGGGCTTCTACCTGATACTCGGGGAAAGCATCTAGCGTCGCCCGATCCATGAGTAGGGGACGAACCCCAGGGAAGTAGCTCCGAAGCTGGGCTAGAATCTGAAGCCCGTGCGCATCAATATCGCCCCAATAGTACAGGTCGATTTCTTGTAGCCACTGCGCCTGCTGGAGTAGACCTACACGAAATCCACTACCCCAAATACCCACCGTAGCTCGCAGCTGGGGTAGTGTCAGGAAAGCCAGTAAGTTGTTGTAGCTGGTTTTATTCTCCAGAATAATCGCTCTTTTTAGCGGAAGCGATAAGCCCTCAAAATCACGTAGCGGTATACTCCAGTCCTGTAGGCCGGAGAAATATTGCTTCGCTAAAGTCTGGTCCAGCAAGCGCAGGCGAACCAGCGGCTCCTCGTAACGCAAACCATACCGCTGCTCAAATTGGCGAACCCCCTGAAATGATTCCCGAATGGCTCCCGGCGGTAATACCTGATCTAACAAGGGCAGTAGGATCGCTTTATGAGATTCGATAAACTTGGTCGGTACGGCAATGGGTAGCTCCCGGATATAATAACGATTCGGTTGATAGTCCTGCTTAAAGTATTTCAGTACTTTAAGTAGGTCCGGCCACTGCCCCTGATAACGTACGATCTCTTGTGGCTTGTCTTGACACCAGTCGCTGAGCTCAGGTAGGGTGCGCATGATCCGCTGCCAGTCTTCGCAGTAATGCCGCCATACTTTCTTCCGCCCCAGAAAGGCCAGGTAGTCTTCCAGGGTGTCGAAGCCGATACCGTCAATAAAACGATTGCGGCCCACAGTCCGTGATTGTCGTTCTACCCAGCGCAGGGTGTAACCATAACCGAGGCGGGATTTGCTTTGCGCCAAAAGTACATCCTGGGCCCGACGGATACGTTCAAAAGCCCGAAGATGCTCGGTAGGTTTTACCTTGCCGATCCGGGATAATTCTCTGGGGAATAAAGTTGCCCCAGCCTGAAAACTGCGCAGCACATCCGGCCACCAACGCGCTGCTTTTTTACGTATTTCGGCGGGACTGATCATGGCTTAGTGGATTTAGCTTTCGCTAAAAATTGCTCTTTTTCTTTTAGGTAGCGCTCCTTACTGATGTTGCGCACCATCGACTTTTGCCCGGAAGGGTTCGACACATAATGCACCGCTTCAATATAATTCTCTATCACATTGATCTTTTGTAAAGGCGTGACAATCAGCAGCTGCAGATCCAGCCGGCCAAACAACTCCAGGCCATAACGGGTACTGTCATCACTACCGCGCCCAAAAGCCTCATCAATTACCACAAAGCGGAAGGATCGATCCTGTACGTTACCCCATTCCAGACCAAACTGGAAAGCAATGGCCGATGCTAAAATGGTATAAGCTAACTTCTCCTTTTGGCCACCTGACTTCCCTGAGGAATCGCTGTAGTACTCCTTAGACTCGTCCGTTTCCCGATAACGTTCATCGGCCCCAAAGGTGTACCATTGCCGTACATCGGTTACTCGTTTAGTCCAGCGGCTATCCGCTTCGGTCTCTCCGGCAAAACGGTCCAATAGTTTTTTGACCTGAAAGAACTTCTCCTCGGTGTAGATATCTTCCGAATCCCCGTATATATTGTCCAGGCAAGCGCGTAGATCTTGCTTAAAGCCCATAATATCGTCGGTGCGTACCGCCTCGCTAATAATGCGGATATAGGTGCCCTTATTATAATTGATCTCTCGCAGATGCTGATTGATGCTTTCGATCTTTTCCTCGATTTCCCGCTCGTAATCTTCCAACTTCGTCTTAAAGCTTAGGATGCCCCGAATGGCCCCCTGTTTGAGTAAGTCGCGAAAACGCTCCTCATGTCGGGGGATATCATCGCGCACCAGGCGCCCGTACAAGTCTTCAAAAGCTGGTACCGCCTGAATATCGGCGTCAATGTCCCGTGCTTCCTCGGGGTAGCGGTTGCGAAAATTGGTCATCTTCTGTACGATGCGTCGCTCTACCGCTGAGAGGTCTTCTTTGCGGCGGGCAATACTCCCGCGCTGTCCATTGATCGATTGGATCAGCTGCAGCTGCTGGCGATACAGCTCCCTGTCATCGACCTGCATCCGGATATCCAGCCGCTGCATACGCTTTTCCAGTAGGGGAGAGGGCGACCGCTCGGGCAGTTCGATCGCCTGAAAAAGATGGTAGTGCTGCGCCATGTCGACCGGTCGTCCCTGGGCATCCAGGCTTACCATCGGCAAGCGGGCTTCCAATAATTCCAGCAGCTCATACATCTGTTGGGTATTGCGCAGCAACTCATTCCGAATGGCACCACGCTGCTCCGAGGCCAATTCGTTATCCCTACTGAGTTCAGCAATCCTACTCTCCAGGTCGCGGATGCGTTCCTGAATAGTTCGGAGTTCGCCGGATTCTGCTTCCAGGGCACGCTGTTCTTGCTGCAATTGCTCCAGGCGCTGTACGCTTTGCGCAAAATCTATTTCAGCAAAGTCCTCAAAGCGTTGTAAATCCAGCAGCAGCTGCCGCTGGTGATCCAACTGCCGCTGCAGGTGTTGTAGCTGTTCTTCTTCTTGCTCCACTTTAGCTCGTTCCAGACGATATTGTTCCTGCTCCGTTTCCAGGGCTGCAATTTTCGCCTCGTTGGACCAGCCCAGGATATATCGGCGACGATCCCCGATACCATAGCGATCATCTTTGGTGTGGCGCACTCGGCTGCTTTTGATCTGCCCGGCTTTGGTCAGGGCGCGGGGCTGCCGGTGAAAGTCTTCGAGGGTCTCACAACAGCTATAGTTATAGCGCTGGGCCAGTTCGGTCTCCAACCAATCGTAAAAGACCGTATCGCCTTTGATCGCCATCTTATGCGGTAGAGAGTCTTCTTCTGGATTTCCTTTGCTCCCTTGCTGATGGGGCAAAGTTCTTAGGTAGACCAGCTTGCCTTTGAGCCGCAGCCGGTCTACTAATTTACTGACTGCGGGGTAGTGCTCATCGGGCACCAGTAGGCTGAGGCCAAAACTATGTAGCAAGCGCTCAATAGCCCCTTCCCAGTCAGAGGCAGACTCCCGCACGCGCAGTAGTTCTCCCACAAAGGGCAAAACCTCGGCACTTAACCCCAGCTCGCTCAGGAGGCGCTGGCGCAATTGCAAGTTCCGCTCAGGAATCTGGGTGGGGCGCTTTCGCAAAGAGTTAAGCTCGCGGTTCAATTGCTGTAGCTCACCCTGAATCTGACGATAACGCACGTGGATATCTGGCATTGCCCGGCTAAGCTCTTGTAAGCTCTCTTCCGTTTCGGTCAGCACCTTTTGCAAGCTCGCCCGCTGCGCCATAAATTCATCCAATGTTGAGGGGAGCAGCCATTTTTGGGCGTGGTGCGCATTGAGGGCTTCGACTACTTTTGCGTAGCGGCTGGACATCCCTTGTCGGCGTTCTTTCTCTGTACGCAGTTGGTTTATTTGCCAGTGTAGGCTTTGCAGCCGTTGACTGACATCGAGCCCCGCCAATAGGGTCTGTTGGGCACTGAGGTCTCGCCTTTTTTCACTCAGGCTATTCGAAAGCTGAACCCGGCGGGCTTCGTTTTTTTGCCAGTCGTTGTACTGCTCCGTCAGCTTTTGCCGTAAGGCTCCCAAACGGCGCTGTGCAAAATAGCGAGGAATCTCTTCCAGTAGAGCTTCCAGACCCCCAATCTTACTTAGAATATCGCGCCGACGCGACGCATCTTCTACTAGTGGCTGAAGCAATTCGTATTGTTCACGAGCCATTTTTACCGCCTGATGCGCTTCGGTCAGCTCCTGGTAGCGGCGTACCAGCTCGTCGATATTCTTTTGGATATTTGTCTGCCCAAGCATCCGCTCCCGCACAAAATCGGTCAGGTTGCCAACCGATTTCATAGAAATCGTCTGGTAGAAAAGCTCCAGGGCCTCCACTTGCTTAATTCCAAAGCTCTGGCGAAAGCGATTGCTATAATCCGTAAAACTGTCAAAGACGTCTACCTTGTCGGCCTGGCGCAATCGTTTTTTCAAGTTATTGATATTGCTGCCAAAATCCGAAAAATCGCCCTGGATATACAGCTCTTTTTGGGCCAGTACGTAGTACTTACGCACCTGATCGTTCTGCATCCATAAGACTTGGGCCAGGCTGATCGTTTCATTGAGCTTAGCATTAAAAAACCGGGCTAATAAAACAGTATGGTGCGCGTGGCCTTCCCGTAGATAGACATCCCGCGCCTTACCCGAGTGCTCTACCTTTTCATTTTTGTAAGCGCCTTTAACATAGCTGCGTAGGTTGCGCTCCCGACTTTCGGCACCAGCGGCCTTGTTGAAGGTGATCTTGCGCGGTGGGACCAACAGGGTAGTGATGGCATCGACCAGCGTCGATTTGCCAGAGCCGATATCGCCCGTCAACAGGGCATTTTTACCCCCTGGCTCAATGTGCCAGACCTCCCGGTCGAAGGTTCCCCAGTTGAGTACCTCCAGGCGGGTAAAACGAAAGCCCGGTGGCAGGGCTATGGATTCGCTTGCTATCATTTTCCTTTATTTTTGGCGTAAGCCCGCAACTTATCCGCCACTTTCTTTAATTCATCGATGGGCAGGTATGCCTTGATGATTCGATTTACCTCATAGCGATCTTCTTCCGCCTTCATAGGACGCAAAAAACCGTAATCCGCCAGACGCTTGATGTATTTCAGGATGAGATCTTCGCGTTTGCGCTCGTTGGTCTGCAGGCTATCCTCGTAGATGCGCATCATCTCTACCATGTCACGCTGAGAGAGCACCAGTCGAGTATCGTTCCCAGCCATTTCAAACTCCAGGAGGCGCTTACGCAAAAGCACCAACAATAAGGTTAAGGAATAGGACAGGCGGCGGCGGCTCATCAGGGTCGGAAAATCATCGGGCAGTCCGACCTCCGTAGCTTCTGCGTCCTGATATTGCCGCAAATAGGCGTAGCCTTCTGCTTCGTCGACTAATAACTGCAGGCCCAAGACCGAAAAATATTCCTCTAAACGCCCCCTGTATCGAATCAGTGCCGTCCAGGCCGTCTCTTGTTCACGGTACAAGATACCACGCAGCAGGTGTACGGCTGCCGCGCCAAAATCCGGGGTGTAAGCTTCGTTCGTCATGCAATAAAAATCGTTTCTGGTAAGTCAATAGAGTAGGTTTCTTCTGCCTGGGTATACAACAGCCGCTGGCGTCGCTGCCGGTTGATGACGGCCTTTTGCTTACCCTCCCAGTCGGTAGCGATACTAAAGTAAGCCACCAGCTCGCTGAGCCCCTTCTCGATAGGAATGGTCTCTATCACCTCCTGTAGACTGATCTGATCGCGTCCGCGCAATAAGGTTTTGATACGGCCCCGTAACTCTGCCGGGTCAATGTAAAGCTGCTCGTAAAGGGCGGTAGTGAGTACCCCCGTACCCTGTCCCAGCTCAATCCCCCTGGTTTTTAAACGCGGCACCTGCGGCGGCTCGTAAGGGCCTCGATCCATCACCAAATGGATATCCGGTCGGTGCTCAATGGCAAAAAACTGCTTAGCCCCGGGAGGTTCCGATTTAACGCGAATAGCCAGTTGCTCAATCTCGGTAATAATCTGCGCTACGCGCTTGTTTTCAAGTACGGCACGCGATTGTAAGAAACGACGAAGTTGCTCGACCAGACGATCGGTCGTCTGGTTCACCCGATCCCCCGCTGCCACCAGCGACATCTTCAACCGGGGGATAGCCGAGCGGCGACGCAGCTGCTCCAGCTCGGGCAGTAAGAATAATTGGCGGGTCCACTCATCCAGCTCATCCTGACGCTGCTGATTCATCAAAAAGGACCAAAAAGCATTAAAAGTACGCCCCTGGTCTGTCTCCAGGATGGCATCCTGTGCATCAAAGATATCATCGAGAATAGCCCCACGGCTGGCAGCTTTAGTGATTTGCTCCTCGCGGGCCTGGGCATTCAGTAGGCGAAAATTCTCTTCTATCTGCCGAAAATCTGATAATAGCTTGGCCGAAGCTTCCTCGATCAGGAAATACTGCTCGCGTACCCGGGTAGAATCCAGGCGCTGTAGCTCATCATTTTCGAGTGCTTCGATCTCCCGTTCCAGGCGCGCTTTTTCTTCCTGCAACTGCTCTAGTCGCAGGTTTTTATCTTCGGTCGTACCCATGGCCAACTCGCGCAAAAGCTGAAATACCTGCAGCAAGCGGGATTCTGCCCCAACAAAAGAACCTTGCTCCAGCTCCGTAATCCAGAGTAGCGCCCGCTCGGTGGCCGGCGTTAGCTCAAAAGTAGCCTCTACCGCCTGCTCTTCGTAGTACTGCCGCAAAAATCCCTCTTGCGTCCAGACCTCCAGGTAATAGCGCGCAGGACGCGGAAACCGTGGCTCCGGATTATTGATACTGAAAAGTAAATCGGACAGACGGGTCGTCAACTCGCTGGCCGGGTAGGTCTGCCGATGCTGCTCTTTGAAGCTACTCCAAAGAAAGGCTACAATGAGTGGCGCGTGCTCCTTACGCAGCAGACGGACCGCCTTATTCTGTGACAAGACAAAATCGACATCCTCCACTTTAGAAAAATCAATGCGAGCCATGGTAATCTAATTAGTGCAGAAAAGTACAAAAGATCAATACTAGATGCAAAACAGAATCGTATTTTATATAAGTTGGTATGTCTCTACGTCTAACCACTAAACAATATTTCCTATTTTACGTACTTTCCCCATGCACCTAAGACACACCAGAACGCGGATGAAATATAGAAAGGATAAAGTCGAAAGGTTAAGGGTTAAAGTGTGAGACATATAATTGCCTTAACTTTTATACTTTCGCCTTTAACCTTCGAATCTTTCGTGATTCAAGCTTTTAAGAAGGTACACAAATGATTATAAATCAGAATCCTATTAAAACTACATACAGATGAAATGCCCATGTGCTAGCGTCAACCTGTTTGAGCCGGAGGCGAGTTTTACGCGGTCCGCCTCAGGCGGATGGCTACGAGAAAAAAAAGTAGCCTTGTCTTGACTTCCAAGCCGTTACCAATCATCTCACCAGGAATTCTTAAACAACTTCTAACTGTAAAATAGACTTTACTAAAATATATACCAATGAAATACACCTCACTGTTTTTATTGTCAATAACTTTCTTACTCTTCACGGCTTGTCAGCAAAACGAAGACCAGGCCAATCAAGCTTTACCCAAAATCGCCATCGCCGGCCTGGCCATCGAGTCCAGCACCTTTTCGCCGGCCCAATCAGAGGTCGAGGCTTTTCACGCGCGTAGGGGAACGGAAGTATTCTCCTATTATCCCTTTATGCACGAAGATTCTATTACCCGCCAGCGGGCAGAATACTATCCGGCTCTGCGGGGCCATGCCCTACCGGGCGGGATAGTGACCCGGGAGGCCTACGAAGAGCTGGTCGGAGAGATGATGGCGCGCTTAGAGGAAGACGCCCCCTACGATGGATTATTTTTCGATATTCACGGGGCGATGAGTGTGGTCGGCCTGGACGATCCCGAAGGAGATATGATCCTCCGCATCCGCGAAGTTCTGGGTAAGGAGATGATCATCTCCACCTCCATGGATTTACATGGCAATGTAAGTAAACGCCTGGCCGAACAGACCGATCTGATCACCTGCTACCGCATGGCCCCCCACGAGGATGCTATTGAATCCAAAAAGCGGGCGCTGACAAACTTACTCGATGTCATCGAAAGTGGCGAAGGTAAACCCGAATACAAGGCCTGGGTGCCGGTGCCCATCCTGCTACCGGGAGAGAAAACCAGCACCCGCATCGAACCCGCGAAAAGCTTATATGCCAAAATACCCTCGGTCATCCAGGGAGAAGGCGTGATTGATGCCGCCATCTGGGTGGGCTACGCCTGGGCCGATGCGCCGCGCAACCACGCGGTAGTGATGGCCTACGGAAATGATAAAGCAGAGGTCACGGCGGCCGCCGAAGAACTGGCCCAATATTTCTGGTCGGTACGGAACGATTTTGAATTCGTCGCCCCGGTCGCCTCCCTGGAAGAAAGTCTGGACATGGCGGTCGCCAGCGAGGAAAAGCCCTTTATCATCAGCGATATGGGCGATAATCCCACCGCCGGCGGTGCCGGTGATGTCACCTGGACCCTACAGCAGATTTTGGCCCGACCGGAATTTAAAACCGCCGACGGTCCTACGCTGATCTACGCCTCCATACCGGGACCGGAGCTGGTCGAAAAAGCGGTGGAAGCCGGCGTAGGCGCCCCCATCAGCGGCAAGGTCGGAGCGGCCGTGGATGATCGCTACGCCCCACCCATCGAACTAAACGGCACCGTCGAAGCCATCGAAGAGGGGGATGAGAACGCCGAGATTGAGGTGGTCGTAAAGGTGGGGAGCGTACACGTCATCGTCACTAAAAAGCGCAAGCCCTATCACCACGAATCCGATTTCACTAAGCTGGGCCTGGACCCCCGGGCGGCCAATATCGTGGTAGTGAAGATTGGCTACCTGGTACCCGAGCTCTACGAGATGCGCGGCGACTGGATCATGGCCCTCACCCCGGGCGGCGTCGATCAGGACCTGGAGCGACTGGGCTACCAGCACATCAACCGCCCCATGTTTCCCCTGGATAAAGAGATGGAAGACCCGGATCTGTCGGCGAGGTTGATGAAGGTGGTGGAGTAGGGGGCTACTTAAGTTTGGTTTCTTTCCGTGGCTTTTCTTTCTTGTCCCTTTTTAAACAAATTCCTTAAGTGGTGACAAGATAAACAAACCCCTGTTTGCACCCCAAGTGGATATTTACAGCCAGGGCAAAGGCATCAAATAGAAATACCACAAAAACTAAAAACCGTCCTTACCCTATTTTCCGTGGTGCTAAAGAAAAAGGCTTGATTTCTATTTAAATGGCTTAAGATTAGTGTCGAATGGGCTTTTTCTGTTTCCACCCAATAGGGTCGTTTCAGGACAAATTCCCTACATTTGAACCTTTCATCGAGAATCACCCCTTTAGCGTCATTAAAAACGATTGTACAGTATGATCAAGATCAAGGCTTTGTTATTTTTGGTGCTTTTAAGCGTAGTATTGTGGGATTGCAGTACCGCTCCCGAGCCTAAGGAACTGACGAGAGCGGATCTTTTTCCGGCTACCTTTGCTGCCATGACGGAAGCGGAGCTGGCAGAAGGGAAAAGCCTGGCCCAGGCCTATTGTGCCAGTTGCCATACCTACATTGAGCCGGCGGTTTTTCCAAGGAATTACTGGCAAGGAAAATTGCTACCCGGTATGTCGAAATACTTTGGTCTGCGCGCCACTGACCTTAGGTTTGAAGACAGCGTCAATGAGACGGCAAAAGCCCGGATAGATTCCGCGGGTGTTTTTCCGGCAGAACCAACGATTGACGTAGACACCTGGTCCAAAATCTGGCGTTTTTACTTAACGGAATCTCCTCCGCAGCCTCCCGCCGGCGAGCGGCTCGATATCAAGCCCCAATTAGATCAATTTAATGTGCATAAAATCCCCTGGAAGACCGGGCCGCATGGGGTCTCTTTCCTTAAGATTACTGGTGATCGAGAGATCATGGTCGGAAATACCCTGATTAGTGAGGAAAATAACCTGGTGGTCATTAATACAGAAGGGGAAGAATCCGTAAAGCAGGCAATTCCTTCTCCTTTGGTCCATGCCGTTCGAGACGAAGAAGAATGGATCTTATCTTTTATCGGCTCTTTCGTGGGTAGTGATAATCCTACCGGAAGTATTGGCCGCTTTTCCCCTGATAAGGCATCAGAAGAGGGGATACAAACCCTGTTTGACCAGCGAGAACGTCCGGTAGATGTTAAATACCAGGACTTTAATAATGACCAGCGCAAAGATTGGCTGGTTTGTGAATTTGGTAAGGAATTGGGGGGCTTACATTTGTACCTAAATACACCGGAAGGACCGCAAAAAAAGGTAGTCCAGCCGCGTCCCGGGGCGATCCATACCGTCATCCGGGATGTCAATCAAGATGGCTTACCCGATATCTACGCATTGGTAGCACAGGGTACGGAAGCGCTCTATTTATACACCAATCAGGGGAATGGCAGTTTTTCAGAGGAAAAACTGCTGCAATTCCCACCGACTTACGGTTCCACTTACTTCGAACTGGTCGATTTTGATCAGGATGGGGACGAAGATATTCTGTATACGAATGGGGATAGCGGAGATTTCGGCATCCCTCCCAAAGCCTTTCACGGTATTCGACTATTTACCAACGAAGGTTCGGGAACCTATGCGGAACAGTGGTTTTTACCCCAGCAAGGGACTTACCGTGCCCGGGCGATCGATTTTGATCAGGACGGAGATCTGGATATCGCTGCCGTAGGTTTTTTCGCTTATCCTGCGGGGATGCCGCAGGAAGGCTTTCTGTATATTGAAAACCTGGGTTCCGACTTTCAGGCCCACAGTTTTGCGGAAGCAAAAAATAGTAGCTGGATAACAATGGATGCTGGTGACCTGGATGGTGATGGCGATGTAGACATCGTCCTGGGGGCCAATACCAACGTAATGAACGAAAGGGATATGTTTCAGGAATTAGTCAAGTGGCAGGGAGAAGGGGGAGCGGTCATTTGGTTGGAAAATAAACTGTATTAAAGCCTTTGGTTTATTCTTGGCAAATGTTTCGCAAGCCGACCAGACTCCGTAAGTTTTAGCTACTTGTCTTTATCCTTTTCTACTTTACCCTTTACCCTTTACCCTTGTTTCCCTTGAATACTAATCCACCACCAATTTATACGTCGGATCTTCCAGCACGTTAATGTCAATCACCGCTTCGGCGTTCTTGAGCAGACGGCGGCAGTCCTTGCTCAAGTGTTTGAGATGGACTTTCTTACCCACCTTGTGGTAGCGCTCCGTGATTTTGTTCAGGGCTTCGATGGCCGACATATCCACCACGCGACTCTCGGCAAAGTCGATCACGACTTCCTCGGGATCGTTCCGTACGTCAAATTTATCGTTAAAGACCGAAACCGAACCGAAAAACAAGGGACCGTAGATCTCGTAGTATTTCACGCCGTCTTCGTCGATGTGCTTGCGGGCCCGAATGCGCTTGGCATTATCCCAGGCAAAGACCAGGGCCGCTACGACGACCCCTACCAGTACGGCCAGGGCCAGATTGTGCAGCACCGCGGTAATCACCGTCACCAGCACCATTACGAAGGTGTCCGACTTGGGAAACTTATTAAATACGCGGAAACTGGCCCACTCGAAGGTACCAATCGAAACCATGATCATCAGGCCCGTCAGGGCCGCCATGGGCATGCGCTCAATCAGCGGCGCACCAAACATGATGAAAACCAGTAGCATGACGGCCGCTACGATACCCGACAGACGAGCCCGTGCACCGGAGGAAATGTTGATCAGACTCTGACCAATCATCGCGCAACCACCCATCCCGGAAAAGACGCCCGATAGCATATTGGCAATCCCCTGTGCGACGGCTTCTTTATTACCGCGTCCGCGCGTCTCGGTGATCTCGTCGATGATATTTAGCGTCAACAGACTCTCAATCAGTCCAACCCCGGCTACGATAGCCGCATAGGGGAAAATAATTCGTAGGGTCTCAAACTGTACCGGCACTTGTGGCAGATGGAAGGGCGGGAAGCCCCCCT
This sequence comes from Saprospiraceae bacterium, assembly GCA_035268885.1. Lineage (GTDB taxonomy): Bacteria > Bacteroidota > Bacteroidia > Chitinophagales > Saprospiraceae > DATFKA01. The sequence continues at coordinate 12,297 of DATFKA010000097.1, forward strand.
GGATATTAGCCAGATCACCTACCGTCTTGGTGTCCAGGCCCACCAGCGTCACAATGGCAAAAACAACGACAATGGCAACCAGCGATGAAGGGATGGCCTTACTCAATTTAGGCAGGCCCCAAATGATCAGCATAGTCAGCAAGACTAAACCCAGGAAGATATACATCTCCTGGCCCTGTAACCAGTTACCCTCGGGCCCTTTAAACTGGGTCAACTGAGACATAAAGATGATGATCGCCAGCCCGTTGACAAAGCCAAAAATGACGGGGTGGGGGACCAGGCGCATGAGTTTACCTAATCTTAAAACGCCGGCGCCTACCTGTAGCAGCCCGGCCAGAATCACGGTGGCAAAAACGTACTCCACCCCGTGGTCTTGTACCAGCGTAACCAACACAACGGCAATCGCACCGGTGGCACCGGAAATCATACCCGGACGACCGCCCAGTACCGCCGTCACCAGGCCCATTACGAAGGCGGCGTAAAGGCCGGTCAGGGGCGTCAGACCCGCGATCAGCGCAAAGGCCACCGCCTCGGGGATTAGCGCCATAGCGACGGTCAGCCCGGCGAGGATCTCAATTTTATAATCGACTTTTTGCTTGAGGTCAAAGAGATTGAAATATTTCTGCATGTCTTTTCTTATTTGCGGAAGCAGTAGTTCGCCGGGCTTTAGTCCGGCAAGAAATTTAAAAGGAAATCTACAGAACTGCCTGTGTCTTTCCCAAAGCAAGCCGCAAAATTAGCTAAAAAAACGGCGGAATGCCAGTAGGGGAATACTAACTTAGTTTATGAAGTAAACTAAGCCGAACTTGTATTCGATAGTGGCCTCTAAAACCGTAGATTTGTTGGGTATCGGTCAGGGTAGGCGTGTATTCTTCTAGTCGCCTGAAAAGATTTTTTTATTTTTTTTGCCGAAAGGCAGTCGATTGGCTCAAAGTGAATCGAAACTCATTACTTCTCCTTGTAAAACTTGGCCCGATGCTCCGCTGCATACTCCAACAGGCGATGCGCTACGGCTGGCTCTTCCCGCAATAGATTGCTGGTCTCAAAGGGATCCTTTCGCAGATTAAATAGTGCCGTATCAATTTGTCGTTGCTCATATTTGCCAGGCATCCCATCCGCACCGTCTTCCACCAAAGTGCGGTAAGCGTGGGGTAGGTGTAGCTTCCACTCACCGTCGCCACTGATTACCCCCTGGAATTCATTACCCGTTGAGAAGGCGTAGTAGTCTTGCGGTGCGGGGGCATCCGCCTGTCCAGTGATTAGGGGCCAAACGTCCGCTCCGTCAAGTGGTTGATCGGGTAGGGGCACTCCCGTCAGAGCGGCCAGGCTTGGTAAAAGGTCGATGGAGAAAAAGCTGCGGTCTGAACGGCTCCCGGCCTCGATGGCCGGTGGGTACTTAATGATACAGGCCGAGCGAATACCGCCATCGAAGGAAGTGGCTTTGGCTTCCCGAAAGGGCGTCATGCCGGCCTGATTGCCGTAAGCGATCCAGGGACCGTTGTCGGAAGTGAAAATCAGGATGGTGTTTTTTTCCAGCCCATTATCTTTCAGCGCTTGATTAATCTGTTGAACCGACCAGTCTAGTTCCAGGAGCACATCCGCGTATAGCCCCTGGCCAGACTTACCTTCGAAGGCTTCACTGACGTAAAGCGGTACGTGGGGCATAGAGTGGGGGACATAGAGTAAGAAGGGTTGCTCTTTTTTGCGTTCGATAAAATCGACGGCCTTTTCGGTATACCATTTGGTGAGTTGGGCCTGCTCAGCGTGGCCGACGTCTTCGATGGTCACCTGACCATTTTCCCAGTATTGAATGGGGAACTGCCCCCAGTATTCCGGATTTTCGGGATGGTGTTTCCACATGTCATTGGAGTACATCAGGCCGGCACTTTCGTCAAAACCCCGATTGTGGGGGCGGGTATCTTCCTGATCACCCAGGTGCCATTTGCCAAAAACCGCCGTGCTGTAGCCAGCGGCCTTAAAGATCTCCCCCATGGTGGGGTAGATGGTATCCAGACCCCGGGCCTTGGGCGGATGAGCCGAAAATACCCGGGTGCGGCCAGGGTAGCAACCCGTCATTAGGGCGGCCCGGCTGGCGGAACAGATGGCCTGTGGCACGTAGAAGTTCTGATACGCACAGCCTTCGGCAGCTAATTGGGCTACCCCCGGCGTCTCCAGCCCCGTTTTGCCGAAAGGCGTAAAATCTCCGTAACCCGAATCGTCCAAAAAGATAATGACCACGTTGGGTTGGGTAGCTTTGGTTTCTTTAGCTTGGCAGGCTACCATAAGTAGGGCAAATAGAAAAAGAGTAAGTCGTAACATTGGTTTAAGGTTAAAGGAGAAAGGTTAAAGGAGCACTTTAACCCTATAATTAATTCATTAATTTCATCACTGCCGAGCCCGCCGCGAGAAAGGCGCCCGTACCGTAGCGCTCCCACAGATCTTTATTCACCTGTAGAGAAGGGGCGGCACCGATGGGTTGTACAAAGCCGATCATACCGTCCGGCTGTTGGTTCTCAACCAGGGCGGCCCAGGCCTTCTTGACGACGGGCAGGTATTCCGATCTGGATAATAGGCCTTTGCGAACCCCGTAGGCCATGCCAAAGGTATAAAAACCGGTACCGCTGGATTCGCCGTGCTCGTGACCTTCGGGATACAAGAGGCTACTGCGCCAATCGCCTTCTTCGGGTTGGATGTCTTTTAGTTTGGCGGCCATCTCCTTAAAGATCTGCTCGTAAAAGGGGCGGTTGGGATAGTCGGCGGGCATGTGTTCCAGCACCAGGGCCAGGCCGGCAAAGACCCAGCCGTTGCCGCGCGACCAAAAGATTTTCTCGCCGTTCTCCTCCCGTTTGCCAGTATTGGCCAGGTAGGAATTATCACGGGTCCACAGATGGGCTTCCTGATCGTAGAGCTGATCGTAGCATTCCTTATACCATTTGTCCACGGCCTTTAGGTAAATATCATTATCGGTCATCACCCCATAATTGACGAATACGGGCGGACCCATAAAGAGGGCATCACACCACCACCAAATCATGTTCTCGATTTGCGGTCGATTCCAGTTATGGGCGTCGCCGTAGAGGATGGCCTTATCCAGATCCCGTTTGGTGGGCCCCAGGTCTACCCATTTCGGTTTCTTTTTGTACAGCTCGATAAAGCTATAGCTGATGATGATATCGTCGGCGTGGTACCAACGCTTGCCGGGTTGCCAGTCGAGTTCCCGGCCCATTTCCAGGATGGCTTGCCGGTAGTCTTTATCCTTGGTGGTTTTCCAGGCTTCGGTTACGCCTGTGTAATAAGCGCCGTTGGTCCAGTCGTTGAGGGCATGTTTGGGATGGTCCTGCTGCCATTCAAAGGCCGCTTTCATGGCATTCTGAATGTATTTTTTAGAAAAAATATCTTCTTGAGCCGTCAAAAAAGCGCTACTCAGGAGTAAAAGCAGCAGCGTGTTTGTGATTTTATCGTTCATACGTTTTTGTTTGTACCGTTACTTAGTTGAAATAATGTTTTCCTAAAGTGATTCGCCCGGCTGGCAACCGGTACCTCAGGCCATACTTTAGCCTCTTATTCGTACTGCTTTAGTTCTTCTTCCGTAAATAGTTCTTCGCGGTCCCTGGTAGCGACCCGCCATCTGGCGACGTCTGCTTCCGATATATACGTACTGGAGAAGCTAAAGGAGTTACGCAGGAAAATCAGCAGGTCAGCAATATCCTTGTCGGAAAGCTCCGGATTATTTTTAATGCCGGGCATGACGGCGTTCATCTCATAGCGCTTTCCATTTACGGTTATGGGGCCGTAGAGTCCGTTGAGGGTCAATAAAATCAGACGATCTTTAGAGCCACCCACGTATTCGGAGTTGAGTAGGGGGGGAGCCAGTTGGTCTTTGCCCATACCGTCCAGACCATGGCAGGAAGAGCAGTAGGTATTAAACAAATTAAAACCGGCGGTTCGATTGTCTTTGTAGGTTTGTTGGGCAAGTTTAGGTCCCTTTTTCTCGCCGGCTTTACGATTGATCATGACTTGTTGCAGTTGATTTTGAAAGGTTGGCAGGGGGGCATTAGCGGGAAGAGCAGCGAAGACCCGGGCTTCCTGGCCGCCAATACCACTGATGGCTGCTTCCCGCAGTACTGGATCACCAGGCCGCTGCCCGATCAGTTCAACCAACAGGGCCAGGGCTTCTTCGCCGGGTATCTGCCCCAGTCGGAGGGCCAGGTGACGAAGGACCAGGGGATGATCTGCCCGTACTGCTTTTTGGAAAAAAGCCATTTGTTGTGCCAATAAATCTGATTCGGTAGGCGCTTTCGCTAAAAAGCCCGAAAAGCGGATGAGCTGGGCCACAATCAGCGGCTCGTTATCCATTTCGATCATTTGTAGCCAGAGGCTTTCGCTAAAAGCGTCCAAACCTTCCAGGGTCCATAGGGCATGCAGTTGAGCATAGGGCTGGTCCGACTGCAGGGCCAGTGCCTCGAGAAGGGGTACGATACTTTTTTCCTGGCGATAGACCAGCTCCTGCTGGGCAAAATTACGTTCGTAGGCCAGTTGGGAAGCGAGTAGGTCACTCAGCTCCGTCGTACTCATTTGGGAGAAGTCCCTGGCTTTGGCTTCGAGATGCTCTTCGGCTACCACGCGGTAGATGCGGCCCAAACCGTTAATGCTGTCCAGCCCCCGATTGAGGATTTGTTTGCGTAAGTAACTCGTCATATAGGCGCGGTGCTGAATGACCCCTTTACGGAGATCGAGAATATAAAGTGCACCATCGGGACCGTTGTACAGGTTGACCGGGCGGAAGGTCTCTTCTTTGGAGACGAGGAACTCCGTAGAATCGTAGGCGGGCACGGCCTGTGTAAGCCCCTCTTTCTCCTGTAGATGGTAACGCTTGACCAGATTCCCTTCCGGTCCGCAGACGAAGACGTCCTGGTGGAAGCCTTCTCCCAAACCATCTCCGGTAAAGACCAGTGGACTACAGGCGGAAGTGAAGTTTTTGATTTTTCCTTCTTCATCCAACACGCCGTCTTGATAACCGCGATTGACGGCAGTGGCCTGGTAGGCGTAGAGCCGGTTACTAGTACCGATATTTTGCTTAAGGCCCTTCTTTACCTTTTGATAAGGGTTTTGGATGAGTAGGTTGGGCATCATTAGATCGGCCATCACCGATACACTATTATTATTGTAGTAGAGTCGACCCTGGGTGTCGTTTGACAGGCCCCACTGTCCGCGGCTCGTGGTGGCTTCGCGTAGCCACTGGCCACCCTGATAGCGGTAACGAGCATTTGATTTGGCACTGTAGATCCAGTTGTCCAGGTTATAGAGTAAACCATTGGGCTGGTGCTCAATGTTCCCACCCACTACGTAAAGGGAATCAACCAGTACTTTTTCGGTAACCCGGGTGTCGTCCAGCCTAGCCCACCAGAGCTCGGTCCCATCAGAATACATTAAGCCCCCGTAAGCATGGAGGATGGCACGTGGGGCTTCCAGTTGATCCAGAATCACGCTTCGTTTATCCATGTAGCCGTCTTGATTAGTATCTTCCAATAAGACGACTTTTCCATCGGGTCTTTGCTGCTCCGAACCATCAATATCACGCATGTAGCCGGGGAGCTCTACCACCCAGATACGGCCTTTCTTGTCAAAAGAGAAGGCCATGGGGGAATCCAGCAGGGGCTCAGCAGCGACGGTCTGGATCGCAAAACCGGGCTTGAGGATAAATTCATCGGTGGAGGTGTCAAAGGGAATATCCGTAGGGGGTTGGCAGGCGGAGATTAAAATCAACAAGCTAAACAGGAGCGTATAGAGAAAAAGGATGGAACGTAAAGGTAAGTAACGAGTAAACGAAGAAGTACTTTGCATGTCTAATGTTAAGGAGATGGTCAATCAGAACCCCTAATTTAAAGACTTTATGCTCAAAAAAAAAGCCTCCGTAAATTTAGTACGGAGACTTTCTAACGAGAAAAATTAGTGCTTCTTAAAATATTTTCACCCTTAAGTTTGAAGAGTGACTTCAATATACTTGCTTTGTGAGGAAAGCGCCGGGACAAAACTGGAAGAAATTTACCTGTGAAAAGCACCTTTTTCACTAGTAAGTAATTAATAATCAGATGTTTAATGGTCTAAAAGTTTACCTGTACCCTTACTGTCTTTTTTCCATTACCCGGACCAATTCCCTTTCAATACAACACACGACACATGATGACACCCAACGAATACCAAAAGTTAGCGAATCGTACCCTGACCGAAAAGCCCGATTTTGAAATGACCGACGAGCAGGTCATGATCGTCTGGAATGCCGTCGGACTGAGTGGCGAATCCGGTGAGGTCGCGGATTTAATAAAAAAAGGCGTTTTCCATCAGCGCGGCATTGACCAGGAAAAACTTAAAAAAGAACTGGGCGATGTCCTCTGGTATCTGGCGGCCCTCTGTACCCAGTTTGGTTGGACGCTGGAAGAGGTGATGCAGCTGAATATCGAAAAACTCAGGGCCCGTTTCCCGGAAGGATACGATCCCGATCGCACGACTTTCCGCGAGGGAATGGCGGAGTAGGGGAATACCGGTCGAAGCAGGCGCTTCGACTTATTTACCTTGTTCCGCTATCTTTTTCAGCGTCTGACCCTGTTCCTTCATCAGATCGCGCATTTCGGCCATGAGTTGGATGTTTTTAGGAGTGGGTACTTTGGTTTCTTCTTCGTCTTCGGCCTGATTGCGTAGCCGGTTGAATACCCGGACGACCACAAAGATCGTGAAGGCAACGATTAAAAAATCCAGGCAGGCCTGCAGAAAAATACCGTAGGAGAGAACAACGGCCTCTTCGATGACGGCTCCGCTGGCGTCGGTTTGGGGGGCGCGGAGTACCCATTGGTACTGCGCCATGCCCCGCTGCCCAAAGACCAGTCCAAAGGGCGGCATGATGACGTTTTCGACCAGGGCACTAACGATCTTATTAAAGGCCGTACCGATAATGATACCGATGGCCAGGTCGATGAGATTGCCCTTTACCGCAAATTCCTTGAAGTCTTTAATCAGTTTTCGCATGTCATTATTTTAGTGATTTTTATATGTATTGGTGCGTTCCGGGATAGTATACGATTTTTTTAGTATTTTTAATATCAGATGACCTTCATTCAAGTTGATTTGAACCACTTCAATCTGCTCGGGAGAAGCTCCTGCTTCGACCTAAGTACACTGTGTAATTTAAGTTAAAATGCGTAGAAATTTATGTTACAGAGTACCAAGCTTTTAGCATTAAATAGTTGACTATGAAACACCTGTTATTGTGCCTGTGCGGCATGCTTATTCCTTTGTTATCTTTTACTCAGACGGAAATTTCTTCTCAGGAAGATCAACCTAAAACCACGGATACAACTGATCTGGAGATTCGCAGTTTTCTGGTGTTTTTCCCCACTGGACAGTCTGCCATTCCCGCTGAATACCGGGGAGATCTGGATAAAATCGCTGCCCAAATCATCGAAAGCCAGGACAGTACCGGGTTATTGGGGTATACCGATAACGTTGGGGATCCGGATTTTAACCAGCGCTTATCGGAGCGGCGGGCCGCCAGTATTAAGACTTATCTCGTCAGGCAGGGGGTTGATCCGGCTCTCCTGAAGGTGGCTTTTTTTGGCGAAAGCCAGCCCCTGGCCGACAACGAAACGGTGGAGGGGCGCTCCCAAAACCGAAGAGTCGAGATTAAGATTGCCCCGGAGACTGCGGCCGAAAGGGATATTGCCGGGGTAGGGGATACCACCTTGTACACCGAAGAAAAAGTAGAGGAGCTATTACGGGAAATTCAACTTCCCGAAAACGCAAAAAAAGTAGAACGTCCCTTGCCCGTACTACCGGGGGCGGGCACCGGAATGGCTTTTGAATCGGTCGAAGACACCGTGATCAGCTCCAACGGAGCAACGGCCATGATGACCTATCGCTATCAGAGTGGCTCGGCGCGGCCCCGCAGCGTTTTGTTTCAGATCAAAGGGGCATCAAGTTTTTACGATATTCCCGTGCAGGTGACGGCCACCGAGGGCACCATCAGTATTCCGGTAAGCTTTTCGACCAAATTGGGCGAGGGGAAAATCCCGATTGTTGCGGAACTGATGAATGCCAATGGGCAGATGAGTAAGATAGATACCACTTACGTAAAAATGGAACGCCTGGGCACGGGGAAAATTCAGATTAGTTTGTCCTGGGAGAATAATTCAGATCAGGATCTACACGTCACTACACCGGGCGGTACTTTGATCTATTATGAGAATCCACAGGCAGGAGGGGGGCAACTCGATCGCGATGATCAGGATGGTTTTGGTCCCGAGAATGTCTTTTGGTTAAACGATGCCCCGGATGGTACCTATCTGATCGAGGTGAACGATTACCTCAGCGCCCATCCGGAAAACCCCTTTGTGGTGAGTTTTAACGGTATGGGGACGAGTAAACAATTCTACGGTACCACCCGTAATGGCTCTACCGAATGGGTGGCCACTTTCGTAAAAAAAGGCCCCATTTTAATGTGGCTAAGTGAAGACGTATACAAAGAGTAAACCGCATTAACAGACAACTACGATTTTACCGAAGTGCTTACCAGATTCCTGATAACGAAAGGCCTCGGCCAGCTCTTCAAAGGCGAAACTACGATCCACGATCGGTTTGAGCTCATGTGCTTCAATAAATCGAACCATATCCCGTTGCATGGCCCGGTTACCTACTGCGATCCCGTGCATATGTTGGTGCTTAAAGAAAAACTTCGGGAAAGTAATCGTTCCCTTGCGTCCGCCGCCGAGAATACCAATCGAAATGATGTGGCCATTCATGGCGGTCGCATCGATAGAGTTTTGCATGGTGCTGCCCCCGCCTACATCCAGGCTGATGTGCACGCCACCCTGGCTGGCTTTGGCAATACTTCGGCCCCAGCGTTCGTCTTCTTTGTAGTTGACGACGGCTTCGGCGCCCATGGATTTTAATTTTTCGGCTTTCTCAGGAGCGGAAGTGGTCGCATAAACGGTTGCCCCCGCGGCCCTGGCCAGTTGGAGGCCAAAGATGGACATTCCCCCGGTTCCTTCGATCAGTACTTTTTGGCCGGACTGGACTTGTCCTTCTTCAAATAAGCCCCGCCAGGCGGTCAGGGCTGCACAGGGTAGGGTAGCGGCTTCCGCAAAAGAATAGCCCTTGGGCATCCGGGTCAGGGCAGTAGCGGGTACACAGCCGTACTCGCTGGCGTAGCCATTGATGGTCTCACCAGAAATACCTTTGGTGCTGTCGGGGCTGGGCAGCCCTTCGAGCCAGTTGGGGAAAAACAAGGACATCACCCGATCGCCGGTTTTCCATTGCTCGACACCTTCCCCCACTGCGACAACTTCTCCGGCGCCGTCCGACATAGGAACGCGCCCGGCGGGTACCGGAATTGCGCCGATGGCCACCAGGTAATCGTGGTAGTTCAGCGAGGTAGCTCGCCAGCGCACGAGTACTTCGTGCGCAGCGGGTGTGGGACGATCAGTTTCGGTAAGCTGTAGCAGATCCAGACCTTTGGCCTGGCCGGTATTCACCTGGTATTGACGCATGGGCAAAAGAGTTGATGAACAAAGTGCTTAAAATAGGAAACGCATCGGGAAAAAAATAAAGGCCTCTTGGTTAATTTTGTACCTCGATCTCCTCCCAGTGTACAAAAGGTATCCCATCGGTACTGATCCCCTCGACCTGAATGGTAAAGGTACCGGTCTGGTCGCCCGTGAAAAAAGAAAATGTTTCTCCCTGATCATTGATTTTTAGCGCCGGGTTCCAGTAGAGGGTAGTTCGCAAATCGGGCCGGGCCGAAACGGCTCTGGGTAATGGATACGGAGGGGAATAAAAGGTACGCGCCTGGTAATAGCCCGGATGGGTGAAATTCAGCGTGCCTTTAATCTTAGTTGATGACTTATTTCCCATTTCTAAGCGTTCCTCACGCGTCATTATGATTACCGCTCCGCCTCTGGCCGGTTCTCCAAAGCGATAGAAAGCCTGCGTAGCACTTAGGATACTAATGCTCTTTATATCTAAAGGTAGGATGGGAGGAATAGTACCACCTGTGTTCTGGTCGATAATCATACCGTCGACGATCATCAAGGCAGCCCCTGCCTCGGTAGTAACACCCGAATTTCTTCGATTGGGCATAATTACCTTTTTATCGGAAGGATTCCTTCGGTCAATTACTACACTTGGGTATTGAGCACCGATCAATTCATAAATGTCAGTATACTGCATACCCTTAGTGGGTAAATCATCGAGGTATCGCGTTCTTAACATGGGGGTATAAGGGATACCGGAGGCATCAAAATCGGCTTTCAATTCTTCTGCCCGTTTCTGATTCTCGCTTAAGCGGGACTCAGTAATTTCCAGTTCGGCAATTTCGTCGATCAGGATATCGCGGTAGGCCGCTTTGGCGATCTGGATATTTTCGACGGCCTGTGCATATTGTTCCCGTTCTTCGGGAGCCATTTGTGGTAAATCGTATTGTCTTTTTATAAAGGGTAGCGCATTAAGTTCTATGCGTTCAATATCCACGTTTTTATTACCGACCCTTTTGACTTCGCCCTTTTTTCTTTTTTTCTTTTTTCGGGGGTTATACTCGTTGGCCTGTAAGACCAGATCGGTACTACCCTGAAAATCAAAACCCTCAAAAATGAATAAGCCGTCTTCCTGAGTGATGAGGTTTAAGGACATGAAATCTTCCTGGTCCAACTTGCTGAGAAAGACCTCCGCCTTGACGGGTTCCTGCTTACGACCCTGGCTTACTTTGCCGGCGATGGAGATATGCTGCTCGGGGGGATAGAGGATTTGTGGAGCACCGGTAAGCACTTCCTGCCAGTTAAAGCGTCGCCAACCGCGGGTCATTAATAGATAATCTAAAAATAGCCTGGCCTGTGGCGTGTCTTCTTGTAGGTACTGATGGGCATTGGGAATCGGCCGTTGTAAATCTGATTGCAGCCACAAATAATTCTGAATGTTTAGCCCGTCTTTTTGGGGGGTAATCAGCTCACTATTATACACGCTTATGGAGAGCCGGCTATCGATGGGTGCTTGCTCCTGGAGCGTATTCAGTTCGAGATCCACCTTTGTTCTGGGATTGAATACGCTTGGGTTTTTATTAATCTGTACCTCCACTTCTTCCCGGGCATTTCGGTTGAATAAAAGGCGCTCGGCGATGGGACGGTCCTTTTGATCAAAGACCGTCAGTTGAATCAATCCGCTGGGGAGATTGGTTCTGGCAATGCGCTTTCCGTAGATTTCTTCGACCTGCACCGTTTCATCCAGGAATACCTGTCCGCGCAGATGGCCAACCACCTGTAAACCAACCAGCCTTTTTCCGGGGCTGGGACGAATGCTGAATTCTAGAAAGGCTTCTTTTCGATTATTTACCAGGAGTTGATAACCTTCCTGAAGTGGGGCGGGTAGAAGAAAGGTCTTTTCCATTCCCTGGTAGGTGCAGACGACCTGGTATTCTTCTCTTGGTTTGGGCGTAAAAGAGAAGGCTCCCATGCCTTCGTGGAGGCTTTGAATGGCTTGAACGGGACTACCGTCTCGTTTTTGTAAGATGCCCGAGACCTGAATGGGCCGTCCGCTGGTATCGGTGGCCAAAAAGGCGACTTTGCCCAGGCAGTTTTGTACGAGATAGCCGCCTTCCGGGAAAAATTGCAGGGAAAAGTCATTGCTGGCTTTGGCTTGTGCGACCGCTGGCCCTTCGGAGGTGAGTAAGATAGATTTTTGAAACTGGTAGGCGGGGTCAAAATTGCGTTGGTACTGCGTATAAGCCCGCAGGTAATAGACACCGGAGGAGTCTTCCGGGGAAGTGGGAATCTCAAAGGTCGCCTGACCTTCTTCGTTGATTTTGAGGAGATAAGAACGTAGGCATTCTCCCTGCTCATTGTACCAATCCACGTGCAGGATGGAAGGCTCTTCAAAAGTGAGGTGACTACGCCCCTCCAGTAACCAGGCCTGGCACCAAATCGTATCGCCGGGCGCATAGTAGGGCCGGTCGTGGCCAAGGTAGACCTTTTCGAGGGGGTACTGATCCTGGTGAGATTTTAGTTTTTCGCCGATGCTTTGGGTGAAGCCAGAAAGTGGAACGAGTATGATAATTAAGACCTGTATAGCTTTCTTCATCTTACAATTGTATTGGGTGTTTAGTAAAAGTAGAACTTTAATGGGCATTTGATTGTTTAACCGGGTTGTATTTAAAATAAAAAAAAGGCGCCCTTGCGGACGCCTAAATAAATGGGATTATAAGGCTTAAACTATCGAATTAAAACAGGTCGTGGTTGGGCCACTGGCTGATCAGTCCCATGATCTCATCACCTAGTTTGCCGAATTCACTACGGAATGCTGCGGTACCCGGATTGCTGTTGATGATTAGGGCGAAAGCCATGCCGTTATCCTTCCATTCCAGCCAGGAGAAGGTACCACTCAGAGAACCGTTGTGGTTGACTCCATTACTGAATACGCCCCAGCCTTTTCCATAGCCCATGTTGATGTTGACCGGATTGTTAGAGTAGCTATTCCGACTCTTCATGCTCGATACCGCACTGGCAGGGATGACATCTTTTTTGCCACTACGGCCATCTACGTGGGCCATAAAGCGTAGTAAATCGATGGTCGAACCGGCCCAGCCCCCGTGGCTATCCATCCGGTAAACGTTGGCGCCGTAGGGGTTACCACCGTAGTAAACCATTTCGTTGACTCGCTTTTGGGCGCGGCTGTTTTTGGAGATAAACATCCCTCCGGCACCGGCGGGCTTGAGGATATTATTGCGTACCCAGGCCTCGTACGACTGGTTGGTACGTTTTTCGATGATCCGGCCCAGCACGCTATAGCCAAAGTTAGAATAGGCGTAGTAATCGCCGGGGGTATAGTCCGGATTGCGGTTATTGAGTACCCAGGAAAACAGCTGAGCGTGGCTCATATTAGTATTAGAAAACATGGGATCCCCCGTCGCCGGAGACTCCGGAGAACGCTGATTCGTCTGTGGATCTACCGGGGTGTGCTCCAGAAAACCGTTATTATCCCAGGTATTGGCACCGGCGGTATGCTCCAGCAGGTGGGCGACCCGAATGGCTTTTTCGCGAGCACTCAGCGGGTTGGTACCGTAGGTATTACCAAAGATGGAAGCGGGACCAAAAACCTTACTGGTCATACTGAAGCCATTATCCTGGAGATCCAGTTTGTGGATGGCCGCACTGGTGATGGGTTTGGAGATAGAAGCAATCCGTCCTTTGTGGTTAGGTCCCATCAGCAGGTTGTTTTCGAGGTCTGCTTTCCCGTAGCCCCGGGAGAACATCAGTTTTTCGTCTTTACTGACGGCTACCTGCAGACCGGCGATATTATGTTTACTCAGAAATTGTTGCACCTTACTGCTGATCTTTGACAAATCGCTGGCTTTGATTTTACCCGCATCCCAGATGGCCGCGAAGTGGGTTTTTCCATTGATGGTATAGCCACTGACCAGGCGGGGGCGATAGCCCGTATAATAATGATTGTCAAACTCGGCCTGGTAGTTGGCAGCATTCAGTCGGTGACGAGCCGAATAAGCCGGCCCTGATTGTTTTTCCCAGATGGCGGCGTAATAATCTTTTCCGCTTACGGTGTAGGCACTGAGGTGTTCCAGACGATAACCCTGCGAGCTATATTGATTAAATTTCTGCTGGTAAGTAGCCGCGCTCATCCCATGGTGGGTAGCCAAAGCGGGACCGGATTTCTTCTCCCAGATGGCCGCGTAGTGCGCTTTTCGGTTGATTTCATAGCCGGTGATGTGTACCAGGCGGTAGCCTTTGGCTTTCCACTTATTGAATTCCTGTTGGTATTGGGTACCGTTCAAGCGGTGGCGGGCCACGTAAGCCGGCCCTGATTTCTTTTCCCAGATAGCCGCGTAGTAATCCTTACCGTTTACATAATAACCCGAGATATGGGTGACGCGATAGCCTTTCTTCGCATAATCGGTAAATTTTTGCTGATAACTGGCCGCACTCATGCCATGGTGGGTAGCGTAAGCGGGGCCCGATTTTTTCTCCCAGATGGCGGCGTAGTAAGCTTTATTGCCGACTCCGTACCCAGAGATATGGGTCAGGCGGTAACCTTTTTTACTCCATTTAGAAAATTCACTTTGGTAGGCACTGCCAGTCAGATTATGACGAGCTACCCAGGGACTATTGACGGCAACGGTAGCGTAGGAAGAAGCCGCTGAGGGGATGGTTCGCGAAGGCACCACACGGGTATTCCGCTTAATGGTGGTACCGCTGCTGCGTTTGATGCGCACCTGAGCATAGCTGGCTTGCGCCAAAAAAAGAATAAATAAAAGGGACATGATTTTGGAAACGGTGATTTTCATGATTTTGGGTTTTGAAAACGTTGAAATGTGATTTACACTGGGATGTGTGTTGGGGTGGGGAAGTATGACCCAGGTAGGGGAGAAAAAATGAAAAGAGCCCGGGATAACCTATGGTGGTCACCGGGCTCGCATCAAGTATAGAGTTAATTGATTTGTCTAGTACTTAATGATTTTCAGCGGATAATTTTTATGCTCTGTCCTGATATTGATTAGGTAAAGCCCGCTGGGCGTGGATCGGCTTAAGGGGATAGTAAAAGCATTAACGTAATAAACGAACAAACCCAGTCTTCCTCAACCTTTCTCGCTCATCAGCCATCCCATCCCATACGTCTCCATCCAAAAAGCGGGCTTCAATAACTTGCCAAACAAAAACCCCATTGGGCAGCGGCACGCCATTGAAATTTCCACGCCAGGCTTCATCGGGCATCCCCTCTTCGTTGAGCGAAGTAGATTCCCATACTAATTGTCCCTGCCGGGTATAAATCGCAATGTGAAAATCCGACAAACCGATACCTTGCGGGAGAAACTCTGCTTTACCTTTATCTGGGTGATTCGGTTCAAGTGTATTCGGAATAAACAAACCACTTAAGGTATCTAATTGAACCGTTTGTACTGCGGTGTCTGTACAGGCGAAAGTATTACTAACAACAAGTTCTACCTCTTTTTCGAAGCGACTTAAAAATCGTTTGACCGGGTTTTCCTCTCCTGATCCTGTACCATCGTCAAAATCCCAATTCCAACCGACTACATCATCACTGGATTCATCATAAAACTGGATAGTTGTAGGACGCTCCGCTTCTAGCTTGTTAAAACTAAAACCTGCCGTAGGACTTGGAAATACCCTGACCAGTTCATTTACCGAAAGGGAATCCCGACATCCGCTACCGTTCCCAACTATTAACTTAACATCATAGTAACCAGTATCTCTGAAAGTATACACCAGGTCGTCCACTCCAGTCGAATATAAAATGCCATTGACGTACCATTGAGTAAATTCAGCTTCCGTATGGCTCGATTCATTAGACAATCGCAGGGTAGCACCTACACAACTTTCTCTGGGATTTGTGTCAAATAAAGCCATCGGTATATCATAAACTGTAAGAGGCTGGGTTAGCGTCTCCTCACAAAGAAACTCATTGCGCGCCACCAGCGTAATATCGTAAGTCCCCGCATCCGAATAGTCAACACAGGGCTGTGTCTCCGTTGAGGATTGGCCATTTCCAAAATCCCAATCGTAAGCAGCAGCACCAATCGTTTGATTATCAATACAGGCAATACTTGGGAGTCCACATTCTGGTGAAAAATCAATACTAAAGTCTATTTCTGGTACGGGATAGACCTGTACAAAACTGAAGGTAGAATCATTCTTACAAGCAAATTCGTCGGTTGCAATTAAGGTGACTGAATAAAAACCAGACTCGGTGTAGGTATGGCCCTGAGGCACCTCTCTACCAACCGTCGAATTCCCGTCTCCAAAGTCCCATTCAAAATAGCTAGCGTCTTGGGTACGATTAACCAAATCAATTCGGTGAGGAGGACAACCAAAGAGGTTTTCCACTTCAAAATCCAGACTTGGAATCTCGCGAATTTCAATTGTTCTTTCCATGGTATTAGGGCAACCTGTTGTACGGCTAAAACTGGTAAGTCGAACGGTGTAAATCCCTGGTTCCTCATAGATGTGAATTGGATTTGCCAACAGGGAAGTATCTCCATCCCCAAATTCCCAAATATTTGCGCTTACATCAACAGATCGATTAAAGAATCGCGTAGTATCATTAGCACAAGCAACTGGTGTCACCTCAAAATCGACGACTGGTGCGGGAAATACTTTAATATCCAGGCTAATCTCATCCTGTGCACAGCCATTATCAGCTAATAGCGTCACCGTATAAGTGGTGATGGAATCACCCCGAGCCATGAAGGTATAGGTCGTATCCTCAGACTGTGAGGTATTACCATCGCCAAAATCCCAACTATAAATAATGGCTGAATCCGGATTGGTAGAATTGGAGAAAGTTACTTCCAACGGCTCACAACCTTCATTAACACTGGCAGAAAAGAAAGCCCGAATAAATTCTGGTTTTACCAGAATCTCCTGGGTTACACTAGAATCACCACACTCATTGGTCGCCATTAGCGTGATTGGATAGATAACATTTACGGAATCGGGCGCCTCGTAAATTTGGTTGGGTGGTATCGAATCCGTCGAAGTAACACCATTCCCCAAGTCCCAGAAATAAGCTTCCGGCAGACCACGGGATAAGTTATTAAACTCTACGTCCAGGGGTGTACAACCAAAATTATTCGATAAAATCGGACGAGGAATAGGTTTAGGGAATACCGTAACCGAATCCACTGCGATATCAATTCCACAATGGTTGCTTACTATTAGCCCTACGTAATAAGTCGTATCTTCAAAGCCCTGATCAAAGCGGATTGTTCCGGGCTCGGGTAGCGTGCTACGCACTCCGTTTCCAAAATCCCAGTCGTATTGAAAATACTCAAAGGGAATGGATTGGTTATCAAAAGTAATGGGTAGTACAGCGCAGCCCTGCGTCGTATCCATCGCAAAACGCGCGATGGGAGGGCCCGATACGTAGACCTCAACTTCGGTAGAATCCAGACAACCAAAGGGGGATATTGCCAAAAGCTGAAGGGTAGCGAAGCCCGTATCCAGGAACGAGTGGATGGGTTCGGCCGTCGTGTACAACTGCTCGCCATTGATCCGCCAGACAAAATTCTCGCCGCCCATACTGGTGTTGGGTAAGCGCACCGGTGTATTGATACACAAGCTATCCAATCGTCCAGTTTCTGCTACCGGTAATGGTCGGACGTTTACGATCAGATCGTCACTAAAGATGCAATCTGTCCCTGGAAATTGATAGAAATAGGTGACCGTATAGGCCCCCACGCCTACGCTAGAAGGTAAGAACAATCCCGAGGAATCTGCTACTCCCTCGCCAATATACCAGCCACCACCTGGCATCCCCCCCGTAAGTTGGATACTATCTTCGGATACACAAACATCGATATCTTCACCGCCACTGACGTCGTTGCGTAGATCGACTACAAAAATCTCCTTTGAAGTTACAATTTCACCACAAGCAGCAGCGTCAAACACATATTCCACTACCTGTATACCTCCTCCGGCTGCCAAAGGATCGAACAGTCCTTCTGGTGTCATCACTCCAGTACGCCCTAATGAATCGCGCCAAGTACCTCCAATAGGAATAGGCGTAGGCATCTGGAAAATCCCTTCGGTAATACAGATAGTATCTGTGGGTCCAAGGATAATATCGGGGACCGTATCCACCATAAACCTAACTGAATCTTCATCTATACCACAGGAGTTTTCTGCCCACAAAGATAAGGTGTAGCTACCGGCAGGACCCGAAAAAGGTATCTCCTGAACATTTATGGCATTAGATACAAATAGTAAACTATCATTTTCATACGTGAGCCTCCATTCAACGGAATCTATAAGCGCTTCAGGAATACCATAACCATAGATTGGTGTAATAACTCCCTCTTGACAAAAATCAGGAATGGGATCCAAACTCAAGGCCGGTGGGGCGCTAACCTGGACATTATAAGTACTACTTATATCCCCACAAACGACATTGGTCAGCGTAAGGGTTACCTCATAATCACCAATCATACTAAACGATATACTAGGCACCGAATCGGATTCATCACTCAGCGCTACCCCCGTCATTGGATTCACATTCCAGGTGATTGCACTAAAGTCTCCCGTAGAATTATTCGTAATCGTCAATGCCTCATCCACACACAAAAAGGAATCTACCTGTGCTATAATCATCGGAGCCTCCTGCAAGCGGAATGACTGCTCTACCGGCATACTCATCCCACAGCCGTTAAAGGCCACAACCGATACCATGTAATTATCTACACCCTCAATCTCGATGTTCGTAGGACTAAACGTTGAAGGTTCCATGCCCGTAAAGGCATAAACCACCGCTCCCGAACCATTCGTGATCACCCAACGTACCGAATCCACAAAACTATCTTCCAGGTTATCTATCGTCAGCTCCGGACTCAGGTCAATCCGTCCACAAGCATCTCCAATCGGTGCCAGGCTCAGCTCCGGTATCGCACTCACCCGTACTGGATACCGTTCAGTGATATCTCCACAAATGTCATTGGT
>DATFKA010000098.1:0-82882 GCA_035268885.1 Saprospiraceae bacterium
AGTTTAGATTTTGACCGAGCAGATTTTTTGCCTAATCAAGGCAAAAACTGCGTGTGGTTAACACCAGTAGCAGTTTTTAACGCAGAGTAGGTGAAAAAGATGCCGTCATAAATCATAAAGGTTAATTTTGTGGACTACTTAGTTGGAGCAAACTAATAAATTTTCCACCAGAAACTAAAAGAATGGCTGGAATATTTGTGCTGGCCTCTTACCAAAACAGCTTCATCATAAAGGCAGCTACCCAAAAATTGGTAGCTGCCTTTTATTATCCTTATTTCTGCCTAATAGCGCTTTTATTACTGAGCTTCTTCCATTGGGTCTGCCTGCAAGGTGAATTTTCGGGTGACGGGATTGAGTGGTGTATCTACCTTGTTGCCATCCGCATCGATGAGGGTCAGAGTAATCGTATTTTCACCCATGGGTAGACCTTCGATGTAATAGGGCTGCCAATTGTCGATAATATGTTCTTCTTCATTGATCATTGCCTTCACTTTGTATTCGCCTCCCAAATCTGTATTCACCAGGAAGAAATCCAACATCACCTTCTCGGTATTGGCTGATCCTACGTAGGTACCTTTAGGGCGGCTGTAAAATAACATAGGCGCTTCGATTTCTTCGGAGCTGGTAATGTTCTTATCTGAAACCATTACTTTTTGAGCGATGTGCGCCTGACCATTCTTAATACTTTCGTGGTACGACCGAGACAGGAAGGCCAGTAGGTAGTGGTCTCCGTTGGGCACATCATAGTTAAATTCCGATACGTATTTGGCGGCGTAGGGCTGTGTATTTAAGATGAGGTGAATGTGTGATCCTTTATCAGAATTGGCACACATCTTTTGATCGGCGTCCGGAGTTTGCTGCCCCAGCTCGTAACCGGTAAAACCGAAATTAAAAACACCGTCTTCGTAAGACATATCCTGTAGATCTGCGCTGGCAAATTCGTAGGAATTGCTAAAGGGGCTAAGCGTGTACATCATCTCGGATTGGTCTTCCGAGCTTGCTTCTTCCGTTTGTGTTTTAGGCTGACAGCTGGTAAAGACGAGAGCTGTCAATAGTAATAGCATAGTTAATTTTTGCATGTTGGTTGTTTTGTGTTAATCAATTAAAGTTGGTTATTTGTTAGATACTAAAATAAACGGCGAATTTTCCGCTTTTGTGGATTTCGCCGTCTAATTGTAGACTTTAGTACTTCATATAAAAAGCAAGAGTCCTTACTTTGTTCAATATTTTTGAGGTCTTGCTGAATTAAAATAAGATTGCTTTACTAATGAAAGGAGAAATTATTGAATTGAAGGTGGAAGGCATGGATTGTGCCAACTGTGCGCAGAGTATTACGCGTTATCTGGAGCGTAAAGGCCTGGAAGACGTATACGTGAATTTTCAGACTAAGGAAGTACGTTATCAGGAGGACAATGCGGTGCTGGATAGCTCAGGGGTGCGGGCCGGTATTCATAAATTGGGCTTCGAGGTGGTTGACGAGGGAAGTAAGCCTCCCTTCTGGACACTCAAGCGCCGGTTGCTGGTGGCTACGGTTTTCACCTTTCCGCTTTTGTTGCACCATATACTAATGATGTTGGGCGGCGGAGTTCCCTTTTTTGACAACCCTTACGTCCAGTTGGTGGTTGCCTTGCCCGTCTACGCGATCGGGTTCTTTTTCTTTGGTAAAAGTGCCTGGTCCTCTCTACGTGGAGGGGTTCCGAATATGGATGTTTTAATCTTTATTGGTGCAACGGCAGCTTTTATTTACAGCCTGATTGGTACCTTTACGGGCGTTGAGAATTATATTTTTTACGAAACGGCGGCTACGATTATCACCCTGGTTTTGGTAGGTAATTATTTAGAACACCGCGCGGTACATCAAACTACTTCCGCGATTGGTGAGCTTTCGGCCCTGCAAAAGCAAAAAGCCCGTAAAATCATGCCTTCGGGTACGATAGTAGAAATTCCGGCCGAAGAACTGAATACGGGCGACCGGGTTCGGGTGAATACGGGCGATATTATTCCTGCGGACGGAGAAATCATCAAAGGAAGTGCGGCGATTAATGAAGCCGCTATTACTGGAGAAAGCCTGCCGGTCTACAAAGATGCGGGTGCCGAAGTTATTGGGGGTGCCCATTTGGAAGAGGGAAATTTTGAGATGCGGGTAAATGCGACGGGTAAGCAATCGGTCGTTGGTCAGATGATTGAATTGGTGAAGCTGGCTCAGGCCGACAAGCCCGATATTCAGCGCCTGGCCGATCGGATTAGTGCCATATTCGTTCCGGTAGTGGTGGGTATTGCTTTACTTACTTTTTTGCTGGGTACTTTTGCTTTTGGTCTGGTGCCACATCAGGCAGCCATGAACGCAATTGCTGTATTGGTTATTTCCTGCCCCTGTGCTATGGGACTGGCTACCCCAACGGCTGTAATGGTGGGCGTGGGGCGCCTGGCCCGGAATGGTATACTTGTTAAGGGTGGACAATCGCTCGAAGTTTTGGCGAAAGCCCGCTATATGGTATTCGATAAAACGGGAACTTTGACCACTGGCGACTTCAAGATTAAATCTATCGAAGTAGAGGGAATCGACCGGGAAGAGGCCCTGCGGCATATTTTTGCCCTGGAGCAATACTCGGCACACCCCATTGCTAAAGCTTTACAATCAGAAATTGCAGCGCAAATCAAGGTCGAAAATTTACCGGTGCTTACTACGATTGATGAACAAAAAGGACTGGGGATAAAAGCCAGGGACGAAGCGGGTAAAGTATGGTGGGTGGGTTCCCGGCAACAGGCCCTGCAGCAGTCCGCGCAAATTCCCGCAGCCGACTCCGCCAGCCTTTACTTTGGAAGAGAGGATCAGTTGCTGGCCCGTTTACACATCGAAGACAGCCTGAGGCCGGGCGCGCAAGCCTTGATTCAGCGGGTAAAGTCCCTGGAGATGACACCGGTACTCCTGAGTGGTGACCGGGTTGAGAAAGTACAGGAAGCCGCCACTGCCTTACAGATCAGTGAACAATTTGGGGCCCAGTTACCTGCCCAGAAGCTGGATAAAATTGATGAATTAAAGGCGAAGGGGATTACCGTTATGGTGGGAGATGGGATTAATGACGCTCCTGCTTTGGCGAAAGCTGATATTGGGATTTCGATGGGCCAGGGTACCGGGGCCGCGATCCAATCGGCAAAAATTGTCCTTCTTAAGGATAATTTAATTAACTTGAGCAAGGCCCTCGGGATAACTAAAGCTACCGTTTTAACCATCCGGCAAAATTTATTCTGGGCCTTCGCCTATAATATTGTGGCTATCCCCATCGCCGCAATGGGGTACCTCAATCCAATGTGGGGCGCATTTTTTATGGCCTTTTCGGATGTGGTGGTGATCGGTAATTCCATACGCTTGAAATATAAAAAACTAAAATAGCCGATGTTAAAACAAACGAAAATCCAATGGCTGGGCCTCTTCCTCATCGGGATAGCCCTGTATTCCTGTCAGTCCGCCACTACATACGACAAAGTGATCACGAATGCCACCATCTACGACGGTAGTGGTGCTCTACCCATCACGGGAGCCGTGGCTATCAATGCGGATACCATCGCTGCCGTAGGTGATCTGGGGACATTCACCGCCAGGGAAACGATCGATGCCGGGGGGAAAGCCCTTACACCGGGTTTTATCAATATGCTTTCCTGGGCGACCACCAGCTTGATCGTGGATGGTCGGGGTATGAGCGACCTCAAGCAGGGGGTTACACTGGAAGTGATGGGAGAGGGCTGGTCGATGGGCCCGCTTACCGAAGAAATGAAAGCAGAGGAAAAAGCCTCCCAGGGCGATATTAAATTCGATATCGAATGGAATACGCTGGGGGAATACCTGCAGTATCTGGAAGACAAGGGAGTGGCGCTGAACGTGGCCTCTTTTGTAGGAGCGACCACCCTGCGGATTCACGAGATCGGATTTGAAGACCGGGCGCCGACGGCGGAAGAGTTAAGCCGTATGCAGGCGCTGGTTCGGGAAGCGATGGAGGAGGGAGCCCTGGGGGTGGGTTCCTCCCTGATTTATGCACCGGCTTTCTACGCCGATACCGACGAATTAGTGGCGCTCTGTAAAGCTGCCGCGGAATATAATGGCACCTACATTACGCATATGCGCAGTGAGGGTAATCAGCTGCTGGAAGCGGTCGACGAGGTCATCGAAATTGCCACGCAGGCGGGTATTGGGGCTGAGATTTATCACCTCAAAGCAGGAGGTAAGAATAACTGGCCAAAGATGGATTTGGTCATCACAAAACTGGACAGCGCTCGCACGGCGGGTCTGGATATCGCCGCTAACATGTACAATTACGTAGCCGGCGCCACGGGGTTGAACGCTTCTATGCCCCCCTGGGTACAGGAAGGGGGCTACGAGGCCTGGGCGGAGCGACTAAAAGATCCAGCAATTCGTAAAAAGGTAAAAGCAGAAATG
Source organism: Saprospiraceae bacterium (assembly GCA_035268885.1). Lineage (GTDB taxonomy): Bacteria > Bacteroidota > Bacteroidia > Chitinophagales > Saprospiraceae > DATFKA01. The sequence goes on from DATFKA010000098.1 coordinate 4,436, forward strand.
AAAACCGATGCGCAGGATTGGGAAAACCTGTATTACTCCGCCGGCTCGGCCGATAAATTGATACTGGTGGGGTTCAAAAACGATTCCCTGAAAAAATATACGGGGAAAACCCTGGCGGAAGTAGCGGCCCTGCGGGGCACTGATCCCGAAGATACGGCAATGGACCTGGTTGTTCAGGACGGCAGTAGGGTAGGGACGGTCTACTTCCTGATGTCAGAGGAAAATGTAAAAAAGCAAATACAGTTGCCCTATATGTCCTTTGGTTCTGATGCCGGTGCACTGGCGACCGAAGGGGTCTTTCTGGAGTCGAGTACCCATCCACGGGCTTACGGAAACTTTGCCAGATTGCTGGGCAAATACGTACGTGACGAGCAGGTTATCCCCATGGAAGAAGCCATTCATAAACTGACTAAATTATCGGCCGATAAACTGGGTATATCCAAGCGGGGACTTTTAGCGCCTGGCTATTACGCGGATTTGGTGATTTTTGACCCGGAGACTATACAGGACCACGCTACTTTTCCCGAGCCCCACCAGTACGCTACCGGTGTACAACACGTTTGGGTGAATGGTAAGCAGGTCCTCAAAGATGGCGAAGCCACCGAAGCCCGACCGGGCCGATTCCTCAAGGGCCCCGGTGCCCGGTAAGTTTCTAATGAATTATTGAATTATAGTGTGGCCAAAAGCAAGGCCATTCCGGAAAAATAGATAACTGAATTTCATGAAAACCATCCATTACCTTTTTATCCTTCTTTTAGGATTTTCTTTTACGGAAGTACCTGCCCAGAACCTCGAAAAACAAATCGCTGACTTTGATTCTTACGTGGAGCAGAGTCGCCAGCGATTTGAAGTGCCCGGTTGTGCCCTGGCCATCGTGTACAAAGGGAAGCTTATCTTTTCAAAAGGATATGGTCACCTTTCGGTAAAAGCGGAAAATCCCGTAACTACGGAGACTCTCTTTGGTATTATGTCAACCACTAAAGCCACCACGGCCGCCGCGATGGGTATCCTGGTCGACGAAGGTAAGGTAGACTGGGACGATCCGGTGATTGATTATTTACCTGACTTTCAGTTGTATGATGCTTACGTAACCCGCCATTTACGGGTGCGTGATCTATTTACGCACAACGCTGGTCTGGGGAATACTGATTTCCTTTGGGCCAGGAATAGTAAAGCTAATCCCGACTACATCCTTAGGCAAATGCGTTATGCCAAACCGGCCTATCCCTTCCGCGGAGGTTATACTTATCAAAATATTATGTACCTGGCAGCCGGGGAGCTGATCGAAGCCGTCAGTGGAATGAGCTGGGAACGCTTTATGAAAGAGCGGGTATATACTCCCCTGGAGATGGAAAACACCTTTCCGAATCTGGCCCAGTCTATGCAGTATCATGATCGTTCGCGGGCGCACCAAAGATTAGAAGAGGACATCATTATCATTCCCGAAATGTCAGCTGATCCCATTGCACCGGCCGGAGCCACCTGGTCGACAATCGATGATATGGCCAAGTGGGTACAATTTATGCTGGATAGTAAAGATGGCTTGCTCCGGGCAGAGACCAAGGCCGAGATTTTAAAACCACAGGTCGTTATTCCGGAGGAACAATTTTATCCCACCGCGCAATTGACTCAGCCGAATTGGACGACCTACGGATTGGGTTGGTTTCAGCAGGATTACCGGGGGGAAATGCTGAACTTCCATACGGGTAGTCTCGACGGGCGTACCGCCATCATTGGTCTGATGGAGGAGCAGGATTTTGGTTTTTATTTCTTTGGTAATCTGGATCACGCCGAGTTGCGACATGCGCTGATGTTGAGGGCGATTGATGCCTTTGTCTTTCAAGATACGGATCGGGATTGGGGAGCGGAGGTATATGCGCTTTACGCAAAAATACGGGAAGCCGGAGCGGCCCGTCAGGCCAGACTAGCGGAAAGCAGGGTCATGGATACGGAGACTTCTCAGGATCTATTGGCCTATACCGGCCGTTACACGCATCCCTTTTACAGTACGGCAGTTATCACCCTGAAGGACGACACCTTATATTTTGAGATGGGGCCAGAACAAACCGGTAAGCTGGAACATTGGCATTACGATACCTTTATGGCCCATTTTGATAAGGCCTGGTGGACACCCAGCCCAGTTAGCTTCCGACTGGATCCCGTATCCGGAAAAGTGTCGGCACTGGCCTTTGGCGGAATGGTGCTGGAGCGGGAGTAAACTTAAAGAACGATAGCCATTGGCTATTTTATAACAGTCAGCTGCCGAATACGGTATTCAAATTAAGAAATATGAAGGTAGCAATAGACTTATTGCTTGAATATCTACAGCTTGCTTTTGCTATACTGCTAGCTAGTATAGGTCTAAAAGCATTTTTATTGCCAAATGGTTTCTTAGATGGAGGCGTTACTGGGATAGCTATACTTATTGGAGATTTTGTTCCGTTTGAAATATCTTATATTCTGCCCGTAGTTTCCATTCCTTTTTTTGTGCTTGGTTGGTTTACCCTCTCGAAGAGAGTCATGATCAAATCGATCATTTCGGTACTGGCATTAGCCTTTGTTATTCACTTTGAAAATTTTGAAGCGGCAACGGATGAAAAACTGTTAATAGCCATTTTTGGTGGCGTTTTTCTGGGAGCTGGGATTGGTTTGGCAATAAAAAATGGAGCTGTTCTGGATGGCTCAGAAATTGTGGGTATTTATTTACACGATCGATTCGGCTTACCCATTGGCACCATAATTTTATTCTTTAATACGATACTTTTTGCCATTACCGCCTGGCTAATTTCCATCGAAGTCGCCTTGTATTCTATTCTAACCTTTATCGTAACGGGAAAGGTTATCGATTTTGTTTTCGAAGGTTTTGAAGATTACATCGGTATGATGATCGTCAGTCGGAAACAAGAAGAGATTGAGCAGGCTTTATTGAGTCGCGTCGGTATTGGTATGACTATACTAAAGGGCTCTAAAGGTTTTGGAAGTACCGGCGAAATCAAAGATGTTGAAATGATACAAACGGTGTTGAATCGAATTGATTCAAAAAAGGTTCATAGAATTATTCAATCGATCGATAGCAATGCTTTCATCATTGAATTTGATGTGAATAATGTAAAAGGTGGCGTTTTACGTAAGTATCTGACTAAGGAGAAAAGTGTAGAATTGCCAACAGACTTGTATGGGGCAAAACCTGGCTCAGCCTCAGCAAAGGGACCCCTTTCTCAGGACCCAGAATAGGACTCATCTAATTCTTTACGCCATTCATCTTGTTTTTTGTGGAAAAAAGCAGAGTAGGGTATCTTTAGATCTGCTCTGGAGATAATGATTAGGCTAGTGCTTGAACTTTTACGGGCTTTCCTTCATTACCCCTGGGGAGACTTTTGACGGGAGGTTTAAAGATTTATCCAGAGTCTTTGAAATTAACGGCCACAAAGTTGTACCTTTGCGGAGTTTTAAGAAAAGGGAGCTGGAGTTCGTGATTTTGCTGTTGCTGACTCCCGATTTAAAAATAACCATTTCAATGGATAGGAATAATATTATAGGTATAGTTTTAATCTTTGTCTTGTTTATCGTTTGGCAAACGGTGACCGCCCCCAGTAAAGAAGAAATTGCCGAGCAACAAAGAGTCCAGGACTCCATTGCCGTGGCCGAGCGGGCTGCCGATAGTCTGGCACAACTGGCCGATGCCCAGATGCCTGCCGAAAATATTCAGGAGGAAAGTACGGTTGCTCCGGTCATGCCGGATTCCCTGCTTGACCTGCAACTGGCTCAAACCTACGGTGTTTTTGCGCCGGCGGCCAAAGGCGAAGCCGAAGAGGTGACCATACAGAACAACGAATCGATTGTAACCTTCTCCTCTAAGGGCGGGAATATCAAGTCTATCGAATTAAAACATCACTTTAAAGTGGTCAAAGAGGAAGAGACAAAGGAGGATAACAAAGTTCCCTTAAAACTACTGGCGGACGAAAAGAATAAGTTTACTTATTTTTTCCCGATTGCCAACCTTCCGGCCGGTGGGGTATCTTCCGGGGATCTGTACTACGAAGTGTCCAAGCCTAACGATCGTACGGTCGTTTTTACGGCTAGTGCCGGTTCTGGACGTTATTTCCAGCAGACTTATCACCTCGAAGAAGAGGGCTTTCTGATGGATTACGATGTCGAGATGCAAGGGCTCAATAATTTGCTCTCCGCCGAAGATGAAATTGAATTAACCTGGTTGAATTACCTGGATAAAATTGAAAAGAATACCAGAATTGAAAAAATCAATTCTACATTATACTATAAAGAGATCAACAGTGGTCATCCCGACCATTGCAAATTCAATGGGAATGACACGGAAAGCACCAAGGGAAATCCGGTGAAATGGGTCGCCAATTCTAACCAGTTCTTCACGTCCTCCCTAATTGCCGAGAGCCAATTTGCACGGGCAGAAATGGAATCCCAGACGCTCGATGAAGACAAGTCGGACCTGAAGCGCATGGAGTCAAAGATCTATTTGCCTTTTGATCGCAGCCAATCGTCCACTACCTACGAAATGGAAATTTACGCCGGCCCGAATGAGTTTAAGCGACTCTATGGGATGGGGCACAGTATGGAAGATGTGATTCCCTATGGATGGAATATCTTTGGTACGATTAACCGCTGGGTAGTACGTCCGATTTTTGCCTGGCTATCAACTTTTATTGGCAGCAAAGGAATTGTCATCCTTATCCTTACCCTGATTATTAAGCTGGCCCTGTTCCCTTTAACCTACCGAATGCTGTATTCACAGTCAAAAATGCAGGCACTAAAGCCAGAAATTCAAAAGCTTAAGGAACGCTTTAAGGACGATTCCCAAAAGATTCAGATGGAGACGATGAAGCTCTATCGGGAGTTCGGAGCCAATCCCCTGGGAAGCTGTCTGCCGATGGTGCTACAATTACCTATTTGGTTTGCACTATACCGCTTCTTCCCGGCGGCGATCGATTTCCGACAAGAGGGTTTCCTTTGGGCAAATGACTTGTCCTCTTATGATGAGTTTATTCAGTTGCCCTTTGAGATTCCTTTAGGCTTCGGTTCACATATTTCTCTGTTTACGGTACTTTGGGCCGTTACCACACTGCTGTATACTTATTATAATAGCCGACACATGGATTATTCTGCGCAGCCGGCTATGAAGTATATGCAATATCTGATGCCGGTCTTCTTCCTTGGCTTTTTCAATAGCTACGCCAGTGGGCTAACGGCTTATTTATTCTTCTCGAATACCATTAATATCGTTCAGACCTTGGTTACTAAGAACTATATTATTGATCAGGATAAGGTGAAGGCAGAGATGGAAGCGCACCGCAAGAAACCCAAGAAGAAGGGCGGATTCCAGGAACGCTTGCAAAAAGCCCTGGATGAGCAGCGCAAAGTACAAGAGCAGCAGAAGAAAGGTAAGAAAAAATAAAAAAGATGCTTTATAAAAAAATCCTTCCAGTTCACCGGAAGGATTTTTTTATTTTAGCTCAGACTGACTTCCATTTCTTCCGCATCTAATAAGCGTACTTTTATATTTTCTTTCAGGGTAGTAGCCAGTTCCATGCCCACGTAATCAACCTTAATGGGAAAGGATTTGTGAGTGCGATTGACCAGTACGGCTGTTTCCAGTTTCCTGGGCAACACTTCCATGACTGGCAGGCAGGCGTAGAATAGGGTACGCCCCGAGTTGGCAACATCATCAATGAGCAAGACCGTTTTTCCGGCCAGACTGCTGGTAGGGATATCTAGCTTCACGGGCGAGGCTAGTGGCTGGGCCGGGTTAATGGTAATGTGGGCCAGGTCAAAACGAATATCGGATATCGACTTCAGACGCTGAAGTAACAACTCCGCGAATTTCATGCCCGTATTATTAATGCCGATCAGCGTCATTTGCTCTTCCTGGTAATTATTTTCCAGAATTTCAATGGCCAGTCGCTTGGTCTTTTGCTGTATTTGGGTATGGTTGAGTATTTGCATAGGCTTGGTGGTGGTTTGCTTTCCAGCAAAAGTAGCGAAAGTAGCGAAACAAGTGCAAGAAATTTTTATCTCTAGACTTAGTTTCGGTAGAATGTTTGACAAAATCCTTACCTTTCCCAGTGCTGATATTTGGTGATCAAGCGAATTTATGCTTAATTTAGCGAAAATTCGCTAAAAGTGTTTTTATGCAACAAATAATCTTTGCTATTGTCGCTTCTTTAGCCCTGGGATATGCCTTTTGGCAATTTATGGAGATTCGAAAGAAAATCCTGCTGGGTAAAGAAGAAGAGGTTTCGGGAGATACCGACCAACGCTGGCGTAATGTGTTGTTGATTGCCTTCGGGCAGAAAAAGATGTTCAAACGCTGGATACCAGCGGTTTTACACTTCTTCATTTACGCTGCCTTCCTTTTGACGCAAGTCGAATTGATTGAGATTTTCATTGACGGACTTTCCGGCAAGCACCGCTTTTTTTATTCTTCTCTGGGGGGGTTCTACACCTTTGTGATCAATTTTATTGAGATACTTTCGGTATTAGCCCTGGTAGGGACGATTATTTTTCTGATTCGCCGGAATGTTATCAATACGCCACGCTTGCATAAACCCGAGATGAAGGGTTGGCCGGCCCGGGATGGTAATATCATTCTAATTCTGGAAGTATTTCTGATCTTTTTCATCTTTTTGATGAATAGTGCAGACATGGCCCTCCACGATAATGAGTACGGTTTTGTGGTAAGCCAGTATTTATCTCCCATTTGGGCAGGTACGGCCGACGATACCTTACACCTGATGGAGCGTATTGGCTGGTGGGGGCATATTTTAGTAGTTTTTGCTTTTCTGAATTACCTGCCTGTCTCAAAGCATCTACATATCATATTGGCTTTTCCAAATACCTACTACGCCAGCTTAAAGCCCCGCGGAGAAATGGAAAATATGCCGGAGATTATGAATGAGGTGAAGTCTATGATGGGCTTAACCGAAGCTGGGGCAGAAGAGATGGATATGGACGCCGAGCTACCCGAATTTGGTGCGAACGATATCACCGGGCTTTCCTGGAAAAACATTATGGATGCCTATAGTTGTACGGAGTGTGGTCGCTGCACGGCGGTTTGTCCGGCAAATATCACGGGTAAAAAGCTTTCTCCCCGAAAGATACTCATGGATGTACGCGATCGGACGGATGAGGTTTACGCCAAATTAAAATCGGGCGATAAAGAGCTGGCAGCCGATCCCGAAAAGCCATTAACCAAGGATAATTTTGAAGACGGTAAAAGCTTATTTGATTATATCACCCGGGAAGAAATTCACGCTTGCACGACCTGTAATGCCTGTGTAGAAGCCTGTCCGGTATTGATTAACCCCTTGGATCCGATTTTAAAATTACGTCGCTACGAAATCCTGACGGAGTCGGCTGGTCCGTCCGATTGGCTGCCGATGTTCAATAGTATGGAGAACAGTGGTGCCGTTTGGAGTATGCCCAATGAGCGCGCCGATTGGATCAAGGACATTAATTAATCACAGACCCTGATGATCGTTCATAAGCAAAGTCGAAAATAAACGTAAACATGTCAGAACAAAAGAAAAATATAAAAGTACCCATTATGGCAGATCTGGCTGCCGAAGGCAAGACGCCGGAGATACTGTTTTGGGTAGGCTGCGCCGGAAGCTTTGATGCCCGCGCACAGAAAGTTACCGCCGCTTTTGTAGAAATACTAAATGCCGTGGAAATGGATTTTGCCATCCTGGGTAATGAGGAAAGCTGTACCGGTGACCCCGCCCGTCGGGCCGGAAATGAATTTGTCTTCCAGATGCAGGCCTTGCAGAATATCGAAACCCTCAAAATGTACGAGGTGAAGAAAATCGTCACGGCCTGTCCCCACTGTTTCAATACCCTGAAGAATGAGTACCCGGCCCTGGGAGGGCACTACGAGGTCATTCACCATACTCAGTTGCTACAATCGCTAATCGATGAAGGGCGTATTAAAATGAAGGAAGGAGGTACCTTTAAAGGTAAAAAAATCACTTACCATGACTCTTGCTACATGGGAAGGGTTAATGGTGTATACGAGGCCCCCAGGAAAGTACTGGAAAGTCTGGATGGACAACTGGTAGAAATGAAGCGCTGCCGATCGAACGGTCTCTGCTGTGGTGCCGGTGGTGCCCAAATGTTTAAAGAGGATGAGCCCGGTGATAAACGAGTCAATATTGAGCGCATTGATGAAGCCCTGGAAACGGGTGCTGAGATTATTGCTGCCAACTGTCCCTTCTGCCTAACCATGATGCAGGACGGTGTGACTGCCAGGGAAAAACAGGAATCAGTAATGGTCTACGATCTCGCCGAACTCATCGTCAATAATATGTAAATCACACGACCACACGACCACACGACCACATGACCACATGACTATGTACACACACCGCTTTCAAAAAAGGGTACGTTACGGAGAGACCGATCAGATGGGATATCTGTACTATGGTAATTATGCGACGTATTACGAGATTGGTCGGGTAGAAATGCTGCGGTCCCTGGGGCTGACTTATAAATCGATGGAAGAAGAGCAGGGTATTCTTATGCCCGTGATGAGCCTGGAGATGCGTTTTGTTCGTCCCGGGCGCTACGATGAATTATTAACGATTGAGACGACTTTGCGGGAAATACCCCAAAAAGAAATCGTTTTTCACGTGCGTATATTCAACGAAAAAGATAAATTGGTCAACGGAGGTAGGGTGAAGCTGTGTTTTGTGGATACCCAAACGAACAAAACTGTGGAGGCTCCCGGCTATTTAATTGACGTTTTAAAACCACATTTTTAAGGGTGAAATTCAATTTTTCAGCGTTTATAAAAAAGTGGAGACAGCGGATAAGCCAGCATCCGTTACGTTACAAATTGGAACGTTGGGCCAAGGATCATTCCTTGCCTGGCTTTTTCAGTGTGCCCATTTACGATGTGGTGATCTTTGTGCTAAAAGAAATTCGAAGAGATGACTTACTCACGCGGGCCAATGCCATTGCCTATAGCTTCTTTTTATCGCTTTTCCCATCACTCATTTCCCTCTTTACACTAGTTCCCGTATTTAAAACCTATTTCCTGCAGTATTTACCGGAGGGGGAAAGCTTTGATACTTATCTACAGGGCGAAATACAAAAAATAATGCCGGGGGTGGCCGGAGAGCGACTCTTTAATTTTATCGAGGATATTACAACTAATCCGCGGGTAGGCCTGCTTTCTGCGGGCTTTTTTCTTTCGGTGTTTTTCTCGTCCAACGGAATGCTGATGTTGATGCGGGGCTTTAGCAAGGGGTATTCTACCACCTTCAAAAAACGGGGTGGTCTGAAAAAGCGCTTTATTGCCATTGGCCTTACCTTTCAATTGGGTTTGCTACTCATCGTGACCATCGTACTGATTATATTGGGTAAATATCTGATTGGCTTACTCAGTGATCTGGTTAGCCTTGATCAGGGCTCGGAGTATTTGCTGAATATTTTACGCTGGCTTCTAGTGGTGGCTATGTTCTACACCGCGATTGCAACCATTTACCGCTTTGGCCCCTCGACCAAGCGAAAATTTAAACTGCTGACGCCCGGAGCGACCCTGGCTACCGTCCTTTCGATTGGTGCTTCGGTGGGCTTTTCTGCTTACGTCAATAATTTTAATACCTACAATGAGTTATACGGTTCGATCGGTACCATTATCGTCATCATGCTGTGGTTGCAGATTAACTCTATGGTCATTCTGCTAGGGTACGAACTGAATGCTTCCATTGCCGTAAACCGGGATATTCGAGCGATGATCACGGAAGAGGAGGAAGAGTAATTTTTACCGGGTGTATAAAAAGTCAATGTCCAGACCCTCAATTTCTTCCAGCTCGGCAACTTCCTGCAAATAGACTTCTGCAATCGTCGCCTGCAAGCGCTCCAGGGTAGGAGCTACTTCACTTTTACGTATGGCAACATCCACCTTCCCGATTTCCTGAAAATCCTGGCTCACCATTTCCAGTTCTTCCTTTTTGATCGCGTTCATGACATTACTCATCAGTGCATAATCAAAGGTGAGTCGATAGATGTCTTCAATGGTTTTCTCAATAATCTCAGCTTTCTCCAGCGCAGCGGCGGCGGCAGTTCTATAAGCGTTAATCAAACCCGAAGCCCCCAGTAGAGTGCCACCAAAGTAGCGGACTACGACTACGAGGGTATTGGTCACCCCAAAGCTGTCTAACTGCCCGAGAATGGGTTTGCCCGCAGTACCGGAGGGTTCACCATCATCGTTGGCCCGGAATTCCAGGTTCCCCATTCCCAACCGGTAGGCGTAGCAGTGATGACGCGCTTTGGGATGGATTTTTTTTACTTCTTCCAGGCGATCCTGCCAGTCTTTTTCGGTGAAAACCGGATAGGTATAAGCCTCAAATTTACTCCCCCGGTCCTTAAAAAATCCGTAGGTTTCTTCGGCGATCATATGGTAGGTATCCTTCATCGATAGATAGTTTGCGTAGTTCTGCTAGCTTTCGCAAAAAAGTCAGGATAAGGCGATCAGGACAATGGAGAGCAGGGCTGCCAGTAAGCCGATCGCGTTGATCTTCCTCAATCTTTCGCGGAAAACGAAGATAGCAATAATGGTCGACAAGGAAATAATGCTTACGTTATTTACCGGAAAGATAACAGAGCCTTCCCAGCCAATGCCAATGGTTTTAAGTAAAAAGTAAATGGATCCAAAATTGATAACCCCCAGAAAGGCGCCTGCCAATATTTCCTTTCCACCAAAGACTATTTTTCTGCTTAACAAGCCGAATAGCAGTATAATATTCCCTATGATACCCGCTATACCGAAGATGAGAGCTATGAATCCCAGGTCAGCTCCATTGCTCGTCATTTTTTCAATCCGGAAGAAAATGATTTCGATTAGTGCACTGGATAGTAGGGTATAAGCGGGAAATAAATAAAGATACCATTTGCGGGGACGAATTAGACCGTCTTTTTTCCGATTGGGGAAATTAATGAATAAAATGGCTAAGATCGCCAGCGAGATACCTATTATTTTTAAAGTATTGACGCGCTCATCAAAAAACAGAATCGTATAAATGACGGTGAGTACCAGCGACATTTTTTGCATCACAGCGGCTACGGTAACGCTAAAGAACTGTACCGTCATGGCCGTAATATTAAAGCCGGTGATAAAGACTACTCCTAAAAACAGCGCGTAGGGGAACCAGGGCTGATCGATATCGCTGACTTGTAGGGGAAAAGCCCCCTCCACGGCCCAGGCACAAAGTACACAGACCAGATAATTCAGACAAATGGTTGGAAATACTTTAATCTGCCAAACACCCAATGATTTAAAGAGTAGCACGATGGCCGTCGAGCACAAAATAGATAATAAGAGGAAAGTCATCTTTATCTGATTTGGGTTGTTATGAATACATTCGGCATAATTAACGAGCTGTTTGCAAAGATGGTTAATTAGAATCGAATAAGATGTTCTATATTTGCAAAAAATAAAATGCCGTGGAACGTACGCTACAACAATACGACGCTGCTCTTGGAAAATGCAGAGACATCTTCCTGAAAAAAACACAGGACTACGGTACGGCCTGGCGTATTTTGCGACCTTCCTCCCTCACGGATCAGTTATTGATTAAAGCCAAACGTATCCGGACGATTGAAGAACTAAAATCTCAAAAAATAGAAGATTCGATTAGTTCTGAGTACATTGGCATCGTTAATTACAGCCTGATGGCACTCATTCAGCTCGATCTGGAGCCGGAAGTGGAATTGGAGCTGAAACCGGAGAAAGCGCTGAAGCTTTACAACGAGCGAGCTCAGGCGGTTCGGAAACTAATGATCCAGAAAAACCACGACTACGGAGAAGTCTGGCGGGAAATGCGGCTCAGTTCCATGACGGACCTGATATTAATGAAATTACTGCGCGTCAAGCAAATTGAAGATCAGGATGGTAAAACCCTGATTTCTGAAGGGCTCGACGCCAACTATATGGATATGATCAATTACGCCCTGTTTGCCTTAATTAAGATTGGCGAGCAGGAGGAAATAAATACTTAGATTATGACTCTCGGCCTACTTGTCGTTTATATTGGTATTGCAGCCCTCGTCTTAACGGGACTTACGGGCTTTTTCACGAAGCGTATTCAGAATTGGGGATTAAGTTTGTTGCAGCACTTTGCGGGTGCCCTCTTTATATTTTCTGGTTGGGTGAAAGCGGTCGACCCGCTGGGTACAGCCTACAAAATGGAACAGTATTTTGCAGAATTTGAGGCGACCTTTGCAGAAACGGCCCTGTCTTCTCTGGCGCCCATGTTTGCCTGGTTATCGGGCTACGTGAATGGTTTTTCTGTCTTTATGATCGTTCTGGAGATCATACTGGGTATTATGTTGATCATTGGATCTAACCGCCGGATGACCGCCTGGCTCTTCTTCCTGATCGTTTTATTTTTCACTTTCCTGACCGGCTTCACCTTCCTGACCGGATACGTGGCTCCGGAGGAGGTGGTGATTATGCAGCAGGAAAATATCACTGAAAAAGTACTCTACTCCTCGGCTGAGTTAAGGATGGAAGAAGGCTGGATGCCCGTGGATACCATCAACAACAACTTCTTCAATTTTAAGAGCTGGATGGCGTACAACAAAAATAATATGAAGGTGACCGATTGCGGTTGCTTTGGAGACTTTATTAAATTAGAACCACGCACTTCCTTCTTTAAAGATATTTTTCTTTTAATTCCCGCTCTGCTCTTTTTGTTTTTTACCAAAAAGATGCATCAGCTCTTTACTCCGAATACCCGCACGGGTATCGTAGCCGTCTCTACGGTGGTTATCCTCGTTTATTGCTTTAGTAATTACGTCTGGGACATTCCGCATACCGATTTCCGACCCTTTAAAGAGGGCGTTAATGTCTACGAAAAGAAACAGGCGGAAATGGAGGCCGATCAGAATCGGGAGATTTTCTTTGCCATTAAAGACCTGTCTTCCGGTAAGGTACTCGAGCTGTCTTCGGAGGTTTATCTGAGTAATCTGGATAAATACAGTGACGAAAGTAAATACGAGTTTGTAGATCAGATTCAGGGAGAACCCGCTATTCCGCTTACCAAGATCAGTGATTTTGGGGCTACCGATTTTGAAGGAAATGAAGTAGGCGATGAATTACTGCAAACGGAAGGCTATGCGATTATGCTGGTGGCTTATAGCCTCTATCCGGATATTCAGCGGAGTTCCATCACGGTGCAGGATACCAGTTACGTTCGGGATACAATCTCGGTAGGAGACTCTTCGGTTGTGAAGTTTGTCATTGATGATATTGTCGAAAAGCAAGTGAGCCAGGAAAGCTACGACTGGAAGTCGGATTATCTGGCCAAATGGACCGAAAAGGTCAATCCGGTAATGGATGCTGCGCAGCAAGAAGGGCTTAAAGTTTTTGCTCTTACACAATTTGCTACCGAGGCAATGATTGATGATTTTCGGCACGAAACCCAGAGTGCTTATCCATTCTATCTGGCGGATGATATTCTGCTAAAAACCATCGTTCGGTCCAATCCTGGGGTCGTACTCATGAAGGATGGCACCATCCTTAAAAAATGGCATTATCGGAAATTACCCGCTTTTGATCAGATAAAAGCCGAATTTTTACAGTAATTTTGCAGCCGTAAAAAGCAGCGATTCATTCGATAAAGATTGAATAATTTAGTATACTTTGAAATATGTTGAGCAGAAGAAGCATCCGCGTTAAAATAATGCAGGTATTGTACGCCATGAGTCGTAATCAGGCCCTTAATGAAAAGGGCGGAATGGATGCCTACCGTAGAAAAATTAGCCAATCTTTTGAATTGTATCTGTTTGCCCTGCGCTACCTGATACGCATCGCACGCTATGCTCGCGAAGATGCAGAAATCAAAAAGTCAAAGCATCGGCCTAGTGATGCAGACCTGTCTTTTAAGCCCGTTCTGATTGACCATCCGATTATTGCTTCCCTTTCGGAAAACGAAGGCCTATTCCGCCTATTTCACCAATATAATCTAGAGTCAAAAATCGATAAGGATACGGTGCGTTCCGTTTATTCCGAATTTTCCAAAAAAGAGGAATACAGTATCTATTCTATCCAAAAAGAAGTTGCCGACGAAGAGCAACGCAAAATGTGGTTATCCCTCTTAAAAGATTGCTTTAATAGTGACCTTTTCGTGGAAACGCTGGAAGATTTCTATCCAAACTTTCCGGATGATCAATCATTAATCATTGGCGCACTCAAAAAAAATATAAAAGCACTTCCGCTAAAAAGCGACTTTTATGAGCAATTCCGCCCCAATAAAGAAACGACCGAAGACTTTGGCCTGGCGCTGTTGAAGCAAGTACAGGAAAAAGATGAGGAACTAATGGCCATTATCGAACCGGTCCTAAAAAACTGGGATGCCGATCGGGTAGCCGTTATCGATCTAATCCTGCTGAAGATGGCCGTTTCCGAATTGTTGGATTTTCCTTCCATTCCCACTAAAGTAACCCTCAACGAATTCGTTGAAATATCAAAACGCTACAGCACCGATAAGAGTAAAGATTTTATCAATGGGATTTTAGACCGGCTGATGAAACAACTGAGCGAAGAGGGGCGCATCAACAAGAAGGGTAGGGGCTTAATCGGCTAAGCGCTATACATTTTTGCTTATCTTTCAGGCAAATCTTTATAAAACCAACGATTCATGAAAAAAGCATTTCTACTTCTTTGCTGTGTAACGGTTTTAGCCCTGGTGCCTTTATCGGCGCAATATAGTGGCAATACCGATGCCCTGTCGATCCGGGGCGTTTTTCCAAACTACCGCTTTCAATTTGAGAATGATATCAACCTATCCGACTTTACGATTGGGGCTCAAATTGAATATACCCGCCATTTAAACGAGGCGCTCAATTTGGCTATTCCACTCAATTTGGCGGTTGCTGAATACCCTCAAGATGGTACTGGTCAAAATTACAATGATCGGCTATACCTCGGGCTGGATGTTTTATTACAAATAAAACTCTTTGATGGTCAGCGCTTCCTCAATCCGAGTCTATACGCAGGTCTGGGTTTTAACGTAGAAGAATTTGATCAATTTAGAATTAATGCACCCGTCGGACTGGTGCTGGACATGAAACTGGGCGAAAGACTTTATTTATCGCCCAAATTTGAATATAGAATTGGGTTTGAAGATAACCGAAGTGCTTTGATGCCGGCCCTTGGCTTTAAAATGCTGCTTGGAGAAGGAGCCCCCCGGAAGAACAAAGACCGCGACGGAGATGGGGTGCCGAATGAAGAAGATCTCTGCCCCGATCAGGCCGGAGTGCCAGGCCTCAACGGTTGTCCGGACCGCGATGGCGACGGAATTACCGACGGCGATGATAATTGTCCGGATGTAGCGGGTTCGCGTGAACTCAACGGTTGTCCGGACGCGGATGGAGATGGTATTCCCGATCAGGATGATCAATGTCCGACCGAATACGGTCCGGTTAGTAATAATGGTTGTCCTTTGCGCGATAGCGACGGGGATGGCGTAACGGATGATCAGGACCAGTGTCCGAATACGCCAGGATTACCCGCCCTGGGAGGCTGCCCGGATACCGATTCAGACGGAATTATAGACTCACAGGATCTTTGTCCCCGGGTACCGGGTACCGTGGCGACCAATGGTTGTCCTGATACGGATGGCGATACCGTTATTGATAGTGATGATGACTGCCCGAATACGCCCGGAAGCGTAAGTAATAGAGGCTGTCCTGACCTAAGTGATGAAGATAAGGCTACCCTGGCCTTTGCTGCTCAGAATATTCAATTTGAAACGGCTAGTGCGACGCTGTTGCCTACATCGCGTTCCATCCTGGATCAGGTTGCGGATATTTTAAGACGCAATCCTAGTTTTGATGTATCCATTGATGGCCATACAGATAGTATTGGTAGCTCGATTGCTAACCAGCGCCTATCTGAGCAAAGAGCGAAATCTTGTTATGATTACCTGATCTCTCAGGGGATTCCCGCTAGTCGGATGTCTTATCAGGGCTTGGGAGAATCCCAACCTATTGCAGATAATGCGACCCGGGAAGGTAGGGAAGAAAATCGTCGGGTAGAGTTTAACATCCAGCAATAAGCCCCCAAAAGGACGTATTGGACCCCGATCCGTCGCGAAGATGTCGACAGATCGGGGTTTTTATATTGGCCGAATTCATTTATTGAACTATATTTGCGCTATGAGTGAAAAAATTCTAATCCTGGACTTTGGGTCGCAATATACCCAGTTGATTGCTCGCCGGGTGCGTGAGCTAAACGTATATAGTGAAATCGTTCCTTTCAATAAAATCCCACCGCTGGACGAATCTTACAAAGGGGTTATTTTGTCGGGAAGTCCCTTTAGCGTGACGGATAAGCAGGCCTTGCAGGCCGATCTGGATAAACTGATTGGTAAACGACCCGTACTCGGAGTATGCTACGGTGCGCAATACATTGCTCAGAATTACGGTGGTAAGGTGCAGCGTTCTGAGAAGCGAGAATACGGTAAAGCACTGTTGAGCCGCTGGTATCAAGAGGACCAATTACTAAAAGGGCTGTCGGAGAATTCACAAGTATGGATGTCGCATGGGGATACCATTATAGCGATTCCACCCCAATTTGAATTGCTGGCGGGTACCGAAGATATCGACGTAGCCGCTTTTCGTTCCAAGCCTGGGGCATTTGAAGCACCGGTATATTGCTTGCAATTCCATCCGGAGGTTACCCATAGCCTGGACGGTGCGACCTTGTTAAAGAACTTTGTGGTAGATATTGCCCAGTGCAGTCAGGACTGGACACCAGCTTCTTTCGTGGAAGATACCGTTGATCAATTGCAGTCAAGAATTGGTTCTGAGCACGTATTGCTGGGGCTTTCCGGAGGGGTGGATTCCTCCGTAGCCGCGCGATTATTACAAGAAGCTATTGGGGATAACCTTATTTGTATATTTGTTGATAATGGTTTACTGCGCAAAGACGAATTTGAGGAGGTGTTGGCTTCTTACAAAGGTCTGGGACTAAAGGTGGTAGGGGTAGATGCCCGCCAGCAATTTTATGATGCTCTTAAAGGGATTACCAATCCGGAAGCCAAAAGAAAGGCCATTGGGCGCACCTTTATAGAAGTTTTTGAACAGGAAGCGCACGAATTGGAAAAAAAGGACCGAAAAATTGCCTGGCTTGGACAGGGGACCATTTATCCAGACGTAATAGAGTCGGTATCGGTCCACGGCCCCTCGGTAACGATTAAATCTCACCACAACGTTGGTGGCTTACCCGAGCGCTTAAAATTAAAGATTGTAGAGCCTTTACGGATGTTATTCAAAGATGAAGTGAGAAAAGTGGGAAGAGAGTTAGGCTTGCCCCCTTTGATTATCGACCGGCATCCATTTCCGGGCCCCGGGCTTGGAATTCGCATCCTGGGAGATATTACCGCTGAAAAAGTCGCGCTTCTCCAGGAAGCAGATGCTATTTTTATCAATAACTTACGTAAATTTGGTTTGTATGACAGTGTTTGGCAGGCGGGTACGATCTTATTACCTGTGCAAAGTGTTGGGGTGATGGGCGATGAACGCACCTACGAACAGGCTGTCGCACTACGAGCAGTGAACTCTTTAGACGGCATGACTGCCGAATGGAGTAAGTTGCCTTATGATTTCCTGGCCAAAGTGTCGAGTGAGATCATTAATAATGTTAAAGGAATAAATAGAGTTGTATATGATATTAGTACCAAACCGCCTTCTACCATCGAATGGGAATAAAGCTTATGGGTTAATCATTCTTTTGGTGGTGGGCCTTTCTTCCTGTGGAATCCTTTCTCCTGCCTCCAAGGGTAATCGATCCGGAGATACTACCGAGAAATCCGACGATGATCTTCCGCCCATCAGTGGAACCCGGGTCTACGATCCGGTTCAGCAACGCTGGATTACGGTACAAGCAGCTCCCAAAGAAAAAATGGATACCCTGGCATTTGCGGATGTATCCACATCGCGTATTCCGCCCATTACCATGGATGGTGTGAACCAATACCTACCCAATAGTGCCACCGGGGTACAATTGGAGAAATACCGGATGGCTTTGCTGCTTCCTTTTTTATCTAACCGGACTAATCCTGATGCCGAAGAAATTGATAATTCAGTGACGAATTGGTCCCTTCAGTTTTACGCTGGAGCGAAAATGGCCTTACAAGAACTGGGGCAAGATAATAAGGTGAGTCTGGAAGTAAGTGTAATGGATACGGAGGGAAGTCCTCAACGCGTTCAGAATCTATTGGGTAGCCGGGTGGAAATGACTAACGCGAATGTAATTATCGGTCCTTACCGGCGAGAGAATATCCGACTGGTGGCCGACTTTGCCAAGCAACAGGGAGCACTACATATCTCGCCGTACAGTGCAGCCACCAATCTGACCAGCGAAAACGCCAACTTTGTCCAGGTGAGTCCTTCTTTGGAAACGCATTGTGAGAATCTACTGCAGCACGCCAGAAATGAGTTTGAACCCGAAGAAATCGTATTGGTCGCACGCAATATTCCCATCGAGAAAAAATGTATCGCTACCCTTCAAAAAGAACATTTCAATATTCTGGAGACCAGCTACGCAGATTCTCTGGCGACTCTAATCGCACCGCAGGATCCTACTGATTTCTTAGAAATGGATATTTCCAGCTATTTCGAAGCGGAAGAAAAATTAGCTTTTATCGTACCCAGTTGGGCAGATGAGTCATTCATCTACAGCTTCCTCCGGAAAATTGACCTGGAGCGAGACGACGAAACACAGCAGGTGGTGGTTTACGGCTTACCGCAGTGGATGAATTTTGAGAATATCGATTTCGAATATTATGAGAAGTTAAACGTCCGGGTAAGTAGTAACAGTTTCGTAGATAAAGCAGACGAAAGGGTAAAGACTTTCCAGCGTAATTACTACGATAAATATGGGAAAATCCCTGAGGACGAGGCCTTTTTAGGTTATGACTTAATACTTTACCTCGGTCAGATGCTCGCTGAGTACGGAACGGGTTTTATGGAAGTACCCAAAGAGCAGCAAATGATTGACCTTATGCACGCTAAGTTTAATTTTCAGCCGGTGCTACAAAATTCGCCAAATTCGGTAGAGCTCAACTTGATTGACCGGTACGAGAATAAATACGTCAATATCCTGGAGTTTAATAATTACGCCTTTGAGCGATCAGGTCAATAATCACCTAAGCGTAGTAAAACGATACTGTTATTGGTAAGAAGATAAGACCAGAAAGACTGGAGAGAATTAAAGAGGTTGTTGCTCGTAGACAACCGGACCTAACCGTTATCCTGGAGAATGTGCACGATCCGTTTAACATCGGCGCCGTATTGCGTTCCTGCGACTCCGTGGGGATTCGAGAAGTGTTTGTCGTCTATACCGACCCCAATCTTTTAACCAATCGATTGAGTATTGGTCGCCGTACCGCTATGGGGACCCAAAAGTGGGTGGACGTGCATTTATACACAGAGCTGGAATATTGCATGGAAACCGTTAAGTCCCGGTATGACAAAATTTATTCTACTCAAATTTCAGAAAGCAGCAAATCTATCTATGATTATGATCTAACGGAGAGTGTTGCTCTAATATTTGGTAATGAGAGCGATGGGTTATCCCAAGAGATTTTAGCCTATTCAGACGGTAATTTTTTGATTCCGCAGTGGGGCATGGCTCAAAGTCTGAATATCTCGGTGGCCTGTGCTATTACCCTCTACGAAGCTCAGCGGCAAAGACACGCTAAAGGTTTTTACGAAAGTAACCCTACAAGCCCAACGGAGCAAAAGGCCCTACTGGAGGATTATCTGAATCGTCACTTCGGAGATTTTTCAGGAAAGGAAATCAGCCCTAAGCAACGCCCTTAGACCCTACTGTTTAACAATCATTTTAGTAGCCAAACGAGCTCCCTCCTGGTAGCGGTAGTAATAAGTGCCAGCTGGCAAATGGGCGGCATCCCAGTAGACCGAGTGTTGTCCTTCTCCCATATCCTGATCTAAAAGCACGGCTAATTCACTGCCCATAGCATCAAATACACTAAGGCGAACCCGGCTGCCCTGACTACGGAACTGGATGCGAATATCCTGTTTAAATGGATTGGGAAATGCACTGATTTCTACTGGGGTAAAAGTAACGTCCAGGGTAGAGGTGGCCAGGTTACAGTCTCTGATCACGGGTATATGCTGATAATTGGCATGAAGTAAGGCGCTTACTTTTGAGGACTCCACCCCAAACCAATCTTCGAGAATCGAGCCGTAAATGTCTCTGAAATCGTACTGCATCGGGATACCCTCCTGTACTTCGGTGTCTTGGCGTATTTCCGGGTTGTCACCCAAAACCTGCGGATTAGCACAACTACCAAAAACAAAGAGCGGAGCGGCCGTACCGTGATCCGTACCCAGACTGAAATTAGAGCGAATCTGTCGGCCGAATTCTGAAAAAGTAAGACCGATGACCCGCTCTTCGAGACTCTGCGCCTGCAGGTCCTGCTGAAAAGCGAGAATAGCCTCCGAAAGGGTTTTGAGTAGGGTAGCGTGTTCACCTGCTATTGGATCGCCTTCTACCACCTGGTTGGCGTGCGTATCAAATCCGCCCAGACTGGCGATATACACCTTGGTTTTTAGCCCACCGGAGATTAATAAAGCAATATTCTTAAGCTGGTTAGCGAAGTTGGTTTCCGGATAATCCAGTTGGTTACTTCCTTTTTCGGCGGCTTCGGAGATGCCAGTGGCGTATTCGTTGGATTGGGCAATGGTCGTACGTAAAAAAGTTAATTCCTCTCCATAAGGAGAGTCGGGAGCCATCATTTCGTTCGATTCCGCCAGGGGAGAAAGAGAGAAGGGGTCGCTTAGAGTCATACTAAAATTAGAGGCGACGCCCTGACAGGTTTCCGAAACGACATTACCCATGGTAATGGCAAAAGGATCAGGGTAGTCTGGATTGGGATAGGATTCCGGGAAAGTCGAATGATCCTCTTCAAAATAGCGTCCTAACCAGCCCGTTGTCCATGATTCTTCCGCCGGAGAAGCGGATTGCCAGATATCCATTGAGCGAAAATGAGATCGGTTTTGGTTGGGGTAACCTACACTCTGTACCATATTTAGTTTGCCCTCTTCCCAAAGGGTCTTTATACCCGTCATTTCCGGGTGAAACCCAATGGTATCCGTGACTGGAATGATGCGATTAGCGGGTATGATTACGTTGGACCGTAAATTGGCGAGCGTATCGTAGTGGTTTAGGGGAATAAGAGTGTTGAGTCCATCATTCCCCCCGTTGAGCTGAATGAGTACTAGCACCCGATCATTCTCAGGGTCTACCTCATCAAAAAGGCTCGGCCTTGCCAGGGCTGAAAGTCGCATTCCGTTAAAGAGTAAAGGTAGACTCAGGGCGGTGCCCGTGGATTTTATGAAGTTTCTTCTTTTCATTATATGGTTTTTTGGGCCTTAATTCGTAATAATATTTTACCCATTCGTAATTTTCTTTTTATTCTTTTTACAAGAAAATACTGCTAACTCAAATAATACTCTGGAAGGCTAAACATTTTTCTCAAAAGTGTGCGCAGCTTGAGCTCAACAGAAGCTCTAATTTCATTATTGGAGGGATCTTCCCGATATAAATTGTACTCTACCGTCCATTCGAAGTCGGGCAGGCCGGGAATAAGGATTTCTTTTAGCCCCGTCAACTGCTCCTCTGTAATGGATTGTGGATAAAAACGATCAGCTAGTTCTTGAATTAGTAAATTGGGATCGCCGGGTTGACTTAGTTGCGCAACCATATCGAATACATCTATTTGCAATTGTCGATTACCCGGAAGGCGAAAACCTACGGTAGCAAATACATCCGTCAGTAGCATCCGCGGCCGTAGGGTAGAGGAATTGATCCAGATACGGTAAAAAACGGGCTCTTGATAATAAGCTTTCCAGCCCGCTACCGAAGGAGGCGCGAAATACTCCATTTCCATGCTCCCTATAAAGCCGTAAAGCTGTACTCCGAAGTCGTAGTAGAATTTTAGATTATCCTTTGGTACCGTGATTTCGTTTTGTTTAAAGAGTCCCAGCGCAAAGTCGTAGGGGTTCTTAATCATTGGACCACGATTCAATACATCAAAAAAATGCTGGCTGCCGAGTAGCATTTTCAGAGTGGGTTTAATCTCATATTCCTGATCGATCAGTATCTGGGCCAATGGCTCGATAATCGTATTTTCAATGTTTTCGTCGATTTCGTAGTACACAAACCAGCGGTACAATTTCCGGCAAATGAAACGAGCCACTTCCCTTTGTCGAAAAATAATATCCACTACGGTCTTATATTCTTCTTCCCCCTGATTACTGATCAGCGCATTGTCGAAGCGATGCGAGAGTTGTTTTTCTCCCTGGTCGTGTCGGAAGGGACGAAATACGGCCTGTACTGCTATATCTTCGGATGGAGTGAAGTAACCCTGGTCTCGCCAGCCGGTAAGCGCTCTGGCGACCTCCCGTACATCGTCTTCTGTGTAGTGAGTATAATCTCCGGGACCGGCCAAAGGTCCCTTTCCAATCGTAAATAATTCTAATAACTCCCGTGCAAAATTTTCGTTAGGCGAAGCGGCGGCATTTTGGTTACCATTTAAGAACCGAAGCATAGCCGGATCAATAATCATAGCCTTGACCAGTTCTCGGAAATTACCCCAGGCCTCAGAGCGAAGTAAGCTGATGTATCGATATACGTACTTCGGGTCATTCACATTGGCTACAGCAAAGTGATTATTCCAGAATAAGGTCAATTTCTCTCTGATGGAGATCCCTTCTTCCAGTAGGGTGTGGACTTGCCAGCCGACCAGGCTCCGGGTTCGGTAATTTCTTACTTCTGGTTCATTGATGTAAGGCGCTTCAACCCAGGTCTCACCAATCGCAACGTAGGGATCTTTTTGAGAAAAGAAATTGACGGGTGGATCTGGTTGTACCTGATCAGAAAAAAGTAAATTCAGACTTTCCGCTAGTCCCAGGTTTACGGATTGTTGTATCTGTTCGGCGGTACAGCCAAAAGTAGTACGCCGTAGCAAGTGGTTGGCTTCTGCGAAGGTCCAATCGCCAGAATGGGGAGATAACTGGTCGATCTGAAGCCCTGAGTTGACTGATAAGGTTGGGTTCATGAGCAATGGTATATTGGTGATGAGTGATTCTTTGACCAGGCTTCCGGTGAAAGGTTTAAAAGAGAAGGGCGATTTTTTATTTTCAAGCTGGGTCATGGCAATAAAATTGCAAACAAATGGTTAAGATTTTTAAATAGCCACCTGGAAACAGACAAATAGTTTTATTTTAGCAAAAAATTATAATACCATGAAATACCCATGCGCCTAAGGCGCACCAAAACGTGGATGAATATAGGGAAGCTGCTTAGTGATTGTAGTTTTTGCCCTTTAGTGCATCTTCTTTTTGACCGCAAAAAGAAGCAAAAAATCCCCGCTAAGATTAGCCATTTCTTAATCCGCCTAAAGCGGACTACCTGTGTAAATCCTAAATACGGCAAACTCGCGCGAAATAGGGAGTACTAAACTTAATGGTAGTGTGAACTTGGCATAGTCGGTAAGCCTGGGGTTTTGGTTTCACTCAAACAAGGCCAGCTTTTTAACGGCTTCTTCCTGACGACTTCGCTAAAATGGCTGAGACGCGGGAATATTCAGGTGGTCGGGTAGCTATGTGGCCAAATGGTCATGTGACTACATAGCCAAATGGATAAGGTAAGCACGGCAAAAAATTGTGAAATTTCAGTTTTTCTTTAAACTGCATAACCAACTGTAAAACAGACTTTTAATAAAATTACATACAGATGAAATCTATATTTTTAAGCTTATTCATAGCGCTACTTTTAGGCGCGTGTACCAATCAACCTTCTTCTTTTTCAGGAGATGAATTAGAGGAAGTAGCTTCCGCAGCCCCGGCCGAAACGCCGCCAGCGGATATGCGCGAGACCCGTGTGCTCCAGTCAAAATTTTGGGTTTTTGAACACTGGGTCAAGGTAGATGGGGGCCCTCTTCCTGAAAATAAGGGTCGCTGGTACCGATTTTATGAAGATGGCACCTACGATGGTGGCCAGTGGGATGATCATAATGATCACGGTACTTATTTTCTTCGTGAGGGAAACAAGTGGACTGAGCTTTACGTCGACTCTGAGATCAATGATTTGTACGATGCCAAATGGCAAGTGCAGGGTATTGGAGGAATGGAAGATGCTATGTCTTGGGTAAAAACCAAGGAGTTTGGGGATAAAGAACCAGCCCTGTGTAAATTAACGGGGATGTTATCCATGCCTACTAAAGAACAGTGGGGAATGGAATGAAAAAAATCCCAACCCTTTTCCTGAGATGATCGTCTTAAGGAGTGATTATACTTTTTTATCAAAAATAATTATTCCATGAAACGATCATCTCTTCTTAACCTCTGTAGTTTATTGTTTTTGGGCCTGAGCCTCACGGGCTGTCTGCAAGACGAGTGTGATGCGACGCGTACTTATATTCGCTGGGATCCGGTCTATTTAAGTGCTACCACTTTGCGGGCAGAAGTAGAAATTTCTGAGCCTCGCCAATTGGAAAATACCGGTAAGATCTATTATTACGGCGATTACTTACTCATTAACGAGTACCAGGAGGGGATTCACTTCTTCGATAATTCAGATCCGGCTAATCCTCAGCCGCTATCTTTTCTGCCTATTCCCGGCAACGTTGATATGTCCATTCGCAATGATCACCTGTACGCCGATAGTTATATCGACCTGCTGACCTTTGATATTGCTGACCCCACGAACCCACGTTTAGTCAATCGGATAGAAGAAGTATTTGACGTGTTTGGGTTCACTGAAGGGAAGGGATACATCGTAGAATACCAGGAGACCAATATCACGGAGACGGTATCCTGCGAAGATTTCCAGGGACCCGTTTTCTGGAGAAATGATGTGCTTTTTGCCACTGCAGAAGCTAGTTTTGACGGGGCGACCCGCTCCAACAGTACCCCCGGTAGTGGTAATGTGGGTACCGGCGGCTCTTTAGCCCGGTTTACCATTGCCAAGAATCATCTTTACACGGTTAGTGAGTACGATTTGAAGGTGTTTGATCTTTCCATTGAGACCAAACCGGATTTCCTGACCACAATTTCTCTGGGCTGGGGGATTGAGACAATTTTCCCTTACCGCGATGCTTTGTTCATCGGGGCACAAAACGGGATGCATACCGTAGACATCAGTACGCCGGGGCGTCCGGAATACCAGGGTTCATTTTGGCATACCACGGCCTGTGATCCGGTTTACGTAGATGGAGATATTGCGTACGTCACTTTACGGGACGGTACAGAATGTGAGGGTTTTGCCAATCAATTGGACGTTGTCAATATTAAGGATTTACAAAATCCTTATCTGTTGAGGACTTTCGAAATGCATCACCCGATTGGATTATCCGTTTACAAAGACCACTTATATCTCTGCGAGGACGATCAGGGGCTGAAAGTCTTCGACGCCAGTGAGCCGCTAGAAGTTGGCAATCGTCTGCTGACACAAATCAAGGGGATTACCGCGGTTGATATCATTACCCTTTGGGAAGAACAAATTGCCCTGGTGATTGGACCGGACGGCCTTCGTCAGTACGATATCAGCGAACCGGATAATCCCGTATTTCTTAGTTTTATTGCCGTTGAAAACGATTAATCATGCATAGAGAAAACAAGGTGTATCGACTCTTGGCTTGCTTGATTTTTTGTACGCTGGCTTTTTCTGGCTATGGCCAAAAGGTCGATAGCGAAGACATTATTTATCTAAAGGATGGTAGTGTACTGAAGGGACAAATCAGCTCCTACGAGCGCGGACAGTCCCTTCTACTGGATCTTCACAATGGTCAGCAGGTGGTCCTGGAGGACAAAGAAATAGCTAAAATCGTTCAGGAAGCCGTAAAACCCAGAAAGAAGGTGGCTAATCCCCTGGAAAAGGGATCCTTTTACCATGCTTTTTACTTTTCGGGTAACCTGGGCTCCAATCATTATAAAACCAACGATTGGGGAATCGGACTGGAGCACGTCAGTGGTTATTGGGTTAGTGATAAAATTGGCCTTGGGCTGGGTGGAGGAATTCAACAATTTTCGGGATCTTACGCCTGGCGTATCGCTCCGGTTTTCCTGGATATGAAGTATAAGTTAAATGCGGATGCTGCTTCCCCCTTTTATCTAGGGGGGGATTTTGGTATTGGGTTTCCATTAAAAAATGAAAACACCAATGTGATCGGTGGTTCGCCGGGCGAGCGGTTCCGGCTGGGGGTAGGTAAGATCTGGACTTTACCCTCGTCTACCCGCCTAAGCCTGGAGTTTTCCTACTTACACCATCGCACGGAATTTGATAGCCTGAGTTGGAATTGGTGGAGTGAGGATGTTATTTCCCGGAATATTCGTTTCAAACGGTATCAATTGCGATTTGGCTTCCTTTTTTAGGCGAAAGCCAGACCCATACTATGCGGAATAAAAGAACATATACGGATGAACAACTAATAGCTGGCTGTCTGCGCAATGACCGCTTCTATCAGGAGATGCTGTATCGCAAATACGCGCCGGTGATGCTGGCCATGTGCTTCCGACATACGCGGGACGAGCACGAAGCCCGGGAGATCGTGAACACGGGCTTTCTGAAGGTTTTCCAAAAGCTGGATCAGTACGGCGCTCATGGATCCTTTGAGGGTTGGATCCGGACCATTGTTTTTCGTTCCCTATCTGATTTTTTCCGAAAAAAGAATCGCTCTGTCCGTTTTTTAGAACTGGATCAGCGCGATGAGGCGAAGGCCAGTTCTCCCTTACAAGACCTGTATCTGGAGGACCTGCTGGAGATTGTCAAGGGATTACCAGAACAAACCCGAAAGGTATTTTCGCTTTACGCGATCGAGGGCTATACCCACAAAGAGATCGCAGAATTGCTTGACATGAAAGAGGGGACCAGCAAGTGGTACTTATCGGAAGCACGTAAGCAATTAAAGCAATTAGTAAATCAATACAATAAGCGTCATTATGCAGGATAATCCATTTAATGAAGCATTCTTAAACGAGGCCTGGGACGATATGCGTCTGCAGTTGGATCAAGCAATGCCTGTCGAAAAGCGGCAGCGCTTGCTCGTGTGGTGGTGGCTGAGTGGAGCGGCAATTATGGCTTTGCTGGCTTTTGTACTTAGGATAGGAGAGGGGCCGAATGTAATTTCACCTGTATTAAATATTGAGCAGGCGCAGGCCACCGTAATTATGGATCATACTCCGACGGAGATTCAGGCCGCGCTGACCGAAAAAACAACAGTTGAGCAAGAGCTAAGTACCCATCAATATACCGATCAGAACGAACCAGGCTCCTTATCGCCCAAGCCTGTCAATGAAAATTTATCGGCGGCTACCCAAAAGATAGGGGATCCTATACCACAAGTAACCAATGTGAAAAGGAACTTTTTCGAGGTAGCGGAGCTGCCCGGTATCATCGTTCTGGCAAACCATCAGGATTCTTTAATTTTAAATTTTACTCCTCCAGTATTTTCTTCAAAAGTTGAAAATAAAATAAACTCCTCCCTTTTGGCTTATGCCGAAGGGAATTACGAAGCTCGCCTCGGTGATATTAACAGTACTATAGGACTCGGCTGGCAAATACCCTTAGGTCGCTTCCGTCTCGGGTTGGCTCCGGGCATACAGTGGGGGTGTTCTTCCATCGATATTAAGCCACAGAATAATGAATTTGCGCTGGAGGCAGAACAGGACAATTCTACTCCGGGTACGGCCTTTCAACCGAATGCGACTAATGCGGATCCCCAGGATATTGATTTTAGATTTACTAATTTTAGATTGCCTTTCTACCTGGGGTACCAATTAAGCAAAAAGTGGACCATAGGAACGGGTGTCATCTGGAATAATATTCTAAATTTTTCCGCATTAGATCAAACGGATTCCCAAGTATACCGTAGCTTTCAGCAATATAATACGAACTCAGCCGGGGCGAAGGGGGAATCAAGGTCATTTGATGATCTTTTACAAAGACGTAGTTTCGGGCAGGTGCAACTAGGTATGACTTATCAGCTTGCTGACCATTGGCAGCTGTACGGGGCTTATCAACAGTCATTTACGAAAGTGCTGGAATCCGAAAGTTTACGCTGGAACCGCAATTACGCGACGATTGGCCTGCGTTATGAAATAAATTCGTACATTTTCGGTAAAAAATAATGCTGGACTGCCAAAGAGATCTTTTCCAACTAGATGATTCAGTGATCTACCTGAATTGTGCCTACATGTCTCCACAAATGAAAGGCGTGGAAGCCGCCGGGAAACTGGCCATGGCCCAGAAAAACAAGCCCTGGTCTATCACTCCAAAGGATTTTTTTGAACCGGTAAAGCTACTGAAGGAGGCTTTTGCGCAATTAATTAATGCCGCTTCGGAGCGCATCGCGCTTGTCCCGGCAGCCTCCTACGGCATTGCCACTACCGCCCGTAACATCGAGATGGAAGCAGGCCAGGAGGTACTGATGGTGGAAGAGCAATTTCCCAGTAATTACTACTCGTGGGATAGACTTTGTCAGGAGAAAGGAGGAAGCATTCGGCTAGTCGAGGCACCCGATAGCCCCAGGCGTAGCACTGCCTGGAACGAAGCCATCCTGGCGGCCATTTCGGAGCGCACCGCGGTGGTGACCCTGGGACACGTGCACTGGGCGGATGGCACTTTATTCGATCTGGAAGCCATCCGAGCCGCCTGTGATAGAGTAGGGGCCTACCTGATTATCGACGGTACGCAATCGGTGGGCGCTTTACCCTTTGATGTGTCCAAGATTCGTCCAGATGCCCTGATCTGTGGCGGCTACAAATGGCTGATGGGACCTTATTCTCTGGGCGTAGCCTATTACGGACCCCGATTTGATGAGGGTATTCCGCTGGAAGAGAATTGGATTAACCGCCATAATAGCGAAGCCTTTTCCGGTTTGGTGAATTACGAGTCGCGCTACCAGCCGGGAGCGGCGCGCTACAGCGTAGGGGAGCATAGTAATTTTTTTTTGGTTCCGCAATTGACGGCGGCCATCCAGCAAATCAACGCCTGGCGTCCGGAGCGTATTCAGGAGTATTGTCAGCACATTAGTACCACTGCGATGGAGGAGTTACAGCAATTAGGTTGTCAAATTGATCAGAGCCCAAAGGTAGCGCATCATTTGCGCGGGGTACGTTTGCCGCAAAGTATGGATGCCGATCTGCTTACGCAAAAACTGAAGGATCGGAATATCTTTGTCTCCAAAAGAGGTAATGCTATCAGAATAGCTCCGCACCTGTACAATACTGAAGCGGAGCTGATGCGTCTGGTGGGGGCGTTTAGGGGGGCAAAACGAGTATAGCATAAACCTATTTTAACGAATTCACTTTCAAAATTTCAAACAAATGAAATCAACCGGCAATTGTTTTTACTGCGGAAAATCCTATACGAAGACGGGTATCAGTCGCCACTTAGCTACCCATTTGAAGGTAGTGGAAGAAGTAGCCAAAAGCAGCAGCTTTCATCTCAAAATCAATGCTGGCCCGTACTTCTTACAATTACTAATGGATGGTGATGCTAAAATGTCAGATTTAGATAGTTATCTTAGAAGAATATGGCTGGAGTGCTGTGGTCATATGAGTGAATTTGGATACAAACGGTGGTCGCAAGATCAAGGAATCGAGATGAATCAAAAGGCAAGAAGAGTACTCGAGAAGGGCATGACTATTTGGTATGCCTATGATTTTGGGAGTACGACCGAATTAGATATAGCCTGTATCAATAAGTATTCTTTTCCTACCAAAGAGAAAATAATGCTTTTGTCCAGAAACAATCCATTAGATGTTCCATGCGATGCCTGTGGGAAAGGGAAGGCGAAATATTTATGCACCGCCCACTGGGGGGATGAAGAAATGTGGTTCTGTGAAAAATGTGGTAAAACCCATAGCCAGCAATGTGAAGATGCAGAATATGCCATGGGACCCATTTATAACAGCCCGAGAACGGGAATCTGCGCTTATGAAGGTGGTTCAATCGATCGCGAACGGGATCAATGATGCTCTCCTTCTCTGCCGCGCTAAAGCACGGCGAACGTATTTACCCCCATTTAAAACTACCCACCGTAAGCCCGAGTATCAGAACGCTCAAGACCAGGAGATTCCCCCAGGGCATGAGGGCTAAGTTTTGTGGTACTGGAAGTATCCGATCACAAGCCGCACCCTCCTGAATATCCATTACCGTAGGATTGCTGGCATTACCAGTTATATCTGTGCTGATAACTCCGTCATTGGGTGTGTTTAACAGCGTTTGTAAGCCACAAAATTCGGTTAATAAGTTATTGGAAGTGATAAAAACCTCCCCCCCAATGGAGGTAATATTTTGCAGCCCATCCAGGTTTTCAATGTCATTTCCCTGAATGATCAGGTTCCCGGTAATATTGGTGCATGGACCGTAGGTGGTCTGAAAGTTATCAATCGCCGCTTGAGAATTCAAAGTAATATCTGCATCAGAGCAGTTCTGAGCAGACAGAATAGGCGGTCTTCACCTGTATGGCGTTAAAATGCCATATAACTTTAAGCGAAATTTACACTTCTTTTGTAGGGCAAAAGAAGCAAAACCCACCCGCTAGGGTTAGCCATTTCTTTTCGCTACGCTTTCCGGGTAAAGCCTAAAGCTGGCAAACTCGCGCGGGATTTTGTTGGCTATGCAGATGAGTGCGCGCGAAGCTTGGCCCGAGTAGCCTGAGCAATACATTAGGTCTGCTCAAACAGTGCCTGCTTTTTTACGGATTTCCTCCGGAAGACTTCGCGGAAATGGCTGAGACGCGGGAGTCCCTGGATAAAAAAGACTATTTACTGTGTAAGAAAACAGACCTTTACTTCGATGATTTTCTTCGAATATGTCTAAATGGAAGTATTACACATTAAATCGGAAGTGCATCACATCACCGTCGCCCACTAAGTATTCTTTCCCTTCGATGGATAACTTACCCGCATCTTTGACTTTGGCTTCTGACCCATACTTTACGTAATCGGCGTATTTGATGACTTCGGCACGAATGAAGCCTTTTTCAAAGTCGGTATGGATCACACCGGCTGCTTGTGGCGCTTTGTCTCCCCGACGAATTGTCCAGGCGCGGACTTCTTTTTCGCCAGCGGTAAAGTAAGTGATCAAATCGAGTAGTTTGTAAGAAGCATTGATCAGTTTGTTAACACCCGGCTCATTTAGTCCCATATCTTCGAGGAACTCCAGGCGTTCTTCTTTGCTCTCCAGTTCGGCAATATCGGCTTCGATACCGGCACTGATCAGGATGGTTTGCGCATTTTCGTCGGCCACCGCTTTTTTGAAGGCTTCGGTATGTTCGTTGCCCTCGTGCACATCGTCCTCGCTAACGTTGCAAACGTAGAGAATAGGCTTGGCGGTCAGGAGCATCATTTCGCGAAAAAGCTCTTTGGTGGTCTCATCATCTTTGTCATCGAAGGAGCGGGCGGGATTTTCATTGGAAAGGTGTTCCATAATAGCCTCCCCAATGCCTACGGATTTGACGGCGTCTTTATCGCCGCTCTTGGCGTTTTTACGCAATTTATCGAGGCGCTTTTCAACGGTCTCAATGTCTTTTAGGATAAGTTCGGTATCGATGGTTTCCTTATCGCGCACGGGGTCGACGCTACCGTCGACGTGTACCACGTTACCGTCTTCAAAGCAACGCACCACGTGGATAATCGCATCTACCTCCCGGATATTACCCAGGAATTGGTTCCCCAGGCCTTCACCCTGGCTAGCGCCTTTGATCAGGCCCGCAATATCGACGATCTCCACGGTAGTGGGAATGATCTTCTGCGGATTCACAAACTCCGCCAGTTGATCCAACCGCTCGTCGGGTACGGTAATGATTCCGACGTTGGGGTCCTTAGTAGCAAATGGATAATTTGCCGCCAGTGCCTTGGCAGAAGTCAGTGCATTAAACAGTGTTGATTTACCCACGTTGGGGAGTCCTACGATACCACATCTTAAACCCATAGTTGCTTTTTATTTTTTGCAGGCGCAAAGATACGGTTTTGTTTTGACTTTGTGACTTTGTGAGGGGGAGACTTTGTGAACATTTACTTCTCAGCCTCCCACAGTCTCTCCATCTCACTCTCACAGCTTCCATTGCTCAGGAGCCCGGGACATATTCACCAGCTTGCCCAGGATGTAATCGTATCTTTGATAAAGATCAGCATGGGTCTGCTCTTCGATATATTCACATTTCAGGGCAAAATCAAGCCATACCTGTGTTTCAGCCGCTTCCGTTTCCGCATCACTTGCCCCGTCGAAGGTCATTTGGAATACTTTTAGATCCTGATGCTTTCTGATCTTAGCCATAATCAATGTTTTAGTATTATAAAATAAGGTTCAAATCTATCAGCTTCTCACACCCTCACTAAGTCACCCCGTCCCCCTCTCACTCCCTCTCACATTATTTGTAATTTCTCATAAAACACCTGCTCCGTAATATTGGCGTACACCGCGGCCTTTTTACTAAAGTCCAGGTAAGAATCGTAGACCTTACGGGCAAAAGGATCGCTGTCGGCCAATTCGTTCACGACGATATTGGTCTGTACGCGTAATTCGTCCATAACTTCCTGGGGGAAGGTGCGGATATCTACGCCTTTTTCCATAAAAGTGGCCAACTGCTCCGCGTTTTTGGTTTCCATACCCAACCAGCAGTAATTATTCATTTCCACGGCAGCGGCTTGTAAGATGGCTTGCAGATCCGCGGGTAGCTCATCGTAGGTCTTTTTATTAACGGCTAGCTCCAGTACGGAACCCGTCTCGTGCCAGCCGGGGGTGTAGTAGTACTTTGCGATCTCATCGAAACCCATAATCGCATCGTGGAAGGGGCCCAGCCATTCGGTGGCATCAATCACGCCACGCTCCAGGCCCGTGTAAATCTCTCCGCCGGCCAGCAGTACCGGCGTACCGCCTACTTTTTCGAAGACCTTGCCGCCCAATCCGGGGATCCGCATCTTCAGGCCCTTAAAGTCCTGAATAGAATTGATCTCTTTGTTGAACCAGCCCCCCATCTGTACGCCGGTATTGCCGCCCAGCATGGGTACGGCGTTGTAGTCGCGATAGAGTTCTTCCCAGAGTTCTTTGCCACCACCGTGCATGATCCAGGCGGTGACCTGCTGGGCATTCATGCCGAAGGGCACGGCACCGAAGAACTGCGCCGCCGGGATCTTACCCGCCCAGTAATAGGCACAACCGCTGCTGATCTCGGCCGCTCCCGAGCGCACGGCATCAAAGGCTTCCAAAGCTGGCACCAGCTCTCCACCACCGTAGACCCTGATGGTTATACGGCCGTTCGACATAGCTTCAACGCGATCGGCAAAATATTTACAGGCTTCGCCAATGATGGGGAAGTTCGGTGGCCAGGTGGTGACCATCTTCCACTCGTATTTCTTACCGGAAATGATATTGGGTCCACTATTCTGCTGCGCCTGACCATCACCCATCAGTCCCCGCAGGAAGAGGGGAAGGGAGAGGGTACCCAGGGCCGCGCCTTTGACGAAGGTTTTTCTGCTGATCTTCATGAATTCAATTTTTGCCTGTCTACCGGAGGTAGAAATTATTGACTGATGAATTTCCACTTTTTTTGTCAGCTCACCAAATCTTGTATCAGGATTCGCAGGAGGGTTCAGGTTAATCTGTTGACTTTTCAATGTACCTGATGGATATGAACCAAGGTCTCCCTCAGCAAGTCTCACTACTGTAATTGATTTTTATCATCGCTCAGCAGTGCTGCGTCATCGATCTTGGAAGGAATTAAATCTACTCCACTATGCGATTACGACTTCCTGTTTTTCTGCTCTTACTGATTATACTTATGCCGCTTATCACGAGCGCCCAGCTGGATGCTCAAATAGAAGAAAAAATTGATAAAATTCTTCCCCAGCTGACCCTCAAAGAAAAGATTCAGCTCTGCCATGCACAATCCAAATTTAGCGTTCGGGGCGTGGAGCGACTCGGAATCCCGGAGCTGTGGATGTCAGACGGGCCACACGGCGTGCGTGCCGAGATCAACTGGGATAACTGGGGCTACGCTGGCTGGACCAATGATTCTATTACCGCTTTTCCGGCACTGACCTGTCTGGCGGCTTCCTTTAATCCCGATCTGGCTTACCAGTACGGAGAAGCCGTGGGTGAAGAAGCGCGTTTCCGCAAAAAGGATGTCCTGCTGGGGCCGGGTGTAAATATTTACCGCACGCCGCTCAATGGCCGTAACTTCGAATATATGGGCGAAGATCCTTATTTGGCTTCCACCATGGTTGTGCCTTATATTCAGGGCGTACAAAAGAATGGGGTGGCGGCCTGCGTCAAACACTACGTGCTGAACAACCAGGAGCGCTGGCGGGGGCACATTAGCGTGGAAGTCAGTGATCGTGCCCTACACGAGATTTATTTACCTGCTTTTAAAGCGTCAGTACAGGAAGGGGAGGCCTGGGCACTGATGGGCGCTTACAATCAATTTCGGGGACAACACACCTCACATCATGAATTGTTATTGAATAAAATCCTCAAGCAGGATTGGGGCTACGATGGGGTAGTGGTCACCGACTGGGGTTCGGCGCACGATACCCGCGAGGCTGCACTCTACGGCCTGGATATCGAGATGGGGACCGGCACCGATGGCCTGACTTTTTCTGAAAAGAACGCCTACGATAACTATTACCTGGCTCTTCCTTTCCAGCGGATGATCGAGAATGGGGAGATTCCAGAGTCCGTATTAGATGAGAAAGTACGGCGTATCCTGCGCCTGATGTTCCGCACCACCATGAATCCGGATCGCGGTCTGGGCCGCAAAAACAATATTGAGCATCAGCAGGTGGCGCGAAAGATTGCTCAGGAGGGTATCGTCTTATTAAAAAATGAGGAGGACTTCTTCCCAGTGGATCCGAATCAGGAAATGACCATTGCCGTGATCGGCGAGAATGCGACCCGGGCCATGACCGTTGGCGGCGGCTCTTCCGAACTAAAAGCACAATATGAAATTTCTCCGCTGGAGGGAATCCAAAAGCGATATCAAAATGCGAAGATTATCCACGCCATGGGCTACGCTTCGGGTCCGCCTGCTTACGGGAGGGTACTGCCTTCGCCCTTCGATGTGGAAGAACTGAGAGCAGAAGCCATCGCTGCCGCTAAAAAAGCGGACGTGGTGTTATTCTTTGGTGGCTTGAATAAGAACCACCACCAGGATTGTGAGGGCGGGGATCGACTACAGTACGGGCTGCCTTTTGGGCAGGATGAGCTAATTGAAGACCTACTAAAAGTAAATAAGAACCTGGGTCTGGTACTGATCAGTGGCAACGCCGTCGAAATGCCCTGGATCGATCAGGTCAAAGGCATCATACAGGGCTGGTTCCTGGGTAATGAAACGGGGCACGCCCTGGCCGATGTCATCAGTGGGGACGTGAACCCCTCCGGTAAATTACCCTTCAGCTTTCCCGTAAAGCTGGAAGATAATGCGGCGCATCACTTTGGAACGATATCCTACCCGGGTGACAGCATTAGACAAGAGTATAAAGAAGATATTTTGGTCGGTTATCGCTGGCACGACACCAAAGAGATCAAGCCGCAGTTTGCCTTTGGGCATGGTCTGTCTTATACGAGTTTTGTTATTTCAGAGGTAGCGGCCAGTAAAGCTGTTTATGCCCCAGAAGAGGAGGTCGTTGTTACTTGTCTGGTGGAAAATACCGGTGACTTAGCGGGGCAGGAAGTGCTGCAGCTCTACGTCGGTAAGCCCAATTCTACCCTGGAACGTGCCCAAAAAGAACTGAAAACGTTCAAGAAAGTCTACCTGGACCAGGGGACAAAACGTCGGTATGAACTTTCCTTCCAGGTCAGTGATCTGGCCTATTACGATGAATCAATTGGAGATTGGGTAGTAGAGAAGGGGGAGTATATTATTTACCTGGGCAATGCTTCGGATCGGATATTTGGGGAGCTTAGAGTAAAGGTGGAGTGAGGGGAATAGATAAGGGGGAGACCAAGAGAGGGGGAGATAGGGTGATGGGGAGAGAAAATGCTTGCCTCTGGAAAGAA
This sequence comes from Saprospiraceae bacterium, assembly GCA_035268885.1. Taxonomy (GTDB): domain Bacteria; phylum Bacteroidota; class Bacteroidia; order Chitinophagales; family Saprospiraceae; genus DATFKA01. The sequence goes on from DATFKA010000098.1 coordinate 40,506, forward strand.
GCCAGAGCCAGGAATTGAAGTAGTCTCCTTTAGACAAGGGGGCGCAGGAGATGGACAAGAATAAAGCAGGACCTAAAGAGATTTTACAGGACAATATTTTAAACAAAATGTTTTAAAGTTAAAAACTTTTCCGTATCTTTAGTACATGAAGCAGCCAAACCTAAAGATACTGAAGGGTAGGGGAGCGCAAATCAATCCCGCCAACCGCTTTCATGAGCAGTACTACGAGACGGAATGGGAGCAGGATGAGCGTACCGAATACATCACGGTGCATCCCAAAACCATCCTGAATAAAGTGGACAGTCCCGACATCGGTATGGCCTGGTCTATGAATCCTTATCAGGGTTGTGAGCACGGCTGTGTGTATTGTTACGCACGGAATACCCACAATTATTGGGGTTACAGCGCCGGACTGGATTTTGAGCAGAAGATCCTGGTTAAAAAGAACGCGGCCAAGCTGCTGGAGCAAAAAATCCAAAACAAAAATTGGGAGGCCGCGGCCATCATGCTTTCCGGCAATACGGATTGCTACCAGCCGGCCGAGGCAAAGTTTGGGATCACCCGGGAAATATTAGAAGTACTCTGGAAATATCGCCATCCGGTAGGTCTTATTACTAAAAATAGCTTAATCCTTAGGGATTTAGACCTTTTAAAACCTTTAGCTGAGAAAAAATTACTGAAAGTTTCGATTTCACTCACTAGCCTGGATGAGGCGGTACGGCGGATGCTCGAACCGCGTACCGCCAGTGTAGCCCAGCGTCTGAAGACGATTGAGGTTTTGGCGAAAGCCGGTATCTCCGTCAACGTCATGCTAGCGCCCATCATCCCCGGGATCAATAGCCACGAAGTGATGGCCATGGCCAAAAAAGTAGCTGATTTGGGTGCCAGGAGTATCGCTTATACGATCGTTCGACTAAACGGTGATGTGGCAAAAATATTCGAAGACTGGATTCGGAAAATGATGCCAGCCCGCGCCGATAAGGTACTGAACAAAATAAAGGAATGTCACGGTGGTCAACTAAGTGACAGCCGCTTTAAGCAACGTATGGTAGGAGAGGGACATACCGCCGAAATTATCCGCCAGCAGGTACAGCTAGCCCGCCGGCTATATTTCTCGGATAAAGAAAAATTAGTGTATGATACGGAGCTACATCAGCAATATAAATCTCCCCAATTAAAATTGAATTTTTAAGTCAAAACATTTTGTTTAAATATAAAAATATCCCTAAATTGTGACCATAACACTTTATCCTTTTTATCCATGAGACTCCTGGACTACCAATACATCTACTTGATGCGTGAACGGCGCAGCCGCCGCCATAAGATTGGCATTTCGACCATCCCGCGTAAGCGCTGGCAGACCGTCAACCGTTCGGTACAGGGCGAGGTCAGGCTCTTGATTTACCGTAAAGTATTCTTCGCTCGTGCGACGGAACGTTATCTGCACGGTTTCTTTAAAGCCTCGCGCTTTATTCTGGGGAAAGCCGGTCCGGGAGCCGGACGGACGGAGTGGTTCCATTTCAGCTTCCTGGAGCGCTGGATTGCCCGCCTTTGGATTGAAATCTTTTGGATGGCGCCGGCGATCTTATTAGCCGCGGGGATTGTCATACTCGCGTTTGTGAATGGCAACTGGCAGGAAATTGACTGGAGCTGGTGGGATGAGTTTTGATTAAATAAAAAGCCTATAATTTATATTATGTTAAGTAGGGTTTCTGAAGCCCTACCGTAATTCAAATCACCACCTCTTTGCCCTACTCTATGCGAAGTTGTTTAAAAAACCCTCACTGAGCCCTTGGCAACATATTGAAAGCCAATCCCAATCATCTCACCAGGAATTCTTAAACAACTTCTGCTAGTTTTATCTTATCTTACCACACAGAAAGGTATACTGTCGGTACAAGCTGTTAAACGAAAATAAATTATCAATATGAATACTGTAGGACTAATTGGTGTAGTCGTGGTCGCCGCCTTTATTTTTTTGAGATTCCGTAATTATGGTCCAGGCGCTAAAAATATTGACGGCCCTACCCTACGCAGCATGTTAAAGGATAAAAACGTAAAACTCATCGATGTGCGTACCCCGGGAGAAGTCGCTCAGGGGAAAATTAAGAACGCGAGTAATATCAACATCAATAGCGCTGATTTTAAACAAAAAGTTTCAAATTTGGATAAGTCCAAAACCTACGTGCTATATTGCCGCAGCGGTGCCCGCAGCACCCGTGCTGCTCGTGTCATGATGAAAATGGGTTTTGAAGATGTGTATAATCTGCAGGGCGGTTATATGAGCTATTCAAAATAGTTTCTATAACTCCTCTCCTCTTTCTGTGTGATACCCGAAATTGATTATCCCTTCAGGTAACCCTTGCTGTGGTTTCTCTGGCTTATTTCCTTTCCAATATCTCGAAATTCTCCATCGGGCTAAGACAGGTTTTGTAATAAAACAAGCATTATTCTTCAAAAATATTTTATAAGTGTCAACATAACACTTATATTTGAATCCTTAGGCAAACCCATCATTGTTAGGCGCAATTTTGATTTACCACATGATGTTTTACGATCTTCGCAATTTGTAGTGATGTATTTTGAATAAAACAATGGAGCTCTTTTCGATTCAATGATCACGATATCAGGAATATTAAAGCCAAAAAACCAATATTAATTAGTCATTTTTAATATAAGAACCAATGAGATTATTAATTATCTTTCCTTCTGTAATGATATTATTATTGTTGGGAACAGTCGTTTCTGCCCAGCAAGCTACTCAAATCAGTGTAAAGCCCTCCGAAGAAGCGCCTGTGATTAGCAGGCATATCTACGGACACTTTGCCGAGCACCTTGGCCGCTGTATCTACGACGGCTTCTACGTCGGTGAGGATAGCGAGATTCCTAATACCGAAGGGGTGCGCAACGACATTGTTGAGGCACTCAAAGAGCTGAGTATTCCTAATTTAAGGTGGCCCGGTGGTTGCTTTGCGGATACCTACCATTGGAAAGATGGTATCGGTCCTAAAAAAGATCGTCCTTCTATGTTGAACAGCTGGTGGGGAAACGTTCGTGAAGACAATAGCTTTGGCACCCATGAATTTCTTAATATGTGCGAATTATTGGACACGGAACCCTACTTATCGGGTAATGTAGGGAGCGGTACGGCTCAGGAGCTGGCCGATTGGGTGAAATACGCCACTCATCCTGCCGGAAGTAGCCCCATGCCGGAACTACGGGAACAAAATGGTAGAACGGAACCCTGGAAGGTAAAGTTTTGGGGAATCGGAAATGAAGCCTGGGGCTGCGGGGGGAATATGACTCCAGAGTATTATTCGGATTTATATCGTCGGTTTGCCACCTTCATGAATGGCTGGGGTAATGATCAGGAACTAGTCCGCATTGCTTCCGGAGCTAGTAGTAGTGACTATAATTGGACCGAAGTGCTAATGAAGAATATTCCTAATCGCCTGATTGATGCCATTGCCCTGCACCACTACTCCGTTATTGACTGGGGTGATAAAGGACCAGCTACCGGATTTAGCAAAGACCAGTATTTCACTATCATGAAAAGGGCGCTACGGATGGAAGAATTAATCCAAAAGCACACCGCGATTATGGATAAATACGATCCCAAGAAAGAAGTTGATTTATACGTAGATGAATGGGGCGGCTGGTACGACGTAGAACCAGGCACCAATCCAGGGTTCTTATATCAACAAAATACGATGCGCGACGCCATGGTTGCGGGTACGACCCTTAATATCTTCAACAACCACGCTGACCGGGTAAAAATGGCTAATCTGGCCCAGGCAGTGAATGTACTGCAGGCCGTTATCCTGACTGATGAAGAAAAGCTGATTCTGACGCCAACTTACCACGTGATGCGAATGTATAAAGTGCATCAGGATGCCCAGTTGATTCCCCTGAGCTTTGTATCGCCTCAGTATATTCATGGCGAAGAGGCTTTACCTGCCGTATCGGGTTCGGCTTCAAGAGATGATTCGGGTAAGATCCACTTCTCTTTTGTTAATATTGACGCCGAGCGGGAGCAAACAATTGAAATTGATATAAGTGATCTGAATTTGAAGGAGATTAGCGGAGAAATTCTAACTTCGGATGACTTGAATAATCATAACACTTTCGACGATCCAGAGCAGGTAAGACCAGCTGTTTTTGACGGAGCCCGGATTGAGAATAGAAAACTTCGTTTCCAAATCCCTCCCTTTTCGGTTGTTGTTCTGGAAGCAAACTAAGGGCCAAAGTGAATTCATTTTGAGCAAAAGAATTCACTTTGGATCCAAGCTGGGTTCCTAACCCCGAAAAAAATCACCAAAAAAGTAAATAATGCCTAAAAACAGCTATGTTATCGGTCTGGACTACGGTACGGATTCCGTCCGTGCCGTTCTCGTCGACGCGGATACAGGAAAAGAATTAGCCTCTAGCGTACATTGGTATCAGCGTTGGCTAGATCAAAAATACTGTGATGCGGCAATCAATCAATTTCGTCAGCATCCTTTGGATCACATTGAAGGCTTGGAAAAGACGATTAAGGCCGTCGTTTCAGAAGCGGATATCCCCGCAGATTCTGTTCTGGGGATCTGTATTGATACGACCGGCTCCTCTCCTATTCCCGTGCTGAAAGATGGAACACCGCTTGCCCTAAGCAAAGGCTTTGAGGAGAATCCAAATGCGATGATGGTTCTCTGGAAGGATCATACCGCCATTACCGAGGCAGATGAGGTGAATCAGCTGGCGCGCAGCTGGGGTGGTGAAGATTTTACTAAATACGAAGGGGGGGTATATTCTTCTGAGTGGTTCTGGGCGAAAATCCTGCACGTTGCCAGACAGGATCAGGAAGTAAAACAAAAAACCTACACCTGGGTAGAGCATTGCGATCTGATGACCCATCTATTAACGGGGTCTAAAGATATTGATACGCTCAGAAGAAGTCGCTGTGCTGCCGGGCACAAAGCCATGTGGCACGAAAGCTGGGACGGGCTTCCGCCAAAAGCATTTCTGGAGAAACTCGATCCTCACCTGGCCGACCTGAGAGATCGCCTTTATGAAGAGACTTATACTTCGGATGAAGTAGCCGGACAGCTAAGTGAGGACTGGGCACAGAAACTGGGTTTGACTACCAAAACCGTCATTTCGGTAGGTACCTTTGATGCCCATGCCGGTGCCGTCGGTGCCAATATTCAGGAAAATAGCCTGGTACGCGTCATGGGTACGTCTACCTGTGATATTATCGTAGCACCAGATGAGGTTATTGGCACTAAAACCGTAAAAGGAATTTGTGGACAGGTGGATGGATCGGTAGTACCGGGTTTGGTCGGATTAGAAGCCGGGCAATCGGCTTTCGGTGACGTTTTGGCCTGGTTTAAATCCGTACTCATGTGGCCAGTAGATCATTTAGTTCTGACTTCCAATCTATTATCCGAAGAGCAGAAAAAAGCACTGGCCAAAGAAGTTTCTGATCAACTCATCAAAAAGCTTTCCACAGCCGCAGAGTCTGTTCCTTTAAGTGAAAGCTTACCCATTGCTCTGGACTGGATCAATGGCCGTCGTACGCCCGATGCCAATCAAAACCTGAAAGCAGCTATTTCCAATCTGTCCCTGGGTAGCAAAGCACCACATATTTTCAAGGCCCTGATCCATGCGATTTGTTTTGGCTCTAAAATGATTGTAGACCGCTTTGAAGAAGAAGGCGTATCGATTGATCAGGTGATCGGAATCGGTGGCGTCGCTCGTAAGTCCAGCTATATTATGCAGACCCTGGCGAATGTAATCAACCGTCCCATTATCGTGGCGGAATCTGATTATGCGCCAGCCTTGGGAGCTGCAATCTACGCAGCCGTGGCAGCCGGCGTTTATCCCAGTGTACAGGAAGCCAGTAAAATATTGGGTAGTAAAATCGAAGCAGAATACCAACCAGAACCGGAGCAGGTAGCGGCTCTTCAACCACTTATGGCAGCTTACGAGGAGCTGAGCCAGTTTATTGAGGAAACGACTAAAAAATAATCGATATGAGTGTTTATCAACAACTTAAAGAAGAATGCTACGAAGCCAATATGAAGCTGAATGACCTGGGCCTGGTGATCTATACCTTTGGTAACGTCAGCGCGGTGGATCGCGCGCGTGGCACCTTTGCCATTAAGCCCAGTGGGGTCCCCTACGAAACCTTGAAACCAGCAGATGTCGTTATTGTCGATTTTGACAACCAGATAGTCGAAGGCGATATGCGCCCTTCTTCTGATACTAAAACCCACGCCTATTTATACAAAAACTGGGAAAACATTGGTGGCATTGCGCATACCCACGCGGTTTATTCCGTCTCCTGGGCACAATCCCAAAAAGATATTCCTATTTTTGGCACCACCCACGCGGATCACCTTACCGAAGATATCCCCTGTGCGGCTCCATTGCGGGATGAATTAATAGCAGGAAACTACGAGCACAATACGGGTATTCAAATCTTGGAGTGCTTTGAAGATCGCGGTTTGTCCTACGAAGAGGTACCGATGGTTTTACTGGGCAATCATGGTCCATTTACCTGGGGTCCAACGGCCGACAAAGCCGTGTACAACAGTAAAGTTTTGGAAGCAGTAGCAGAAATGGCTTATTTAACTTTACAGATTAATCCGGCGGCACCTCGTCTCAAGGACACCCTCATTAAAAAACATTACGAACGCAAACATGGTAAAAATGCCTATTACGGGCAGAGTTAAGATAGATAAAGACAAAAGCAATGAATAAAAAAAATATCTGGTTTCTTACCGGTAGCCAACATCTCTACGGTGAAGAAGCTTTGAAACAAGTACGGCAGCATACCGAAGAGATAGTCAGCGCCTTTAATGATGCCAAAGTGACGATTGTCCCTATAATCACCCCAAAACTGGTTACCACACCCGATGAGATTACCCGGACCTGTATTGCTGCGAATGCCGATGCGAATTGTATTGGCGTGATCACCTGGATGCACACCTTCTCTCCCGCCAAGATGTGGATTCAGGGGCTAAAAAACTTACGCAAGCCGCTTTGTCATTTGCATACCCAATTTAATGCAGAGATTCCCTGGGAAAGTATCAATATGGACTTCATGAACCTCAATCAATCGGCGCATGGGGATCGGGAATTTGGATTTTTGATGTCTCGCTTACGCAAAAAAAGAAAAATTATCGTCGGCCACTGGAAAAGTGAATCGGTCCGTCAGCAGCTTGGAGCTTGGTCAAGAGTTGCCCGGGGTTGGGACGAACTCCAAAATCTGAAGGTCGCACGCATCGGCGATAATATGCGCGAAGTTGCGGTTACCGAAGGGAATAAGGTAAGTGCACAAATGCGTTTTGGTTTTTCGGTAAACGGATTCGGCATCAATGATTTGACCGAACACGTCGATGCGGTAGATGATCAGCAAATTGCACAATTAGTAGAAGAATATGAAGCTAGTTACCAAATAATGGATAGCCTGCAAAAGGGCGGAGCCATGCGTTCCTCTTTATTGGAAGCTGCCCGAATTGAAATTGCGCTTCGGAGTTTTCTGGATAGTGGTGGCTTTAAAGCCTTTACCGATACCTTTGAAAACCTGGGCGGGCTAAAGCAATTACCTGGCCTGGCCGTACAAAGACTAATGGCTGATGGCTACGGTTTTGGCGCGGAAGGAGACTGGAAAACGGCTGCCATATTGCGTAGTATGAAGGTAATGGCCGAAGGACTGGAAGGGGGAACGTCCTTCATGGAGGATTATACTTACCATTTCGGACAGCATAAGTCGTACTGTTTGGGTTCGCACATGCTGGAAATTTGCCCTACTATAGCCAACGGTCAGGCTTCCTGTGAGGTGCATCCTTTGGGGATTGGTGGAAAAGAAGATCCCGTTCGCCTGGTTTTTGATGGACAAAGTGGTCCGGCGATTAATGTCTCACTAGTCGACATGGGTAATCGCTTCCGACTAATTGTCAATGAGGTAGAAAGTGTGCCACCCAAAGCTAAGTTACCAAACTTACCCGTGGCACGTGTACTCTGGGATGCCTTTCCGAATTTGGAAGTAGCGGCTACGGCCTGGATCCTTGCCGGGGGAGCTCACCATACAGTATACTCCCAGGCCCTGGATACCAGCTACATGGAAGATCTAGCAGATATTGCCGGTATCGAATTGTTGGTGATCGATCAGGATACCAAAATCAGAGATTTTAAAGATAAAATTAATAGTAACGAAGTGTACTACCATTTATTCCAGCACGGAATGTAAGGGTGGTCTACCTTTCGGTAAAAAATTAAACTTATGCAATTGTATAAACGAATCTCATTCGTGGTGCTGTCCGTGCTGTTTTTGGCGACAGCCTGTACCCGTACCACTCAACAAAATGATCAGAAAGCTATGACGCCTTCCGTAAGTATTAAAAGCGAACCCTACGGTACTATGCCCAATGGGCAAGCGGTACAACAATATACTTTATCGAACGAGGCAGGAATGTCTATTGATATTATTACCTACGGAGGAATCATTACCTCCTGGACTGCGCCCGACCAGGAAGGTAACTTCGAAAATATTGCCCTGGGCTTTGATGGCTTGGATCAATACCTGGAAAGTTCGCCTTATTTTGGGGCTTTGATCGGTCGTTATGGCAATCGAATTGCCAAAGGCCAGTTCAGTCTGAACGGAGAAGAATACCAATTGGCGACCAATGATGGTCCTAACCACTTACACGGCGGCCCAAAGGGCTTTGACAAAGTCCTTTGGACAGCAAAGACCAGTCAGGACGATTCTTCGGCTAGTCTGATACTCTCCTACCTAAGTGAGGATATGGAAGAAGGCTATCCCGGGAACCTGAACACGACCGTAACCTATACCCTAACTGCTGATAATGAGCTGCGTGTAGCTTACGAAGCAACGACGGATAAGACAACGGTGGTAAATCTTACTCAGCATACCTATTTTAATCTTTCCGGTGATTTCTCCGAGAAAATCCTGGACCACGAAGTAATGATAAATGCGGACACCTACCTACCCGTAGACGAGACCCTCATCCCTAATGGAGAATTGCGTCCGGTGGATGGTACTCCTTTTGATTTTCGCGAAGCAAAGGCCATCGGGGCAGAAATTGGAGCCCAAAACACCCAGCTGGAAAGAGGGAACGGTTATGATCACTGTTGGGTCTTGAACAACCAGGGAGGTATGCGCAAAGTGGCGACTGCTTATCATCCCGAAAGTGGCCGTTTTCTGGAGATTTCTACGGATGAACCAGGTATACAGTTTTACACCGGAAACTTCCTGGATGGCACTTTGCCAGTGGCAAATGGAGCGGGAAATTATGAATTTAGAACGGGTTTCTGTCTGGAGACACAGCATTATCCGGATACTCCCAATCAGCCGGATTTTCCTTCTGTGACTCTGGAACCTGGAGAAACCTATCAGACAACAACGAGCTTTAAGTTCTCAACCAAATAACTACTCCCCTTCTGCCCGGTCTAAGCCGGCCTTGTAGGTCTCGAGGCAACGCTCTCTGGCAGCTTTGTGTTCCACGATGGGTTCCGGATAGTCATCACTATTGACTTCCGGAACCCATTCTTTTACGTATTTCCAGTTTTTATCAAATTTTTCCCGTTGAGTATAAGGGTTAAATATGCGGAAATACGGTGCGGCATCAGTACCGCTGCCGGCTGCCCATTGCCAGCCACCATTATTACTCGATAAATCGTAATCTAGTAACTTACGCGCGAAATAAGCTTCCCCCCAGCGCCAATCAATCAACAGGTGCTTGGTCAGAAAGCTGGCCGTAATCATGCGTACCCGGTTGTGCATATATCCCGTGGCGTTGAGCTGCCGCATTCCGGCATCTACGATGGGATAGCCCGTACGTCCTTCACACCAGGCTTGATATTCCTCTTCATTATTACGCCATTCGATATAGTCGTATTTTTTCCGGAAGGAACGCTTCGCAACGTGCGGATAGTTATCGAGTATCTGGGCGTAGAAATCCCGCCAAATTAATTCATTGAGGAATGTACCGTTTAGATCTTTGGCTTTACGTGCCTTCTCCCGAATGCTTATGGTCCCAAATCGAAAGTGAATGCCCAGCCGGGAGGTACCTTCCTGGGCGGGAAAATTTCGGGTTTCATCGTATTCCTTTATTAACCCCTGTTTTACTTTTCGGGACGGAAAATTGATACTGCTTTGCTCAAAACCCATTTCTTCCAAACCGGGCATAGATAGCGCGTCGGTCTTGAAGTAGTGATCGTAGTATTCTTCGTTGGGGTAAGACTGGAAAAAATAAGATATTTCTTTACTCTTTGACTGTACCGTTTCTTCTTGTAGTTTGTCTCGCCAGGCTCTGCTATAAGGGGTAAATACCGTATAGCTCCCCCCACTCTTTTTTTCGACCTCCAGCCCTTCAAAAATGACGTGGTCTTTATAGGTATAGAAAGGGATATCCTTAGCGACCAGTAATTCTTTTATTTTTTCATCCCGCTTTTTGGCATAAGGCTCGTAATCGTGGTTCGTATAAACGGCCTGAACCGTATATTTTTGCAGCATCTCTTGCCATATTTCCTCCGGATAGCCATAACGCACTAGCATGGAGCTACCCATTTGCTCCAATTCTGCTTTTAGCCGTTTGATCTCCTGGTGGATAAAGCTTACCCGTGCATCGTCTTTGTCTTCTAACTTATCCAGGATGTTTTTATCAAAAATAAAAAGGGAGAGCACGGGTTCCCCGGTACGGAGTGCCCGGTAGGCGCCTGCATTATCTTCCAGGCGAAGATCACGTCGGTGCCAGAAAATATTTACAGCTGTTTTGTCTTTACTCATGGATTTGTTATTCAGGTAATCGTCGAACTAACACCAATAGAAAATAAATGTTTGGAGCAGCAGGAGTAGAATTAAATAAGTTCTTAAAGAAAAATTTCGTTTTTTTGCCTAAAAACAATGGGTAGATATATTTTTTTCCTCCTGAGCCTTTCCATTTGCTTTAGTGCTTGTTCTCCACAAAAGCAGTATCAGCAAGAAATTGAACAACTAGAAGAAAGTCTCTCGCAGAAAGTCGACGCGGATAAAGCCAGCGAACTTCAGGCCGCTTATCTAGCTTACGTAGAGCGATTTCCAAAGGACACCCTATTGAACGCTCGTTATCTGTATCGAAGTGCAGGGCTTTCCTACCGTATGCAAGACACCCCCGGCGCTTTATCCGCCATCCATCGGGCATTGGAAAACTACTACGCTAGCGACAACAGCCTGAACAATGCTCTGTTATTAGCTACTTTATATCGAGAAGAACTGCAAAAAAACAGGGTTGCTTATACCATCTTGCAGGGCATTAAACTGGCTTTTCCGGAAGCAGCAGATGAGAAGGCCCTAAACTTACCCAATAATATTCCCGGGGTATTTGCCCGATTGGACACCCTTCGTCGGCAGATTTTTGACGAAAGTACTTACGCTATTAATTTCCCCGTAGCCAACGATTATATTACTGCGGTGGAAGAATTTGCCCGGGTAGCCCCCGAGCATCCTCAGACTCCGGAATTACTATTTAAAGCGGCAGAGATTGCCCGTTCCATTCAGACTTACCAAAAGGCCATCGATTTATTTGACTGGTTAGAGGGCAGGTACCCGGGGCACCAGCGAGAATCCCAGGCGCTTTTTCTAAAAGCCTTTACCCTGGATGACGGCATGAAAGATTACGAGTCGGCCAAACGGGCCTATGAGACCTTTATAGAGAAATATCCAGCCGATCCCTTTGCCGATGATGCCCGATTTTCTTTGCAGAACTTGGGAAAAGACGTAGAGGAATTGATTAATGAATTCGAGCAGCGGGAAGCAGATCAGTAAGAATCCTCTTTTACACAAGTGCTTAAATAACAAAAGCCGGAGGACATCCTCCGGCTAACTTTATTTGATATATTTCTAATCTGATTTATATCGCCTGGTGATTGAAGGGTTGCAACACCATTTCGGAGACGACTCCTGAATTAGGTTGCTGACACAAATACCATATCGCACGACCGGCTTCTTTTGCCGTTACAAATTTATCGCGATTTACTCTCATATCGATGTCATCCCAAAAGGGCGTATCCGTACCTCCCAGATAAATATTAGTGATCCGTACCTCAGTACGGCTTAATTCTTCGCGGATGGACTTGGTTAAACCATTGAGGCCATATTTGGAAGCGGCATAAGCCGAAGCACCCTTCATAGGTGTTTTCCCTAAGACGCCTGGTAGATTAATGACCAACCCTTTCTTAGCTTCTTTCATCGGCGGGATAAAAGATTTAAAAAGGTGGAAAGCACCCTTTAAATTGACATCTATTGTTTTACTGAATTCCTGGGCCGTTAATTCATCCAATGATTTAATAATCCCAATACCAGCTACGTTAACCAAGATATCAATCTTATCTACTTTATCGTGTATTTTGTCGGCCACCTTCTGAACGGCATCCCCATCGGTAATATCCAATTCAAAAATTTGGTCATCAGGCACTTCGTTAGCGTCTGCTACTTCTTTTAGCTTTTTTTTATCTCGACCGGTCAGGAAGAGATTGGCCTGGCTACCTTTCAGTAGCTTAATAGCTTCCTGGCCGATACCACCGGTGGCACCTACCACCAGTACTTTTCGATTTGCAATCATTTCCATGTTTACTAATGCTTAATTATCTTATCGCTTGTAAAAATTCGTTTTTCACACTTTCTTTCTGAAAAGCGCCTCCGTACTCCGAAGTGATGGTCACACAATCATTGTGTTCGATACCCCGCATCTGTACACACATATGCTTAGCTTCGATGTAGACAGCTACGTCTTCTGTATCCAGTACTTTTTTGAGTTCTTCGGCGATCTGGATGGTTAACCTTTCCTGTACTTGTGGTCGCTTGGCAAAAAACTCGACAATGCGGTTTAATTTGGAAAGGCCAATTACGTTTCCGTTGGCGATGTAAGCCACGTGAGCCTTGCCGTAGATCGGCAAAAAGTGATGCTCGCAGAAAGAATGCAACTGAATGCCTTTCTCTACCAACATTTCTTTGTACTGAAATTTGTTCTCGAACAGCGAAATGGCAGGTTTATTTTCGGGGTTTAATCCAGAAAAAATCTCCTTGATGAACATTTTAGCCACGCGTCTGGGGGTCCCGTTCAGGGAGTCATCCGTCAGGTCCAGGCCAATAGTGTTCATTATTTCGCGAAAGTGGCCTTCGATTTTCTTCATTTTATCTTCGTCGGACATATCGAAAGCATCTGGTTTTAACGGAGTATCGATGGACGTAGCGTGGTGTTGATCCCCTACTTCATCAACCATCGTTATATCTCCGTAGTGTTCTCCATTGAGCACACCATTCATTTCACGATTATCTTGTACCATAAACAATAAATTGAAATTTGATTAGTTTTGTGTCTATCTTTGGGAATTGAGGCTTTTGCATTTTGTGCAGTACTAAATTAACAAAATCGTTAGCGCCTTTGTTCCAATCGACCTTCCTAACAGGCACTTACAACATATTGTTTAACTTTTATTTAAAGATTAATCTGGTTCTGATGTCTAAGATGCTACTGATTTGCTGCTCATGCCTATTTTTGCTTGCCTGCCAGCCTAATAAAAAAACATCTGACCAATGCCCGCTGGGTGAACCTACACCTATTTATTCTTTAGACCTTCCTTTTGTGAAGAGTCACTCCTTTAATAAGACTGGACAGAACAGTAAAGAGGAAATTATTTTTCAGGATAGCCTGTATCTGACGATACGTCAGTCTGGGTGCGAGCAAATTCGTCAGGACTACATTTTTTCATTGGAGCCCTCTCCTGCTGCGAATGATCAATTTTGGATTCAAAGAAGTATAGAACTCTTCGGAAGATTAGCCAGCTATTCAGAAAATTTTTATTCATTTAACCAGTGGGCGGATAAAATAAATGAATCTAAATCCGAATTTAGGCTAACAGAACCCTTTGAGGTAGCCCCGCAGACCTTCGTGAAAATTGATAGAATTCCCTCTCCAGAGGAAACAAAATTAATTGTTAGCCTACTTCAAACCTGATTTATTTTTGGTACTTTACAAAGCCTAAAAACCCTATGAGAATCAGGAACTTAGCAGCGGCAAAATATAATTCTGCCCTTTACAAGGCACTGTAATTCAGTCACTTAAACAAATTGGTGAAATCATCAGCAAAACGTTTAGGTGACAAATTGACTTGCGAAAAACTTGTCTTGCCCCGTCCAATTCTATACTTTTACAATTGTAATCGAAAACACGCAACTTGTAAACATATGCTTTTAGTGAACACCTATAAATACCAATCTTCCTTACAGCAACTCCATGCTCGTGTATTTGAAGGTGCATCATCCTTGCGGTTGATTACCAACACAACAAAATAACCGTAAATTTAAAGATAAACAGGTAGCCCAGGATGCTACCTTTGGAAACAATCAGTATCAGTAAGTTAGAGGAGTTCCGTCTACCTGAATAGGTGACGGACTCTTTTTGTTTAGGGCACAAGTCATATCCTGTATCCAGAATACTCAGATAAGCGACGTCTGTACTATGTAAAAGATAATTTTTCTATATATTTTGAAATAAAAAGAAAAATAATTACAATAGAATAAATACTCCACCAGGGTATGTTCGTGTATTTATTCAAGGGAATATTGTGCCGGTACCAAAGGTAAAGACATAGAAAAACCTTTTCTACAGAGAAGGCCACCAATGTCGCCAGGGCTACTCCAAACAATCCTAAATGCGGAATGAAATAAAAGCTCAATCCAATATTAATCAGGAGTTCGGCCACCGAAATGTAAAGTACCATTTTATTGTCCTGCAGGCCAATCAGGATAGTTCTTGAGAAAATTAATCGACTGCATACGATAATCAGGTAGGTATCAAAAATAATGATGCTACCCTCAAATGATTTAGTAAATAGGAACGGAAACCATACATCGGAGAAAGCTAGTAGTAAAAAACTGAGCGGAAATAACAGGTGAAATAAGTTCAGTGATTTTTTTCGTATTGCTTGCAGCGCTTGCTCTCTGTTTTTTCTCATTTCTGGCAGCATAGCACTTCCAAAAGCTGCCGATAAAGCTAAAACCAGGGGTAATTCTCTGGCTCCATACCTAAAAATGGCAAATTTTTCTGGATCGCCATTGTACCAGTAATTGATTATCCATCCATCAAAGGTTTGCATGAGCCCCCCTAAAAAAGCATAAAGAATTAAGGGGGTAGACAAGACAATCCAGGTTCTTAACAAGAAAAAATTGAAACGAACGAATCCCAATTTCCTAATTAACCCCAGCAGGTAAATATGCTTTAAAAGTGCCATTAGAATCAGACCAGCCAGGGCGTACCCAAAGTCATACCCAAGGATGAGGGGAAGAATCAGGACGGTTAGGTAAGCAAAAAAAGAGTAAAACCCGTATAGGTATATATTTCTATATTTTCCTTTCAAAAGAAAAATATTTTCTAAAAGAAAGGTTGGAGTATTTAATAGGAGGTAGAAACAGAATAGATAATAATAAGGTACGGCCTGGCTTTTGGTGAAAACGGAAAAGATAAACTCCGGAAAGCAGAGCATAACTATGAAAACCAGACTACTGAGTCCCATAAACAGACCGTAGGCGTTAAATAAGAATCGCTGCCGGTCTTGCGGACTAAAGTCCGTATAGGAAGAAAGCAAGCCCTGAATGAGTCCCGCAACCCAAAAAAAACTGAGACTATAACCAATATAGAGGAGTTGCTCAAAGGCACCGATAACCTCCTGCTCCAGCCCCAGGTTGGGAAGCCAAATAGCCCCCAGAATAAAACTCCCCTGCCTTAGGAGTTGGAAGGCCTGCATGGCCTTTACATTCGTTCCCAGGAAATGTTTAATGCGTCGTGTCCACCTGCTCAAAGCTGACTCCGTGTTCTTCTAGTTCTTTTAAAATGGGCTCATAAAAAGCAGGTTCCTGCAGACTTTTCCCGGTAATATCTTCGATTGATCCATTCATAAAGTGCTTGAGCAAGATCCCAATGGGTAAGCCTACATTCTTGGCCATAGCCGTATTAAGGGGTGCTTCTCCTCTTATAAGCATAGTAGATTTGCGGGTATGTTGTTTACCTTTTAACTGGTAATCTATTTCGTGGTGGAGAATGACCTGATCTACTTCTTCCGCCTTGATAGCCCACTTCTCTCTAAGTAAATGTTCTAAAATCAATGCGGGGGAAGCGTTAGGTATCCTGATTCGTTTTTTACTGAATAAGCCCAGCCATTGTAGCTTGTGTACAATGGGATCATCCGCTTCGAGGTCTAGTAAATGGGCGGTACGCTCTTTTAGGGTATTGCCCGGTTGATCCCCGACTAAGCCATCGAGTAGATTGTAATAACTGATTTTATCTGAATGCAGAATAGGGAAATCGGCATCGGTCAGCCCCAATTGCACTAAAGCATCCCAAGCGGCACAAAAACCAGGTTTTCTTAAGGTGAATTTAGAAATATTAGGCACTCCTTTGAGGCCGTATTCTTCGGTATACAAAAGAGCATCTCTATTAAGATAAGCTTCCAGTTTACCTACCCCGGGTACCTCAACAGCCTGAGCGTGTTTAAAAAGCCGGTTATAAGGTAAATATCGTACTTTGTTTTTCTCCAGGTACTGAGCCGTCCCTTGTCCTGCTAAAACGATGTTCCGGGGAT
Organism: Saprospiraceae bacterium; assembly: GCA_035268885.1. GTDB lineage: Bacteria > Bacteroidota > Bacteroidia > Chitinophagales > Saprospiraceae > DATFKA01. The sequence continues at coordinate 57,129 of DATFKA010000098.1, forward strand.
TCCAGGTAATTTTGTACTCCCAGGGATTGTTTCGGCTATTGCTCTGCTCCATTAGGCCAGCCGAATAGCTGCGGAAGGCCGTAATTTTTGCGCCATCGGCACGAAGCTGATCTACCAGGCGCTTGGCCGCCAGCTCATCTATACCCGGTGCCAGTGCCTTTTCTTCCGTAAAGAACAATTCCCGGTCCCGTGCTTCATCACCAAGGCGGTAAATCTCATGCGATACGTAAGAAGAAGTTAATAATGGCTTTTTGAGTTTGATACAATCGTGGGCGATCTCCAGATGAAGGTGGGCCGGTAATAATGAAATGATAACGTCGGCTCTGCCGATGAGTTCGCGCCGATCATTTACCTTGGTGGCATCTAACCAAACGGCTCGTGCCTGCTGTCTGCCAGCTACTTTTTCAGCACCTTTTTCAGGGAAAGCGTCCCCTACCGTCAGGAACCAACCTTTTGATGGGGCAAGTTTTATAATATAGTCGATCAAAGGGTAGGCACACCGACCTGCCCCAATCAATAGGATGTTTTTCATATGTTGCTGTTTTGGACTGCCATGATAAAATATTGCTGCATGTCTGCCCCGGGTTGTTTAGGATAAAACCGGCTTGTTTCAAAGCGTAAGTGAAGTGGTTTTGTATCAGATTTGCGACCAAGATAATACAATTTTCTTGCTTAGATAAACCAGCATTACAATTATTACATTCTACTGAAGACTTAAACATTCTTTACCTTCGTTCGCTTATACAAAATAAAAGTTTTTATGGACCGAATTATATTGCTCAGTTTAATGATGTTGGGATTTCTACCCGTTAATGCCCAGGAAACTATCTTAGGCAGCTGGACCTCTATCGATGATCAAAGTGGAGAAGAAAGAAGCCATATCAGGATTTATCGCAATAGTCAGGGCGAAATCGAAGGTCGTGTTACCGAAGTCCTTTCCAGTCCGGTACCGATAGATGAAACCGTTTGTCAGAAATGCTCCAGGGATGACCCCCGCTATAAGCAGCCCGTAGAAGGGATGGTGGTCATCACCGACATGAAAGCTTCGCCAGACAAAAAATCTGCTCGTGGTGGACAAATTCTCGACCCCGAATCCGGTAGGGAATACGGATGTATCCTGACCCTTACCGAGAATGGCCAAAAATTAAAGGTGCGTGGTTTTGTAGGTTTTAAGGCACTGGGGCGAACCCAGGTATGGCGTCGGAATAATTAAGCTTCTTCTCGTTTCGCATTTTCATACCGTACCCGGTGGAGAATTGAATCCCCAAACAAGCTAAGCCCGCTGTTTAGTACAATTAATGCGATGGTTCCGTAGGCTACCCAGTTCCAGGTCGAAGCACCGCTGTATTTAGTCATCGCGGCTTCCGCGACCAGCGAAGCTCCGAAGCCTATTAATACCAGACCAGTAGGCGCCTGAATGAGCCAGCGGCGGTAGTGTCTTTTTGCCTTAGTCATTAATATATGGTTTTATCTTCTTTAAATCTTCCGGAGAATCTATTCCGATACTTTCCTGATCCGTCAGCACTATTTTTATATCATAACCAAGGGCTAGCCAGCGCAGCTGCTCCAGCGATTCTTGTCGTTCCAGGGCTTCGGGCTCGGCTTTACTGACGCTCTGCAGTGCTTTTTGCCGAAAGGCGTAAATACCAATGTGTTTATAAAATTGGCCTTTCTCCAACCAGGATTCCTTGCTTACATTTCGTTGATAAGGGATGGGGCTTCGACTGAAATACAGGGCCGATTGCTTACGCGAAAAAACGACTTTTACTACGTTAGGGTCGAAAATAGCTTTGGGATCGGTAAGGGGGATGGCCGCCGTTCCGATGGGAGCCGCCGTCTCTATCATTAATTCTATCAGCTGATCAATGGTTTTTGGATTAATAAAAGGTTCATCCCCCTGGATATTCACTAAAATGGTATCTTCCGCCATTGATTTGGCTACTTCGGCAATCCGATCTGTGCCACTCGGGTGTTGGGAACTGGTCATGGCCACTTCCCCGCCAAAGTTTCTTACGGCCTCCGCAATCCGGCCGTCATCGGTAGCCACCATCACCTGATCAAGTTGTCTGGATTTCAGACATTGCTCGTAAACCCGCTGGATCATTGGTTTTCCGCCGATATCCACCAGCGGTTTACCCGGAAAACGGGAAGAGGCATAACGCGCCGGAATGATTCCGATAATTTGTGGCATACGAGAAATTTTTTAGCTTCGATAACGGTTTTATAGACAGAAGATATAAAAATATGCAGAAAAGCTTCCTTCACCGATTAATTATTTCCGTCTTCCTGCTCGGTCTCGCCCTTTCGGGAAAAGCAACCGGTGATAGTACTCGTTACTTATTGCCAACGGACACCTTAAGGCTTTCGATCAGTAGTTTTGGCGAAAAGCTAATCGAGCATTACTTTGAAAAAGGGCAAACCCTTTTTTCACTGAGTAAATTTTACGGCCTGACCGTGGAGGAGCTGAAATATTACAATCCCGGCTTAATGAATGGCGTAAAAATAGGGGATAAAGTAGAAATTCCCATTCCCAACCGGGCGATAATTCGCTACCCCGATGCCACCTTTGACTACACGAGCCACGTTCCGCTTTATTATACCATCGAAAAGGGAGACACCTATTATGGTCTAAGTAAGCGCATTTTTAAGTTACCCATTGAAGAGATTCAAAGAAGGTTGCTACCCAAAGACGAGCAATTATCAGTTGGTCAGCGGTTTTTCGTGGGTTGGATGGCGGTGACCGGTGTGCCAGAATCCTACCGTTTAGTGCGGGGTCATCCCCTTTTCCGGAAAAATCAAGAGCTGCGCCCCCTCTATTTGAACCAGGCAAACAATAAAGAACTTAATGTCGTCGCCGGGGCGGCTACGGCCCTGCAAAACAGTCAAAATCAAAGCAGCTTTTTGGTTTTATTCGACGGTGTACCGGAAGGTCGTTACGTGGAGATTTTTTATCCTATGCGCAATCGGCGCGTTTTGGCCAAAGTAGTTGGAAAGATTCCAGCTTCTCTGTACGAACCCAACATTCGGCTGGTGGTTTCTCCCCTTACGGCAAAACTGTTAGGAGCAAAAGATGATGAGTTCTACGTCAAAATCTTTTATTACTAGTCGGAATAAATTACCTTGCTGCCATTCAATTCTTATGCTATGCAAATTTACGATAATATCTTACAGACGATTGGCAATACACCGCTGGTCGAACTTCATAAAGTGACCACTGAGCTCCCCTGTCGGGTACTCATGAAAGTTGAAACCTTTAATCCCGGACACTCCATTAAGGATCGGATGGCTTTGAAAATGGTTGAAGATGCCGAAGCCCGGGGGGATTTAAAACCAGGAGGCACCATTATTGAGTGTACTTCGGGGAATACCGGAATGGGCCTGGCACTGGCGGGTGCTGTCAAGGGCTACAAGTGTATTTTCACCACGACGGATAAGCAGTCTAAAGAAAAACTGGATATCCTGCGGGCGGTTGGTGCCGAAGTGATTGTTTGCCCGACAGACGTAGCCCCCGATGATCCCAAATCGTATTATTCGGTTGCGGAACAATTGAGTAAAGAGACGCCCAACAGTTATTGGTTTAACCAGTACGATAACCTGTCTAATCGCCAGGCACATTACGAAAGTACCGGCCCCGAAATCTGGAAACAGACCGACGGACGAGTGAGCCACCTGGTGGTAGGGGTAGGTACGGGCGGGACCATTTCGGGTACCGGGAGGTACCTCAAAGAACAAAATCCCGATATTAAAGTCTGGGGAATTGACACCTATGGTTCTGTATTTAAGAAATACCACGAAACGGGAGAGTTTGATGAGAAAGAAATCTACTCCTATATTACCGAAGGGATCGGCGAAGATATCCTTCCTAAAAACGTAGATTTTGAGGTAATTGATTTTTTTGAAAAAGTGACTGATAAAGATGGTGCCATCATGGCACGTCGATTAGCCCGGGAAGAGGGGCTACTACTTGGTTATTCAGCGGGATCGGCAGTAGCGGGTCTGCTGCAACTCAAGGATAAACTAAAGCCCGAGGATTTGGTGGTCGTTGTTATTCACGATCACGGTAGCCGATACGTAGGCAAAATCTACAACGATGAGTGGATGAAGGAAAACAAATTTTTGGAGGAGTAAGGTCATCCGGTACTTAGTGCTTAAACATCTCTACCTGATTGTCGATAACCGCTTTTTGGGGAACGGGCTGATTCCACTCGTCTTTCTCTAAAGGCAAGAGCCGCTTGCATACCCGTAATTTGTGGGTGTAGCGTTTGGTCTCTTCATTGTAAATGCCATAGTGATCCAATCGATCAATCCGAACCGCACCGTAGGCGTGTATGATGTATTGTTCTTTCATAATGATACCCACGTGTGCAATCCGGCCGTTTTTATTTTCAAAAAAGGCCAGATCGCCCTCCCGTGCCTGATCGATAAAATCGACCATCGAACCAAAATCGATCTGAGCTTCCGGGTCACGGGGTAATTGTTGTCCAACCATGCTGAAGAGCACTTGCACCAAACCGGCGGCATCAATTCCGAAAGGGGAACGACCGCCCCACTGGAAAGGAGCATTAAGATAGCGCTTGGCAATTTTTATTAAAAAGGGGGCACTGGTTTTGAGATCGGCCTGATCAATGGCCTGCCCACTAAAGGTAAATCGCATCTCTCCTAATTTGAAGTGTATCCCATCAAAATTGGGCAGACGGGCCCCCAGGGTGATGGGGACAAAGTAGTTGTCGCCCATAGCGGCCTGGACCAACTCCAGATTGAAAGCGAAATTATTCTGAAAGGCCAGCTTTTCGCTGGGGGTAATCGCGGTGACCTGGTGAGATTCCAGCCAGCCGACCAGATTGTCCTGAAGGCAACGCACCTTAGTCCACTGCCGACCTTTGGTTTCTAAAAGTTCCACTAGCTCACCGAAGAGCAACTGCGAAGCTTGTTCACTTTTATGACTCGATGAAGTTCGGATCGGGACTACACTGTATGGACAGATACCAAAATGCATTTATTTCCTGCTGCTTTATAAGTAAAAATAATAATAATTCTGGAATAGGCGTTGTGTCTATGTCAATTTGATGCGATTTAAATGTAATTTTGGCAAAAAAATTGCGCATGCGAAAAAAATGGAGCCGCCTTTCTGGACTTTTTAGCCTATGTTTTCTGTTACTCTCGGTGGCGTTGAATGCTCAGGATCAGCATTTTTCCCAGTTTTACGCCTCTCCCCTTACCCTGAACCCAGCCTTGACCGGTGCGGTGGAGGGTACTTATCGCTTTGCCATCAATTACCGGGACCAGGGACGCAGCCTTGTAGAGGTCCCCTACTCCACAGTCTCCGCGGCGATTGATATGCGCATTGGCCTAGATAGCCGAAAGCGTGTGCGGGATGATAAAGCAGGAATTGGAATGGTATTTTACAGCGACCGTAGTGCCTTTGCTAATTTTTATACCAACTACATTGGGATTTCGGGGGCTTTTCATAAAGCCCTGGATAAAAATCAGAATCAATATTTGTCTCTGGGCTTTCAGGGAGGAGTCGGGCAGCGCAATGTCAATTACGATAATTTCAGCTTTAATGATCAGTTTGACGGAAGTAGTAGTTACGATTTGCCGACGGAAGAAATTTTACCCGTCAATAACTTTTCCTACTCTGATTTAGCCGTTGGCCTTAATTATGCCTACGCCCCCGCGGGAGCATTTGGTGTTTATCTGGGCGGTAGTATTTATCATATATTAGAACCCGAGGTAAGTTTTTACACCGAGTCAGAAATACCTGGTACCAGTAAACTATACCGTAAGTACAGTCTTCACGCAGGCTTCCGGATTCCCGTGAGTCGTGATATTGCGTTCTTTCCCCGGGCCTTAACTTATATTCAGGGGCCCCACATGGCGATCAATGCGGGTAGTAATATTCGTTTTGGCTTTGGTAATAGCAACAATGCTGCCATCCACCTGGGCGGCTGGGGTCGAATGACCAATAATGCGAATGCTAAAACGACTCTTGATGCTATTGTAGGTATGTTTGGTATTGAATACAACAGTTTTCTGTTTGGCTTTAGCTACGACGCAAAACTCCTATCCATTGCCGCCGGAGGACGATCACAGGGCGCACTGGAATTTAGTGTCACTTACATCGGTAATTACGTAAACGACAACAGCGCGCTCTGTCCTTCCTTTTAAATACCTGATGGTCTAAGAATCCTTCGGAATGATTTCTGTCTTCTCCCCAAAGTACTGGACAAACTGCTGCATAGCCGTGGCCATTTGGGCATTCTGGGTGGCCTTGTAATAGGTATCCGCCATGGCTCTCAGCGTTTGAAAAAAGAAGCGGTCCATTTCTACGACCTGCATGTCCTTGGTCCACAAATCCATCCGCAAGGTATCTTTGGTCTCCTCGTCGAACAGGGCCAGGATCATCGCCTTACATTCTTTGGGACCGGGGCTTCCCATATCGTCATCGGCTTCCCAATGCAACTGAACGGGTATTTTTTCTTCGTTTAGCCCTACACGTATCTTAATATTCGATGTCTTTACTACTTGGTCTTTACTCATTTTTTGAAAGTCCTGATTCTTGATCGTTAGAAAATTCCTGCAGGTATTCTGCAGAATAAATATGTACACCCGCAATAAATTGCTGTGCCTGGTATACCATTGCCCGCGCTACATCCGGCGCAGCAATAGGGGTATATTTGGTAAGTCCGCCGTCCGCCCACTCGTTGAGTTGGTTGGTGACGGTCTTGAATAATCGATTTAAACGATTTTTGGGCTGGTCCTCCAATAAAGGACCGGGTCGAAAAATATGTGTTCCCCAATAATCCAATTCACAGATTGCCTCTTCAAGTAGCTTCCGCTCCTGGCGGTAATACAGGACGTTGTCCTTATCCGCAGCGATGGAAGATTGTAATAAGAACTGTCTGGCCCCGGCTTCCAAAGCCAATCGAGCCAATTGGAAAGCATAAGTCTTTTCAGGTCTGTATTTCCCAAAATCGTCTTTTATCTGCATTTGGTGGGTCCAGGTGTAAAATACGTCATGCACCCGCATATATTGCTGGAAATCGGGTAAACGCTCAAAGGTGACCTGATGGATTTCCAGCTTTTCGTGTTCAAAATCCAGGGGCTCCTCCATCAATAAGACGATCCTCTGGTAGGCATCATGTTGTAATAGGCGCAGTAAACATTTGCGGCCCACCAAGGTGCTTGCCCCCATTAAAAGCGCAGACTTATTGTGTTTACTGATTTCCATAGTACAAAGGTAGCGAAGTGTTGGTGGAATTACACAGCAATTTAAAATAAAACCCCCTTAGGTTTGCGTTTATGATCTTAGGCCAAAGCAATTGACTCCATGATAAAGTACTTTATCTATTCCTTGATCGTCCTACTGAGTTTTTTTCCGGAAGGGAAAACCCAAAATAGTGAAAAATGGATCATTAGCACGGCCCAGGGCACTGGCCTTTATGCCCAATCCTGGGCAACCCGCCTGGAGTTTCCCAAAGATTTTATTCAGGATCACTGGTCGCAAGGCAAGCAAATAACCAACCTCCACTTTAGTAAAGGCCTTTGGGCGATCGTATTGTCTGAGGGCAGTACCTACGAAAGCCAAACCTGGGTGACCCGAAGAAAATTTGACCAGGAACTTATTCAGGAAAAATGGGAGGAAGGTTACAGCCTTACCGAGACTGCTTATGGGCAGGGAGCCTGGGCCTTCGTTTTTTCCAAAAGGAAGATAGATGTGCCACAGATCTATCAGCTCAGCGGAGATTTCCCAGAGCAATTCATTAAATCGCAGTGGGAAAAGGGCTACTATATCAATACGGTGAGCTATGGGTCGGGTAAATGGTTGGTTTGTATGGAGCAAAGCCCCGCTGCGGAGCAGTCCTATATCGTGAGTCGGGACTATCCAGAAGGTTGGATCCGGGAAAAGCTGGAAGCGGATTTTGAAATGGAAGAATTAACTTTTGGAAATGGTTACTGGCTCGTAGTGGCCGCCAAAAAGGATACTTACGCTAACGTCCTGTACGCTAATGATCAATTCCCCAAATCAGAAATTTCACTAGCCTGGGCACAGGAAGCGTCCATTACCCAATTAGCCTTTGGTTACGCGCCCCGTGCCCCCGCTACAATGGCGCCTCCACCCGCCACTCCTTTACTGGGGAGTAGTTCCGAAAATCAGTCCCCGGATCAATTAGACCCCAATCAGCCTACTTTCCACCTGGTTTGTGCAATGGATACCCGTGATCGAATGCTGGGCGCTGGCGCCCGGACGGCCTTGCAGGTCGTCAGTGACCAATTTTCGGCTGCGGCCAAAAGTATTAATTATCAGGTCCGGCCACTGGTGGTTCAGCAGGACCAGTTCAATCGAAATAATCTTCAGGAAGCCATCCAGAACCTGCAAGTAGGAGAAGAAGATATTATTGTTTTTTATTACTTCGGTCACGGTTTCCGCTACAACAATGATGCCAGCCGATACCCCACTTGTTTTGTGGGAAAAAATGGTATAGATGAACCGGAGGTTGCCGCCTGGCCGCTACTGGAAATCTATCAGCAGCTCACCCAAAAACAAGCGCGGCTTACCCTGGTATTTGCGGAGTGTTGTAATAATGAGATTGGGATTCCGGCACCGATCGACAATTACGTGGCTACGCGCCAGATGTCCGTTAATTTTGCCTCGAAAGACCGTTATAAAGCGCTCTTTTTACAAAACCGGGGCAGTATTCTATTGGCTAGTAGTGACCAGGGGCAGGTATCCTGGGCAACCAGTACGGGGGGCTATTTTCTGGATGGTTTCATGGATGCGATTCAATATCAGGTCAGCAGTGGAAATACGGCGCCAGTTTCCTGGAAATCTTTGTTGGAAGATACGGAAAAACGGGTGCGCCGGATGGCCGCCGAAAAGAAGCGTTTGCAAGAACCCATCTATTCCATAAAAATTGAATAATATGCACCATCATCCCATCCTGATTTTATTAGCTGCCCTCTTGCTGTCGGGAACTGCCTGCCAACGTCAGCCTTCTGCCCCGGAGGAGGATCGGTGGATGGGCGCGGCAAAGGCCGAAGCCATTCGATACACGTCCGTTGCTAAAGCTTATCACATTGCACCGGGAAAAATGGCCGGAGGTAAGACCAATCAACATTTCCAGGGTTATCCCATTCTATCCGGCCCCATTGAATTAGATCCGGAAGAACGCCAACAAATAACCAGTCTGCTTAGCGATACGAGTAGTTACCAGCTGGACGAAGCCTTTAAAATGTGTCTTTTTACACCCAATGTTGCTTTACTGCTCGAAAGAGAGGGGCAAGCCTCCCTGGAAGTTTTGTTATGTTTGGATTGTAATGTTTTAAAAATATACGAGCGGGGTCAGGAGATTTTCAGCGAAGATTTTGATCCCAGCCGGTCGGCGTTTCTTACTATTTTTTATCCTTTGTTTAAAGAGATGCCCTATTTCCAGTCTTTGAAAAGTACCTAAAAATCATCTACCATGTACAAATATATTTTTTTCTTGTTACTAATTTTACCACTAAGGGCTACTCCCCTATTTGCGCAAAGCGAAACCTTGCATGTCTTATTACTGATCGACGAATATTCGGACATTGCCCCGGCTTGTGAGGCCGACAAGATAAAAATGGAAGAAGAGGTTAAAGTCATTGCCCAAAAAACTCGGCTGGCACTCAATTTGCATCGAGTGGATTATTCAAAAGGTGGAATAGAAGAAGCCATTGCAGGCTTAGCGGTAAGCCCCAATGATGTCATTTTATTTTACTTTACCGGGCATGGCTATCGATACGAAAGGCAGGAGCACTGTGGTAAGTATCCCTACCTATACCTCACCAAGACCGAGGAGCACCTCTACGACGCTGGCCTCTGCCTCGAAAATATTAACGAGCAGCTGAAAGCAAAAAAACCACGATTGCTGATTTCTTTGGCAGACTGTTGTAATAATGTATTACCCTACGAGGAACCCATCGCCATGAATCCCGTTTTGATCGGGCAAGCCTACAAAAAACTATTCCTGGGGTCGGAAGGATATATCATTGCGACGAGCAGTCTGCCGGGGCAATATTCCTTTGCCACCAGCAATGGCGGCTATTTCACCAATGGTTTTCTGGAAAGCCTCCGTGAGATTTCCGCCAGAAGTGATGCTCCCGAAGAGATTACCTGGGAGAGAGTACTAAAGAGAACGGCCGCTATTACCATATTAAATAGTGATAGCAAACAAAAGCCGCAGTATGACTACGCAGTCGATCACAAAGTCGAAATAGCGGTGCCCAGTTCAGTTATTTTACCTGCAAAGGGGCATTAGGTCAGCCTCAAATTGTATTATACTCCCGGCGGCGTAATATTTCGGAAGTGCCCGTTCATCATAGCCCGCTCTCTGATATTACTGATTTGCTTCACCCGGGGGATCGTTTCTTCCAGATGTACCAGTACATATTCCTGACGTTTCAATTCGGTAGGTATTTGTAATAGTTCAAATTCTTGTTCCAGAGAAAGGCCAATGTGATGGGCAACTTCATAGGTGGAGAACTGGTCAGATACGACCGGTGGATCTTTGGGGATAGCCAGCAAACCGAATAGTTCGGTCACTTTTTTGATAATAGTTTCAATATTGAGGAAGTTACCTTTTTGGTCGAAGTTAAATGTCTGGACGTCGGCCCCGATATAGAGTTTCTCCGGATAGGGATTATAAACGTGATCGACCATAAATAGGCGCTTGCCGCGGGTTCGGACGTCCATTTCGCCATCGGGATAGACTTTTTCGATCTTTAATAACTCGACTTCTGTCCCCATCATCATCATCTCCCGATTAATAAACGGGGTAATGCCAAAGGGTTTACCGCTTTCGTCGCATTCGTTGATGAGCTGTTTATACCTCGGCTCAAAGATATGAAGGTTGAGTTTTTCGCCAGGAAAAACGACGAGTTCTAGGGGAAATAAAGGTATTTGGTAGCTCATACAGAGTCTCTTTAGCATTGTAATGCTTTTAGTTACAAAAGGTTTTTCATTTACTGAAGGAATAGTCACAATAGTTGTATTTTTGATAAAATTATCAAAATCCGTAGTCATGAAAATTAAGGTTCAATTATTCAGCTTATTTACTTTAGCAATACTTGTATCGGCTTGCCAGCCAAAAGCCCCCAGAGAGGTATCTTCTTTAAGCGCTGAAAATCCTTATGTCTTCGCTTATACTTCCGGAATTATATCCGCGGCAGATCCCATTGTAGTCGAATTCGCCAACGATGTCATTGAAACGGATCAGATTGGGCAGGAAGTCCAAGCTGATTTACTAAGTTTCTCGCCAGGGATCAAAGGTGTACTCGCCTGGGAGAATACGCGAACCCTGCGTTTTACACCCGAAAAACTATTACCTGCGGCTGCTACCTACCAGGCTAAACTACAAGTAGCTAAAGTCCTGAAAGCGGCAAAGGGAGAGAACCGAACTTTTGATTTCGAATTTCAGACCAAAGCACAAAACCTGGCATTAGAGATTGACAATCTTCGCCCGCTCAGTAATACGGATCTGAGCAAACAGGAAATTAAAGGTACACTTTTTACCAGCGACGTGGCGCTGCCAGAAGCTATCGAAACCACGCTCGATGCCCGACAGGGGCAAAGGAATCTTGATATCAGCTGGAATCATCAGGAGAGAACCGTTCACCAATTTACAGTCAATGGAGTAAACCGCGGAGATAATTCCTCCGAAGTAGAAATTGCCTGGAATGGAAAAGCCCTGGGCGTCTCGCAAAAGGGAGAACGGAAGGTTAGTATTCCCGCTTTGGGCGATTTTAAGGTGATGGAAGCGGAGGCCTTTCAGGAACCGGAACAATACGCCAGGATACAATTCTCTGATCCCTTACTAAAAAGACAAGATTTGCGGGGTCTGATTTCTTTGGAAGATTATACGGGTGATTTGCGATTTACCGTAGAAAATAATCAAGTACGCGTCTACCCTACTCAGCGCTTATTGGGAGACTATACCCTGGTAGTCAGCCCGGGAATACGGAACATTAACGATAAGCGTATGCCTTCCGGGGGGGACTATTCCCTTCGTTTTGAGGAAGTTAAACCTGAGCTACGACTGGTGGGTAACGGTGTTATTCTCCCCTCTACTGATGGCCTGGTTTTCCCCTTTGAAGCCATTGGTCTCAACGCCGTTGACCTGGAGATATTTAAAATATACAGCAATAATATTCTTCAATTTCTGCAGTCCAATACCATTCAGGGGGATTATGAAATGAATGCCGTGGGCCGGATCATACAGCAGGAAAAAATAACACTCTCAGAGCTGAATCCCAGTGGTAGTAACCAACGCTGGATGCGGTATGCCATCGATCTCTCTTCTTTAATTGATAATGACCCACGGGCCATTTATCAAATTCGGCTTGGTTTTCGTCCGGAATATTCTACACTGGCATGTCCTGATCCCAGTACACTAAGCAGAGCAAGGCCCGTCATAGAAGAGGAGTCGGAGGAGCCCAAAAGTATTTTGGATAATTATTATGGTGTCTACGGATACTACGATGGCTACGACTGGAATAACCGGGATAACCCTTGTTATCCGGAATTTTACAACCGCGACCGCTTTGTCAGTCGGAACGTCATTGCCTCTAACCTGGGAATTATCTCTAAAATGGGGCAGGATAAACGAGCGACCACTATTATTACGGATTTGCGAACGGCCGCTCCCGTTAATGGTGCACAGGTGACCTTCTACGATTATCAACAACAGCCCATCGGAACGGCTACCACGGATAGCAAAGGTTTTGCCAAAGTCGAATTAGAAGGGATTCCTTTCGTCTGTATTGCGGAACAAGGTGGAGAGATTGGCTACTTGCGTATGCAAGATGGTGATGCCCTGTCGCTCAGCCGCTTTGACGTCAGTGGGGCCAGTGTTCAAAAAGGTCTCAAGGGGTTTCTTTACGGAGAGCGAGGAGTTTGGCGACCGGGAGATTCGATTTACCTTAATTTCGTACTCGAGGATCAGGCGAATCCACTTCCGGAAGATTACCCGATTAGTCTGGAAATTTATGATGCCCGCGGGCAGCTATTCCTACAGCGCACGGTCGTGCAAAATACCGGGCAGGTCTATCCGCTCTATTTTTCTACGCCGAAAGAGGCCCCAACGGGTAACTGGCGCGCCACAGTAAAAGTCGGAGGAGCCAATTTTTCCAAAACGCTTAAAGTGGAAACGGTCAAACCCAACCGACTGAAAATAGATGTCGGTTTTGGTCAGGAAGAATTAAGTGGTCGTACGGAAGTCCAGGGCACCCTGCAGGCCAACTGGCTCTACGGAGCCCCGGCCAGTGACCTCAAAGCCAAAGTTGAAGCTCAGTTGAGTCCTATGACCACCCGTTTTGAGGATTATCCCAGTTTTGTATTTGATGACCCTGCGCGTTCCTTTAGTGATCGGGCCACCAAGACCCTTTTCGACGGCCGTCTAAGTGCTTCCGGTGCGGCTAATTTTTCGGCCAGGTTACTGGGTACTTCCGAGATTCCCGGTAAAATGCGGGCTAATATTCGCACCAGGGTTTTTGAGAAAGGCGGAGATTTCAGTATTGATGCGTTTAGTATCCCTTATTCTCCCTTCTCTACTTATTTGGGAGTTGAAATTCCTACAAACAAATACGATGAACCACGGGTAGAAGTGGGTGAAAATGGTCAAATCCGCTTTGTAGCTGTCGACGCCGAGGGTAATCCGCAAGCTAATCGCCAGATTAATGTCGGATTCTACCGGGTAAACTGGCGCTGGTGGTGGGATCAGGGCTACGATAATGTATCAAACTACAACTCTACCACCCATAACGATGCGGTTTCCCGTATAGAACTGACCACCAACACCAATGGGGTGGCTACCTGGAATATTAAGCCAGACCGCTGGGGTCGATACCTAATCCGCGTCTGCGACATGGACGGTGGTCACTGCTCTGGCAGCTATTTCTACGCGGGATATCCCTGGTACGGCAACGATGATAATAATCGCGAAGTAGCCGCCATGCTCAATTTTAAATCAGATAAAGAACAATACAGCCCCGGTGAAACCGTGCAGTTAACGATTCCGGGCGGCAAGAATGGCCGGGCACTGGTCAGTCTTGAGACGGGCACAGAGGTGCTGGATCAATTTTGGGTGGAAACCCAGGAAGGCGAAAACCAAATCAGCTTCGATGCACGCGCTGAGATGGCTCCGACGATCTATGCCAACGTCAGTATGGTACAGGCACACGGACAAGCCGACAACGACCTGCCCATCCGGATGTATGGCGTTCTTCCTATCCGGGTAGAAGACCCTGATACCCGGCTGGAGCCAAGCCTGGCGATGCCGGAATCTCTGCGGCCAGAACAGAACTTTACCGTCGAAATCAGTGAAGAAAACCGTAAAGAGATGGCCTACACCCTGGCCATTGTTGACGAAGGTCTGCTGGGCTTAACTCGTTTTTCTACTCCTAATCCGCACGATGCCTTCTACGCCCGCGAAGCACTGGGCGTAAAAACCTGGGATGTCTTCGATAATGTACTGGGTGCTTATGGTGCTGAGCTGGACCGCTTACTCAGTATCGGTGGAGACGACGTAGGTCGCAACGACGATCTTAATAATAGTGCGAATCGATTTGAACCGGTGGTGCGGCACCTTGGCCCCTTCAAACTGGGGAAGGGGCAAAAAAATAAACACGAGATCCGTTTACCGAATTACGTCGGTGCCGTACGGGTAATGGTAGTGGCTTCCTCGGCTAAAGCCTACGGTGCAATAGATAAAACCGTACCAGTCAAAAATCCGCTAATGGTCCTGGCTACCCTGCCCCGCGTTTTATCTCCCGGGGATGAATTGAAAGTCCCGGTAAATGTCTTCGTAACGGAGGATAAGGTAAAGCGGGTGAATGTACGTATTAAGGAGGCCTCCGGCTTAGCGAATCTACAGGATAACGGCAATCGTACACTTAGTTTTCAGGAGCCTGGTGATCAATTAGTAGAGTTCCCGGTAAAAATTGTAGACGGCGTAGGAACGGCCCGCTTTGAAATAGAAGCCAGCGGTAATGGTGAGTCTGCTTCGCAGGTCATCGAAATCCAGGTCCGCAATCCCAACCCTTACCAGACCAAAGTCCTGGCCGATCTGGTTAATCCCGGTCAGACCTGGTCGGAGACCTTCTCCCCCATTGGTATGCAGGGGACAAATGAAGCTATTCTTGAAGTTTCCAGCATTCCTCCCATTGATTTGGGCCGTCGATTAAATTATTTGCTGCGTTACCCCTATGGATGCCTGGAACAAACCGTCTCTTCCGGATTCCCACAGTTGTTCGTCAATAAACTGATCAAGCTTAGTGAAGAGCAGAAAGCCAGTGTGCCAGATAATATCGTGGCCACCATCAACCGAATCCAACAATTTCAGTTAAGCAACGGCGGACTGGCTTATTGGCCGGGAGAAAACAGTCCTAACCAATGGGGAACCAATTACGCCACCCACTTTCTGCTGGAAGCAAAATCTTTGGGGTATAGTGTCCCAACCGGAATGCTGAAAAGTTTGCTGCGCTTCCAAAAACAAACCGCTCGTCTTTGGAGCCCACGGCAGGAGGCCTATGGGTTTTATGCACGCGGCAATCAGCAACTGACCCAGGCTTACCGCCTATACACGCTAGCTCTGGCGGGCGATGCAGATTTGTCGGCCATGAATCGTTTACGGGAAAGTGAACAGTTGGAAGATATAGCGCGCTGGCGTTTGGCGGCAGCCTATGCCTTAGCGGGTAGAACGAATATTGCACAGGATCTGGTAAGCGCAGCCTCTACGGAAGTTCCGGAATATCAGGAATTGTCTTATACCTACGGATCTCATTTACGCGATCAGGCTATGATTTTAGAAACGCTGACGCTTTTAAAAGAAGAGAATAAAGCTGCCCAGGTAGTACAGGACCTCTCGGATGCACTGAGTGATCAGCGTTGGTTAAACACCCAAACGACGGCTTATGGCTTACTGGCCATTGGGAAGTTCGTGGGTATTACTTCGACCCGGGAAGACTTCAATTTCGCCTATAATTTTGGACGCCAGTCTCAGGATATCCGATCAGAGGAGCCCGTATTTCAAATTGCCTTAGACGATTTGACGGCACAAGGAAACGAACTGGAATTCCGCAATAAAAGTAACGCCAGGCTTTTTGTCCGATTAATATTAAATGGACAACCCCGGCCAGGTTTGGAAAAAGGTAGTAATAACAACCTGGGCCTCGAAGTGAGGTATTTAAATCCCGATGGTAGTGTATTAGATCCCGGACGATTGACGCAGGGACAGGATTTCACCGCAGAAGTGACGGTAAGACATCCTAATACCCGGCCCATTGACTACGAAGAACTAGCCCTGGCACAGGCTTTTCCAGCCGGTTGGGAGATTTCAAACGCCCGAATGGATGGTTTGCCAAATCTGGGGCAAAGCAGTTACACGTACCAGGATATACGCGATGATGCCGTACATACCTTTTTTGATCTGCAGCGATCAAAAAGCCATACTTACCGGGTACAACTGACCGCCGCTTATCAAGGGCGCTTTTATTTGCCTGCTCAGTCTTGTGAAGCCATGTATGATCAGCGTATTACGGCTTATACACCGGGACAGTGGGTCGAAGTAGTAGCGCCCGGGAATCTCTAAGCGATCTCATTTCCGCAGGCGGCCTTCCCTCGCTGCCTGCGGAAATTTAATTATCGGAACTTGAACAAAAAGAGAATTTTAGGGCTTTACCTTTTATATGATTTCAGCACAGCCACCTATGAAGTTTGAAGCGAAACGCGAAAAAGTGATTTGTGATCCTAAAATACTGGAGCAAATCCTCAATAACGAGAAAGATATCAGTCATCATACCTTTCGTGGCTTTGACTTTTCCGACCGCATCGTAAACTGGCAGAATTACAACATTGATGATACGGTTTTTCTGGGCTGTACCTTTTCGCTGGAGCAGGAATTATTATTACGTCGGATGGGGGCCTGGATTTACACCGCTCCTCGTAATCTGCCCTATGATCCTTTTCGGGTTTCGCTCTATTCCTGGCAGGAGTTAATGGAAGGCTACCAGGAAGGAAATGATCATTCAGTGGATCTAAAGATATACGAGCATTTTTCCAAATCGCGCTTTAATCCGAGTATTAACGAAGCCCTTTGGCAACGAATTCACGATCATGCCATTGATAATGCTTTGCGCAATATGCTGAAGTTTGACAATGAGGGCATGACCGAATTGCGCTGCGTGGGTATTATGGGTGGGCATGGCATCAAGCGAACGCATCCGCACTTTCTTAAAACTGCGAGAACGGCCAAATTACTTGCCGAGGCCGGATATTTTGTCTGTACGGGCGGTGGGCCTGGCATCATGGAAGCAGGGAATCTCGGCGCCTATTTTGCCGGAAGGCCGGATAAAGACCTGGAAAAGGCATTAGATATGATGAGCCTGGCTCCACATTATACCAGTCCTGGTTATCACCCCAAAGCACTGGAGGTACTCGAACAGTTTCCGGAAGGGAAGCAATCACTGGCCATACCCACCTGGTTCTACGGACACGAACCGAGTAATTTATTTGCCAGTCACATTGCCAAATATTTTTCGAATAGTCTGCGGGAGGATACGCTGATTTCTATATCGCTTTACGGAATTGTTTTTGCACCGGGCAGTGCCGGCACCACCCAGGAAATTTTTATGGACGCTACGCAAAATCACTACGGTACCTTTAATTACTATAGCCCGATGGTGTTTTTAGGCCGGGAACGTTACGAAATTGAGACGCTAATATTTCCGCTACTAAAACAACTCGCCTGGGACCGCCCCTACCACGATTTGTTACACCTTACCGACCGTCCTGACTCCGTGGTGAACTTCTTAAAGGATCATCCTCCGGTTAAGTTTGAAGAATGATTATCTATTCAAATCTAATTCATCCACTACGATCTTCAAATCACCGCTAAGGAATACATCGGCGTAAAGGCCGTTTCTCACAACCAGCACGTCGCGTATACCCAGACCATTCACACTGGTGCGTAGTTTCACGCCGGGTGCAATGGAATAATTATCTAACTGGTTTTGCAGCATTTCCTGAGTGTAGGCCAGATTGGCATCTAAAAGGAAGTTCATATTACCTTCAATACCTTTTCTAATCGGACCCTTTAGTAGCCAACCGGCACTTTTAAATAAAAAATTTCGGGTATCCAGCGTAAATTCCAGATTTTTTAACTCAATACTATTACGTCGAGGATTGTAGGTCGGTCGTCCCTGTAAATAAATATTACCACTATAAGAACCACTCAATTGAGTATTAACGATCACCTGGTCGCCCTGCCCAAATAATTCTATATCTTCTACCGTTACGGAACGTCGGCCGTAGGTATAGGTCTGCCCTACTATTTGCTCTTTAGCTATGTTTTCTGCTTCGTCAAAGGAAATTTCAGCCCCAATATTAAGTAAAAAGCCTTCGTAAGTATCTGGCTTCCGGGTAAAAAGTGGTAAGGGCGTGGGATTCACATTACCCGGTTTGTTGCCGATCACCACGCTGGGATAGCCTTCAATAATAATATTGGTAGCCAGAGAGTCTTGTTCCATATAAAAAGAGCTCAGACCAATATTACTGGGGTTTACCACCAGCCAGGTATTGTATTGAGGAGAGACCAGCATAGGTTTGTACATCTGCTTCCAGGTACTGGCGATCAACTCATCTAACTTGACATTATTCGCTACCTGCTCATCAATAATGCTGGCAATCCGATTCTTACCATTGTTGAGGATTAAGTTAGCAATGAAGCCGATGGGAACATTAATACTGCCCATACTCAGACGGGGCTTGCGAAGCCACTCGTACTGCAGTATTTCGGTTTGGGTCTCCAGGGCCCAGTTTGCTTTGATATCAAAGCGAGTGGCCATATCCAAGGCTATCTCCCCTTCTCCTGACAAGGTAGTAAAACCAGCATCATACTTGATCAATAAGTCCAGCGGAACCCGATAGCGGATGGTTTGACTATCAACGCTAATAAATAGATCCCTATTCTTGATCGCCCGGATGGCGATATTGTCATCTCTGAGGTTATTGTCCTCGTAGATGGTACCATTAAGCTTTGCATTTAGGGAGCGTTCTAACTCTTTAATTCCTAGTTCAACCGGTATGCTAATTACGGAGCGTCTTTCGGCAACTAGCTCATTATAACTTTCCATAGGTCGGGCTAACTTTTTTGTACTGGAACAGCCAAGCGCTAAGGTACTCAGAATACAAACAAGTAAAAAAGAAGATCGGTACATATAGGCTAGTTTAATTGACTTCAGTTGGTCTGACGGTACAAATTTGGTTAAAATTAATGTGAAATCCAATTGTAGTTTTTTACGTGCAACCCTTCCTTTCTTCCCCTGTCTTTAAAATTAAAACCGACATTTCCAGCATTTCATAACAAACAACGGATGATGAATCAGATAAAAACAATTACGGCGCTCTTTGTGCTATTTTGCCTAAGCGCCCCTCAGGCCCAGTCACAAATCAACTGGTGGAACAGTGGCGAAGAGGAAAAAGCTTTTCTGGGGGTAGAATCCGAAAGGATCAGTAAGGAAAAAGCTAAGTTGCTGGGCTATGATAATATCTATGGCCAAATTATTGATCGCGTAGTACCCAGCACTGCTGCGGAGGAAGCCGGGCTACAGCCTTTTGACTACCTGGTGGGTATTGATCAGGAAGATATGGGCTGGACAACGGAATTAACGGACTTACTGTCGAAATATAAGGCAGGAGATGAAGCCACCATTCACTTTTACCGAAAGGGTAAAAAGCAAAAAGCAAAAGTGCAGTTTCTTCCCAGAGAGCGCCCTTTTTTTAATGGAAATATCTTGAGAAAATCTATTTTTTCCGACGATGAGCCCTTTCTGGGGGTAAGTGCTTCTAATGAAGAAGACGAAGACGAACCGGGTGTCCGCGTGAATATTATCGAAAACTCTACGGCTGATGAAATGGGGTTGCGTGATGGGGATGTCATTTTATCCATTAATGATTATCAGATGGTAGACTGGAGTGATATTTCCAGGGCGATCAACATGCTTGAGGTAGATGCTTCGATTAGCGTCCGTTACCGAAGAGCCGGACAAACCGCTACTCAGACGGGCCAAATGAAAACCCGCCCCTCCCGAGGCTACGGAATTCGAAACTTCTGGACGGGTGACGATGATGACGAGCGCCCCTTTCTGGGGGTTTACTCCGAATCTATCTCTGAAGATAAGGCCGAAAAACTAGGTATTGACAACCCCTACGGAAGTTACGTCACCAGCGTTTTTAGCAATTCCGCAGCGGCGGAAGCCGGACTAAAGGCCTTTGATTACGTCTATGGTATCGACGAATACCGCGTTGGAGAAAATCAAAAGCTAAGCGATATTATTCGAAAATACAAGGTGGGCGAAAAAGCGACTATTCACTTCGTGAGAAAAGGAAAAGCCTACAGTAAATCTATCACCTTCGGTAGCCGGGAAGAAGCACGCGAACCGGGTGACCGAAGCCGTTGTGAAGATCCTTTCCTCGGTGTACAACAAAGGGACGGGGCCAGCAGCGAAAAGGGCGTTCGCGTGGAAATTGTAGGCAAGTCTACCGCCGCTTCGCTTGGGCTCAGAAATGGTGATGTTATAGCTTCCATCAATGATTATCCTATATTGACTTGGAGTGACATCCGTCCGGCCATTGATATGCTTTCCGTAGGAGATCCCATAACGATTGGATATTTCAGGGGTGGCCAAAAGCGCAGTATTGCCGGTAAAATTGGTTCCTATTGCGATACTTACGGTAGCGGAAGTATCTGGAGTAATAACAACTGGTTTGACCGGGAAACGGAAACAGACATTAACCTTTCCGAGGTAAATATTGAAGTCAACAACTTAAACAAATCTGAAATCAAAAGCCTAAACGATCAGCTATCCTTAAGCCTCGGAGCTAATAATAATTTAACGGTTAATAACCTACAGGTTTCCCCCAATACCCAAAGCAATTTGCTACAATTACAATTTGAATTACCGGGGAAAGGAGAGACACTGGTACAGATTTTTAACGAGGCCGGTCGGCAGGTCTATACCTACGATTTAGGTTATTTCTCCGGCGAATTTTCTGATGAAATTGATCTGCTGAGAAATGGCTCAGGGGTGTATTATCTGAGTATTAAGCAGGGGACCAATAGTCTTTCTCAGTCTCTTTCGCTTAAAAAATAAACCCCTGACGCGCAAGACAAGAAGTCACCCAACTGTATAATTCGTTTTAAGGCGAATTTTTCTCCAATTAGCAGAAGCTGCATTCTATTCAATGAATGCGGCTTCTCTTTTTTATCAACGACCGCTCTACGTGGATGAACTACCCCTCTACCCTACCAGATAACTTTCGCTAGGTTTCAGCTTTTTTATATTTTTATTCTTCCGAAAACAATAACTAACTAATCATGATAATGATGTATCAAAAAAGCTTATTAACCAAGTTTTGTATTCTGGGAATGGTCTTTTTCCTTTCCCTGCCCGCTTATGGTCAACGCAAAAAGCGAGACATGACCAATGCAGCGGCGAAAACGCTTATTGACGAAGCCGTCTATGATGCCGCCCAGTACCGACTGGTTGGCCCCTTCCGGGGTGGACGCTCCGCTGCCGTCACCGGGGTGCCCGGCGATCCCGAACTCTTCTATATGGGGGCTACTGGTGGTGGTGTCTGGAGAACCCAGGATGGTGGTCAAACCTGGGAAAACATCTCCGACGGCTACTTTGGCGGTTCGATTGGTGCAGTTGCGGTAGCAGAATCTGACCCCAACGTAATCTATGTAGGTGGTGGAGAGGTCACTGTGCGGGGTAATGTATCCTACGGTTACGGAATGTGGAAGAGTGTCAACGCTGGTAAATCCTGGGAGCAAATTGGGCTGCCCGATTCCAGACACATTGTCCGCATCCGGGTGCACCCGAAAAACCCGGACATTGTCTTTGCAGCCGTTATGGGTGACCTGTACAAGTCTTCCGAAGAACGTGGTGTCTACAAATCTGAAGATGGTGGTGATACCTGGGAGCGCGTGCTATTCGCTAATGCCGATGCCGGTGCGGTTGATTTGGTGATGGATCCGAATAACCACCGAATCATGTACGCTTCTACCTGGCGCATCCGCCGTACGCCCTATAGCCTGGAATCAGGGGGTGAGGGTTCCAGCATTTGGAAAAGTACTGATTCTGGAGAAACCTGGACTAATATCATGGATGCCGACGGGCTGCCCGATGGCCCCATTGGTATCATTGGTCTGGCCGTCTCGCCGGTGAATTCAGAAAGAGTATTTGCGATCATCGAAGCCAATGATGGTGGTGTTTTCCGTTCGGATAATGCGGGGGAAAGCTGGCAAAAAGTCAATAGCAGCCGGTCACTACGCCAACGCGCCTGGTATTACAGTCGTATTTACGCAGATACGGAAAATGAAGATATCGTTTACGTGATGAATGTAAGTTATCACAAGTCTACCGACGGTGGCCGCACTTTCGAATCATCCAATGCCCCTCACGGTGATCACCACGATTTGTGGATTGCCCCCGAAGATAATCAACGGATGATCATTGCCGATGATGGCGGTGCTCAGGTTTCTTACGACGGTGGGACCAACTGGTCGACTTATGGCAATCAGCCAACGGCTCAATTCTACCGGGTTACGACCGACAATGCTTTTCCTTACCGCATCTACGCAGCTCAGCAAGATAATTCTACGGTACGCATCAAGCACCGTACCGATGGCGGGGCAATCACCGAAGAGGACTGGGAGTCCACGGCCGGCGGAGAAAGTGCGCACATTGCCGTCGACCCGGAAAACAGCGATATCGTATACGGCGGAAGCTACGGTGGATTCCTGACCAGGGTCAACCACGAAACGGAGCAGACCCAGGCCATTAACGTATATCCTGACAATCCCATGGGATACGGAGCGGAAGGGATGAAGTATCGCTTCCAATGGAATTTCCCTATTTTCTTTTCTCCGCATAATCCGGATAAGTTATACACCCTTTCTAACCACGTGCACGTCAGCTACAACGGCGGTCGCAGCTGGGAACTGGCCAGTCCTGATTTAACTAAAAATGATCCGGACAAGCTGAAATCTTCCGGTGGTCCGATTACACAGGATAATACGGGGGTGGAATATTATTGTACGCTATTTGCCGGGGCAGAGTCTCCTTACGAGGAGAACTTGCTGTGGGTAGGTTCAGATGACGGCTTGGTCCACGTTAGCAAAGACGGCGGCGAGAATTGGGAAGATGTTACCCCAAAAGGTATGCCCGAATGGATGATGATTAACAGCATCGACGTTGATCCTTTCAACGAAGGGGGGGCTTTTGTAGCAGGTACGCGCTATAAGCTTGGTGATTATCAACCGTACCTCTACCATACCACTGATTACGGTAAGACCTGGAAGAAGATTGTAAGCGGTATCCCCGGCGATCACTTTACCCGAGTAGTAAGAGCTGATCCCAGCCGTGAGGGCCTTTTATATGCCGGTACAGAGACCGGTATGTATATCTCTTTTGATAACGGTGCCAACTGGCAACCTTTCCAACTGAATCTACCGATCGTACCTATCACAGATCTGACGATCAAAAATGATAATCTCGTGGTCGCTACTCAGGGCCGTAGTCTTTGGATAATTGACGACCTGACGGTATTACACCAGGCAGAAGCAGATATTGCCGAAAAGGATTTTCATTTGTATAAGCCAATGGATTCCTACCGTATGGGTGGACGTGGCGGACGTGCTTCAGCCACGGCGGGAACCAATCATCCCGGGGGCGTAATCGTCAATATGTTCCTGAAGGAGAAACCAGCGGATTCGGTAGAAGTGAAAGTGGCCTTCCACGAGATGGATGGTACTTTAATCAAAGAATACTCCAGCAAGACCGAGGAGCGCAGCTTGCGTCTACCTGAATTAAAGGCAGGTGGTAACTCCATCAACTGGAATATGCGTTATCCCAATGCCGAAGATTTTCCGGGTATGATTCTTTGGTCAGGAAGTATGGCTGGTCCGATGGCGGTGCCCGGTGATTACAAAGTAACGATGACCATTGGAGAGGAAACCCAGGAGCAAGTCTTTACTATCCTAAAAGATCCTCGCTCAGAGACTACGCTGGAAGGCTTTCAGGAACAGTTTGACTTCCTGATCAGCGTGCGGGACAAGGTCACGGAATCCCACCGGGCCATCAAAGATATCCGCACAATCCGCGATCAATTAAGTCATTTCAAAGGCCTGTGGAAAGGACAGGAAAACAAGAAAGAGCTGATCGAAAAAGCGAATGAAATTGAGGAGTCCATCGGAGAAATCGAGAAGGCACTCTACCAGACCAAGAACCGCAGTCGCCAGGATCCTCTAAACTATCCAATTAAGCTAACCAATAAGCTGGCGCACCTTAACTCGCTAAATGGTCGCGGTGACTTCCCGCCTACTGAGCAATCTTACGAGGTACGAGATGAAATCACCAAAGAGATTAATGAAGAACTGGGTAAGTTTCAGGAAATCAAAGAAAATGATTTACCTGAATTCAATCGTATGGTGAAAGAAAACGCCGTAGATGCGATTATGCTACAGGAGAAGAAAGAGAAGAGTTCGATGTAAGCCGTAGTCTTCGTACTCTATCTTAATTAAACCGCCTCCATCGAACTGCGATGGAGGCGGTTGTTTATTGGATACTAATGGTTCCAGCCCCATTGTTCCCGTTTATTACCGGGAAATACATCAACTTTGCAGTTGCTGGATTTACCTGATAACGACCCGTATATCTGGGTACTAGATTGATTTGGAATGTATAATCTCCCACTGGAAGTTTCTTAAAAAAACTAACCACTTTCTCCCGGTGAAATTCCGTATGTACCGCTGGGTCGTCAAAACCTGACTTCTGATCGTAAGAACAACCTGCAGGTATGGGTACCGTCAACTGTACATAATCTGCCTCTTTTTTTACCTTCAGTGAAACCTGAAAGCGCACTGGTTTTCCCGCTTCTAAAGTGTCGCCGAAGCTGAAAAATTCGGTATGAATAGCAAAAATCGAATCCCGTGGCTTAGGGTCAAGCTCTGAATAAGACTGGGTTGCCGATAAATAGATAAGACCATTGCCTTCCTTTGTTAGGGTAAGTGTGGAGTCTTGGGGCCAGAAAACCATGTAAGGAAGGCTGTCTAATTCAAGTTGGCCTATTTTCACCTTTCCCGGGTCTATTTTTTCCTTGTGCTTTCGCAAAAAAGGAACAGCTAAAAATACTAATCGAGCCTGATCATAGGTGTTCCCCA
The DNA here is from genome assembly GCA_035268885.1 of Saprospiraceae bacterium. Lineage (GTDB taxonomy): Bacteria > Bacteroidota > Bacteroidia > Chitinophagales > Saprospiraceae > DATFKA01. The sequence goes on from DATFKA010000098.1 coordinate 82,376, forward strand.
GCCTACTCTGCCGCAAAAGATAATCCAGTACTGAACGCGCAAATTCGTATTGGCTACTATCCTGACTCAAGACTTCAAAAGCAAGAAGGTTGGTTTGCAAATTAGTGGTCTGAGGTAATAGTCGACCGTCGAGGCTGTCAGCAGTAGTCACAAAGGCCTGTCCCAAAATATTATGTTGTCGATAGGTCTCCAGAAAACTTAGGTCTACTGTTCCCCCCGTTTGTTGTCGCAAACGGACTAAACGCAGTTGTTGTGGTAAGGACAAGTCATGTTGCTGGTCCAGGCTATTCAAAAACCAGGAGTAATCTACTTTTATCCCCAGCGCAGCCAGTATTTCCAGGTGATCAATGATAGATACGTTCAGAGAATCAGCCTCCAACTGATCCATTTTTAGATTATAATTTTCTGCGGTGGGAAGCTTAAGCTTATCAGCATAGCCATTTATTTTAGCTAGGGTCAGCGCAGTCAGCACGTGTCTACTCACCCAGTTAACCGTAGTACTAGTAC
>DATFKA010000099.1:0-19832 GCA_035268885.1 Saprospiraceae bacterium
TTGCGTTGCGTACTCACCTTTGTAGCTAGACGAAGAAAGGGAATTCAAGGGGCCCTTTCTGAAGTAACAAGGCTCCGCCGCGCCTTATCTTGAACAAAAATCTGAGGTTTCAAAATACACATTAACTTAAATTACAGAGTACTAAACTTATACATAATATCGACCACTTACTTATTATAGTCCTAATTTTACCTTAACCGCTGGCATCAGATCATCGGAATCTTTTGCGAAAAGGATCGCATTGAATACACTGGTATCAAATACCATAACAATGCCCTTCTCCTTGGCGACTGCCGCAATGGCCTCTTCTACCTTTTTGATGAGTGGCGCCAGTAACTCTTGTCTTTTCTGAGCCACCTTTTGTTGAATTTCCGCTTCGAAAGCTCTTAATTCCTGCTGTTTTCTCTGAAATTTCGCTTCCGCGTCTTCTTGCTGCTTGGGAGACAATTCTCCGTTCTGGATTTTTTGAACCACTGCGGCAAACTCTTTTTGCAGGGCAGCGGCCTTTTGTTCCCCCTGCGCAATTAACTCCTTACTATAGGCCTGAATATCCGCATCCGCAGCTTTAGTATCGGGCAAAGCAGCCAAAATATTACCAAAATTAAGGTGGCCATATTGTTGAGCTGTTCCTACTTGCAGGCCGGTAAAGGCCAGGAAAAATAATACTGCTAGTTTCTTCATTGATTTCATTTTTAACTGTAACACAAAGGTAGGACTCTATCTTTTCATCCACTACTTTTTAACGAAAGTTTAGCACAGTGAATATTTTTAAAACAATTTGTTTCTTTTTAAAAATATTTGTTTTATCTTGCCATTGTATTTAAGGAAGGAGGTGAATCTAAAATTGCTTTCTTACCTGGGAGTCAAAAATCAGCAATCATGTTAGTCAAAAAACCGAAGACTAATGCAGTACAGCGAGCACTGCATTGGCTGAACCGCTATTGGTTTCGCACCGTTATCATCCTTATTTTTCTTTACGCCTTTCAGCAAAAAGAGATATCCGTCAATTTTGGCTGGAATGAGCCCACCGCCGTTTCGACCGTTTTATCCGTGGCACCCGCTATTCCCACTACGAAGACCACACCGCGGGAACGAGCCGGATGGCAGTTGAGTGCGCCACCACCGGGAGCGGAGCGGGAAAAATGGCTACGTCAGGAAGCCTACGTTAAGAAACACGAAGCTATTGCCCGATCAGAAATGCGAAAATTTGGCATTCCCGCCAGCATCACGCTGGCTCAGGGCCTACTGGAGAGCGGTGCCGGGAGCAGTCGTTTAGCGACCAATAACAATAATCACTTTGGTATAAAATGTTTCTCAAAGACCTGTAAGAAAGGACATTGCAGTAATTTCTCAGATGATAGCCATAAGGATTTTTTCCGGGTTTATCCTTCTACTGCGGAGAGTTATCGGGCGCACTCGAACTTATTGACTTCGAGCCGCTACAAACACCTGGCAAATTATGGGAGGTATGATTACGAGAGGTGGGCAGAAGGGCTTCAGAAGGCCGGTTATGCAACCGACCCTTCCTACGCCAAAAAAATAATACAACTCATTGAAGATTTCGAGTTGTATTATTTTGATCGAGAGTGATTTCTTAGACGAAATCAAAAATAGTAATATTGACGGCTCTCGTTCCTTTAGAGGTTGTTTCGGTTTCAAACTCAACCAAATCTCCCTGCTCGATTTCCATATAACCGGAATCATGCAGATCGGAAACGTGTAGGAAAACATCTTTTTCCCCACTTTTTGGGCTGATAAAACCATAACCTTTTTCACCGTCAAACCACTTTACTGTACCTTCTTTCATAAAAATTAAAAATATTTAAAAAAATTGAAATAATGATTACCAAGTGGATAAGAGAAGTTAAGTTGGAGGAATCTCAAACGTGAGTTAAGCGTACGCGTAAATACTCCAGAAGATAAAAATACAATAACTATAAGCTAAGACCAGCTCGGTAATGTTTCACTATGTAAACGCGGACTCTTTAGATTTGTTGACTATCTAAATCCAAAAAATTGGATTTTTATAAATATGTTGTTCAGATGACATTTCCAGTTGTTAAGAAAAGAAATGCAGAGCTCCGCTTACATAGTGCAAGATACAACAAATAAGACAAGATTCCGATCAAAAAGAGAATTCTTTTTAAATTTACCTCCAGGGCCTGGGTTATTTTCGTTGGGCAATATACCACCCCGCCCAGGCACTAAGGCTGCATAGGAATATACCCCAGGCGATATCGACCAGGACAATGGTCCAGGGCCAATTGGCTAACACGGCTTTATTGGTTAGTTCGTACGTACCATAAGTTGCCAGGCCAAAGAGGGCTCCCGATAGTAAAACATGTTTTGCCGACAGGCTAAGTTTAGGCAGAACCGCAAAATAAATCAACAATGCAATAAATAGGAAATAGAAGATTGCTGCCGCCAGCCAGTTGGGCTGATCCGCCATAACGAAACCGATTTGGGCCTGGTAAAAGTCAGGGGCTACCCAGCCCAACCAAAGACCATCCAGAAGCGAAAAGGTGAGTAGGGTTGCCCCAAATATTTTAAGCTGTCGCATTGGTGTAAATCTTGTTATCTTAGAGACAATGCCCGAAGGGTGGAAAAGTTTCGGATATAAAATCTATTTTTGCAACTGTAAAGGTAGAAAAAAGAAACCAGCCAGTTGGAGAAGCCATTAATACCAAGTTTCATTCATGAGCGCATGCAAGACTTCCAGTCCCATGGGAGTATGCCCGCCTACGTGATCTTTATTGATCTCTCTGGTTTTACTCCACTGACCGAAACACTGATGGACCAAGGTGCCAGTGGTGTGGAGGCACTCACCGGTATTCTGAATGAAATATTCGAACCGCTGGTAGCTATGGTTTATAGTCGGGGCGGTATTATTCCCTATTTTGCCGGAGATGCTTTTCTGGGGGTTTTCCCTCAGGAAGAAGGTTTGAATGAAAAAGCAGCCAACAAGCTTCTACAGACCGCTTTAGCGGCTCGAAATTATTTTGAGAACCGGGCCTTCCAGTTCGGTGATTTCACCATTGGCCTAAAGATTGGCCTGGCCAGTGGCCCCGTTGATTGGGGTATCGTCGGTCGCAATCGCAAAGCCTTTTACTTTCGGGGAGAGCCTATTGATCGCTGTGCCGATGCCCAGGCCTTAGCCAAAGGCAGAGACTTTAGCATTGTACTGGATCAAACCATCCAGGAGCAACTGCCCAGCAGGACACAACCACATCTGCGTCCTTTGGAGCAGCAATTCTACTACCTGGCGAATAATTACCGCCCCGTGATCCCTTCTTTTCCACACGCGATCATAAAGGCACAAGACCGGTCTACCATAGAACAATTTCTACCGGAAGCCGTCATCAACTATAAAGAAGAAGGAGAATTTCGCACCGTCACCACTATCTTCATCTCTTTCATCGGAGTGGATAATCATCGACTATTGAACCGCTTTGCGGGAGTAGTCCTGGAATTAATCTCCAATTTTTCAGGCTATTTCAAGGAGATTGATTTCGGAGACAAAGGCGGTGTTATGGTTGCCTTCTTTGGCGCTCCCGTTTCGTTTGAAAACAACGTTGACCGCGCCCTGGAATTCATTTATGCCCTACGCCAGGACCTAACCGGTTTACAAAAAAAATATAAACTGCAATATCGGGTGGGTATGACCACGGGTATTGCCTACACCGGCATTATCGGGGGTAAAGAAAGAGCGCAGTACGCTGCCGTTGGTAACCGTGTCAATTTAGCGGCCAGACTCATGACTTATGCCGACTGGGGAGAGGCGCTCGTAGACAATGCTACCCAAAAGAATCAGAACTTTAGTTTTCAGCCCAAAGGGGCCATCAAATACAAAGGTATAAAGGGACAAATACCCACTTACAAACTCATGAGCCGTAAAGAAAGTCCCCAATCCAAGCACGAAGGCAGCTTTATGGGGCGCGATGAGGAGATGGAGGCCCTCATCAACTTTGCCGAACCTCTTTTTGATAAAGAACCCGGTGGTCTGGTATCCATTTATGGGGAAGCGGGCATTGGTAAGAGTCGCCTGGCTCATGAGTTTAATATTGCCCTGAAATCTACTGGCGTCATCCAGTGGTTCTCCTGCCAGGCCGATGAGATACTGCGCAAATCTTTTAATCCTTTTATCTTCTTTTTGCGTAACTACTTCAAACAGAGTGGCGAGCAGTCATCCGATCGGAACCTCGATCGTTTTGAAACGAAGTTCGAAGCATTGGCCCAACAACTAGAAAACAACCCCAAGGCCTATGTAAAAGACTTGCACGCAGAATTAATCAGAACCAAGTCTATTTTAGCTGCACTAATTGGGATTGTCTATTTCGACTCCCTATGGGAGCAACTCGACGCCAAGGGGCGCTACGAGAACACTATCGCTGCCATCATTAATCTCCTGCTCTGTGAAGCATCGATCCACCCCATCGTTGTTGAGATCGAAGATGCTCACTGGTTGGAACCCAACTCCCTGGAATTATTACAGGAGCTCATCCGACATACCAAAGATCACTCCATTGTCTTATTGATCATTTCCCGGTTCTCGGACAATGGCAAAAAACCAGTCTTCTTTGAAGCAGAGTCCCTTAATACAATGCAGACTTCGGTATTGGAAGTCTGTCTGGATGACCTCGATGATAATATTGCCCGGATATTAATTGAGCAAAAACTCAACGGCCCGCTTAGAAATGAATTCTTCGAAGTCCTCAAACGGACCACCAATAAAAACCCCTTTTATCTGCAGCAATTACTGGAATATTTCCTGGAGCAGGGTTTCCTGATGAAAAAAGAGGGTAAATGGACGCTGCGCAATGGGAACATCCAGCTATCCGACTCCATCAACACCATACTGACCGCCCGCATTGACCGTTTGGATCCCCTGGTCAAGGAGACCGTAAAAACGGCCGCCGTGATTGGCCGGGAATTTGATCTGTCTATCCTTCTGGATGTGATGCGCTACAACGAGACCTTCTCCAGCCCAAAGACCGATCTCCGGCAATTATTACAGGAGCAGGTAGACATTGCCGAGCAAGGACAGATCTGGCAAGAGGTCGGTGATCAGCGCTATATCTTTAAGTACTCGCTTTTGCGGGAAGCCGCCTATAATATGCAACTGCTCACCCGACTGCAAACCCTGCACCACCACACCGCAAAGGCCATTGAGAAACAGTTTAGCGATAAATTAGCACCCCGCTACATCGACCTTGCTTACCATTACGAACGTGCTGATATTTTTGACGAAACCTGTGAATATTTGCGCAAAGCAGCCGACTTCGCCCGTAACAACTACCAAAACCAAAAAGCGCTGGATTACTACGAACGGCTACTCGGCAAGCTGGAGCAGCAAACGATGGTCATTCAAAAGATAAAAACACTACTCAAAAAAGGCCGTGTACTGGAGCTCATTGGAGAATGGGATGAATCTATGGACGCTTACCAAAAAGCGCTGGATCTGGCTAAAAAAGACCGGGATGCCCTTTTACTAGGTAAAGCCCATAACCGAATGGGTAGTGTACTGCTTCTAAAAGGAAAATACCAGGAAGGTAAACGCTACCTCAACGCCGCCGAACAGCTTTTTAAATCCATTGATGACCACGCCGGAATTGCGGGCGTACGCGGCAACCTGGGAAACCTTAATCTACGTCAGGGAAATTATAAAGAAGCGAAAAAGTATTTCAAAGATAGTATCAAGCTGAGCCGAAAGCATACCAACAATCCGGTTAATCCTCAGATCGTCGCCAACCTGGGAATCACCCATATGAACCAGGGGGCCTACGACGAAGGCATTAAGGTGCAACAAAAACACCTGGCTATCTACGAGCAGCAAAAAGACAAACGGGGGATGGCAACCCTCCTAACCTTTATGGGAGTGGTTTTTCTGGAGAAAGGGGATTATGACAAAGCACTGGACAGCTTCCAGAGGGGATTAGAGCTTAACGTCGAATTGGGTAATAAACAGCTGATGGCCATCGCCATTGGTAATATTGGTATCGTATACGAGCGCAAAGGCAATTTCGAAAAAGCCATGGAGCATTACGAGCGTGATTTACGCCTATGTGAAGAATTGGGCGACAAGCAGGGTACAGCCATTGCGCTGGGCCTGATCGGGCAGCTGCTCAATATTAAGGGCGACTTTTATCAAGCCATCGAATATTTACAGAAAGACTTGATGATCTGTGAAGAGCTGGGTTACAAAAAAGGTATTGCCAAAGCCGTAAACACCCTGGGAGATATCTTCTTCTACCTGGGACAGTACGAACGCAGTATTTACTTCTACGATCGGGCCATTGAGGTGACGCGCCGCATTGGCAACAAACTGGTGCTTGGTCTGAGCCTGGTGGAAAAAGGCTCGGTCTTACTGGAAGATCCCAGCCTGGGTGATTTGTCCGAAGTAAGCCAGGAAGCCCAAAGCATCGCTCAGGAATTGGGTATTCCGGACCTGCTTTTTGAAGCCGGAATGCTCACCGCTAAAACCCTCATCCATCGGGCTGAATTTGAAGAAGCCCGCCAATTACTGGAGCAGCTGCAGAATGAATACCCGGAAACGGCGCACCGGGCGGATACCTTTTTTGAACTAGCTCTGGTGTTTCCAGAAATTGATCGTTACCGCAAGGAAGCCCTGCAACTCTACCAGCAGCTTTACCAGGAGACACCACACTTCACTTATCAGGAGCGCATTCGGATGCTAAAAGTTGGCGATTAAAGCATGAAAGCCAAGTTATCTATACTCATGTTTTTGCAGTTCTTTATGTGGAGCGCCTGGTACGTCTCCGGGGGAACCTATATGATCCAAACGCTGGGGTTTTCCGGCACCCAGGTAGGACTCATCTACGGCAGTTTTGCCATTGCGGGACTGATTTCTCCTTTCATCTCCGGTATATTAGCGGATCGCTTTTTCTCCACCGAGAAGCTACTGGCTTTTTTTCACCTGACGGGCGGCTTTCTATTAATCAGCGTCTCTTTTTTAGAGGAATTTTCCTGGATTTATCTGATCATTCTGCTCTACAACTTTCTCTACGTACCCACCACGGCTCTTTCCAGCTCGATTACCTTCCACCACATCGAAGACCGCACCCGGGATTTTGCGCCGATCCGGGTATGGGGAACGGTTGGCTGGGTAGTGGCGGGATTCTCCGTGGGCCTCCTGGCCTGGGAGACCACTACTTACCCCTGGTGGCTAGCCGGGCTCTCTTCCATCGCTACGGGTATTTTTTGTTTCTTCTTACCCAAAACCCCGCCCAGTACTTCTGCCAAACGGCGCTCCCTGCGCGCCCTACTTTCCGGGGGCGCCGGTGATCTTTTGCGTAATCGCGCCTTTATTGTCTTCATTATTGGCATCACCCTGATTCGGATTCCAGCTTCTTTTTACTATAGTTTTGTGAATCCTTATCTCTACGAGATTGGCGTACCGAATCCTACGGGCAAGATGGCCCTGGGACAATTGGCGGAGATTGTACTGGTCCTGAGCGTTCCCTTTGTATTAGGCCGGGTGGGTCTGAAGCGACTCCTAGTCTTGGGCATGTTCGCCTGGGGCTTTCGCTATTTGCTCTTTGCCCTGGGCGATCCCGAAGCAGGCATGTGGATGATCTACGCGGGCATCTTACTACACGCCGTCACTTACACCTATACTTCGCTGGTTGGGCAGATTTACGTCGACGAGTCTGTCCCCGTGGAGTTGCGCGCTTCCGCTCAGGGCTTCATGGTTTTCCTGACGACTGGCTTTGGGCCCTTAATCGGTGCCTATTTGGCGGGGGCCATCGTGGAGCACCATACCCTGGCCGACGGTACCCATTATTGGTGGGGTATCTTTCTGGTCCCCGCAGTAGTGGGTATTGTGACGAGCTTTGGTTTCGCGCTGGGCTTTCGCCCAAAAAAGGTTACTTAGCTTTTGCAAAACGGCGTTTTGCATTCATAAAACTATAGGTACCGCCTAAGATAACCACTGGGCACCCGGCGCCTAAGTCAATAGCGCCTTAAACATCTTTTATTTTTCCATTACAAACTAAAGCGCACCGAAATATTATGGGTGCCATCCCACACCTTGGTATCGCGATAAGCATAATCAATACCAACCCGGGTATTTTTCTCCTTACGGCTCAATGGGAATTCAACCGAAGCGCCAGCACTCAGGCCCGTGTAGATGGGCTCTTCGGCTACCGTCTCTACGCCCACCTCATGTCGGTAGCCAGCCCGAAGCATAAACTGCTCATTCAGGCTGTATTCCAATCCGGCCCCCAGGTTGTCCCGGGAGAAAGAGTTGGAGGTAAAGTTACCCAGAGCCGTCAGGCGATGGCTTTCGCCAAAAAGGAAATCGTAAGACAGACCTATGTTCAAAGTGGAGGGTAGCTCAAAACGGGCAGCCCGCTGATCTACCGTAAGCTCATAATTACCATTCGGAGAAGGACGCTGCGTAGACAAGCCCTCCCCGCTGAACTGCATCGGTGAACCGACATTCCGCAGCGAAATACCAAATTTGAAATTATCCTGCGGTCCGGTCACGTACTGGATCCCCGCGTCGATGGCAAAACCAAAGGCATTAACGTTGGCCAGCGCCTGTGAAATTCCCCGGAAGGTAATCCCTACCGATACTTTATTTTCAAAGACGTGGGCATAACTCAGGGCCAGGTGAAAAAAGTTTGGGGAAAAGGTAGCTCCCGTTCCTCCCGGCTGATCGGTGGTGGTCACCTCGATATCACCAAAATCCATAGCCATCAAACTAAAGCCAAAGGCGCCGTTATCACCTATTTTCCGGCTTAGTCCTAATGCATTCATACCAATATCCGTACCTTGTAGGTAATTAGCCCGCGACAAGACCACCTCCAGCTCATTAATCCGCACCAGACCGGCCGGATTCAGGCGCAAAGCCTCTACCCCACTAATAAAAGAAGTATTCAGGGTATGTAGCCCCGCCGAACGCGCCCAGGGATTGAGCAGTAATTCGTAGGCACCGGCTTCTCCCTGACGGTCGGGGTTACCCGCCCAGGCGGCCGTCGCTAAACCTAAAAAGGCGATTATTGCGTAGATTTTTCTTTTCATAATTGTGCTTTTTAGACGTTTGGTGCACGTCTTGCTATAATCCACTAGGATCAAATTTGCGATTGATACCAAACCACTTTATCGTTCTTTCTCCCAGATTACCGGCATCCACGTGGATGAGATAAACACCACTGGCGATGGGAATACCTTTACTGTTTTTCAGGTCCCACTCCAGGGCCGGACTGATTTGCTGACGATCAATCGCCCGGTTACTCCCCTCCGGCATCAGACCGATTTCATCTCGATTATACTGGCGGATAAATTTACCGTCCAGGGAATAAATCGTCACCACGCACTGGGCGGGCAGATTCGTAATTTTTACAATATTCGTAAACTGAGATACCTCATAACTGGAGAACCCATAGTAAGGATTCGGCACTACTTTAATCGCTCGGAGTGCTTCGTCATACTGTGGCTCGGTGAGGTCGGTTGCGGCTTTTCCTTCAATCCGGAAGCGGTAAGCGGGATAATCCCGATGAATACCCGTACCCGCATTTTCTGCCACTTTGTAGGGACTGTTCACCCGCAACTTAATCACCGCTTCGTTCGGAATTAAGCCTTCTTCGTAAGAAGTAAAGGGTGTTTCCTCATTGGGTACCAGTATACCTGTCCAGACAATATCCGTGATATCTCGCAGCTTAGTAAAGAAAGTTGGCGAGGGCGCAAAAGCTCTTCGCATGCTTTCGCCTTCATCGTAAGCCGTATTTGCCACATAAACAAAATGATGCCCACCAGTAAAATAACGAGTGGTAAAATCCCCAGAACTCAAATCAACAATCGTCGGGCTTGGGTTGTACATCATATCGGCGCCCACGTCAAACTGGGGATCACCGGTGCCGCGAAAGACAGAGTTCTCTCCAAAGAAAATATTCAGGCGCTCTCCCGTCTCTACGTTCACTGCGTAGCCCGGGAACCAACCCAAACCTTCCCCCGGGTTATCATTGTCGATATCGGGTAGTCCGTCACCGTCATTATCAAAGCGGGTTACATTCGCACCGGCGCGTAAGTCGAAAGACTGTCGGTTATCTACCGACTCGAAGCCAAAGGCTGCGTCAAAGCGATTCGAAGTCTCGATCACCACGCAGCGGCTCCAGAGTTCTTTATTGGGCGTAAGCACAATATCCACGTTTGGCACATCTTCCAGATCCATTTGGTTGCGTGCCGTAGCACTTCCGGCCAGGTTTGACCAGGCCGGTGTGACGTAGGGATTATCCAGCTCATCGTACTGCCGCCAGTTAGCCATATAATAAGGAATGAAATATCCCGGTCCGATGTTATTGAGCTGCTGGTTGGGATCGACATCGGCATCGGGTTCACCCTGCTGATTAGCCACGTAGTCGAAGGCCTGTTGATCGAAAGCGATCGGCCCACCGACGTAGCCATCAAACACGCCATTAATCCAATCCAATCCGGTATCTCCGGTGTACTCCTGATCGTAACCAACCACGCCATTATCCACTTCCGTAAAGGGATTGGCGCCTAGCGGATCTACCTGCCCCAACGAAATAGAGAAACCGTATTCTCTAATAATCTGTTCGTTCAGTCGGTCCAGCGACTGCTCGGAGTAAATGACCGGTGCATTGGGATCTGATAGGTTACGCAATTCCCAGCCGGCGCCGGGCTCCAATACATCGTTATTCATATTGGCATCGACAAAGCGCAACTCAAATTCCCCATCCCGCACGTCCAATGGATTAAATATTCTTACATCGACGGGACCGGCTCCGGGGCGGTAAGTGATCTCCCCATCAAAATCTTCAGATAATAAAGAATTACGCTCTTCGGGATCCATATCCAGAAAGACCCCTCCGTTTCCTTTTCCGTCCAGGCGGGTTATAATGGCCCCATCTCCGTAAACTGTATTCAGGTTCCGATCCACCGCCGGACGCGGCACAACGGTATAATAGGGATTATCCCCATCCCCGATATTTCGACGCCCCTCCAGGTAAGGATTACGCTGTCCAACCAGATCTTTTGGATCAAATTCCAGATAGTTATTATAAGCGTAGGCCACCGCTGTAAAATAGTATTTCCGATGATTGACCAGGCGTCGGTCCCCCTCCGCAAATTGATCTTCGGTGATGCGGAAGGTATGCTGAATGCCTTCGTCACGGCCTTCCACCTGTAATTCGGGTACGTAGTATTCTTCCCCAGTCGGATTATCAACCGTACTCCAATTGAAAATGCGGCTAACGCCATTCTTAATATCCACCTGGTAAATAACTCTGGCTTGCCCCGGATCGTCCAGGTCTGCAATCGTTACATTAGGGCCAGCTAACTGAAAGAGTTTGTATCCTTCAAAGACGTAAAGGCTATCTTCGGTGCCGGCGGGTATTTGTAAGCCTTTTTGGGCATAAGCCTCATAGGCATTATTTGAGCTAATCGTATCATTGGTGAAAACGGCAATGATCTCTTTATCCAACTCAATATAGTCTACATCGGGTGCATCCGGCCCATCGGTAATTTCAAAGCAGTTGTCAAATAAAGCCTGGGCAATATCATCGGCCTCCAGAAGTTTGGTCAGACTCGGGCAGGGATAACTTTGATCGGCTACCCATACGGCACCTACGATTAGCTCATTCACCGCCCCGGGATCCAGTCGAAAAGGTCCGGAAGCCTGGATTGTCCGACGGTCACCAAAGGGTAAACCTGCCGTACACATCGACCAGCCCGTAGGGTCATCGGGAGCTTCGGTAAAAGCATATTCTACGGGAAAACCGTCGCGATAAGCGTCATCACCGAAGGTAAAGGGGCTACCATCTTTCCAGCGACCCGACAAATAGTAGTAATATTCCAGGGCATTTTCCGGGTCGGTGGTACCCTGTTGAGGGCTACCCACTCCGGCATTATTGTAATAGGTAAAAGAGGACATGCCAATCTCATTACCCAACTCATCCAGCGGCCCCCGGAAATAATCGACCCCCAGAATGGGTATCTCGTCACAATAGGTATTCACACCTCCCGGACAGGCACAACCCGTCTGACCATCCAGGGCATCTTCGTTATAGACATAAGCCAGACTACGGGTGGTATCACAGCCGATATAATCATCCGTGAAACAGCCCAAATCAGGATCGACCCACATGGCAAAATAAGTACTATCAATACTCTCTACGGCCCGGTTAATCAGCTTATAGCGCTGAAAAGTCATATCATTAATCTCATCATTCGTCGCGTAGGCAAAAGCCTGGACCTGTACTTCCATCTGAATGGGATCCCCTTGCGACTGCGCGTGGATATTACCGCCGTCGTTATAGACCCAAAAAGTCATTTCATCCGGGAACTGTGGTTTGTCCAGGCAGCCGCGAATTTCGATCACCGGAAAGTCCCCCAACTCAGGGTTATACAGGCCGTCACCGTCCTGGTCCCAGAAGCCCGCCAAACCCTGTGAGGTATTCGGTAGCTCAAACTGGTGTATGTCGAAGAAAAACTCATTCCCTCTGGCAGGCCAGCCTTTGACATCAATCGGGATATCATCCGGATCGTAAGATTCTCCGTTGGCCCTGGCGATTTCCCAGTTGCGCAGATGCTCGTCGATGCTCTCTCCAGTAACGGTGAAAAATTTATCCCATTTAGCACATTCTTCCTGGTTAGTCGTCCCGGTCTCGGGGTCTAAAGGACCAGGCCAGTAATCAAAATCACCGGAAGACCTTCCGTACGTTTGGGCCGCTACCTTCAGGTTACCGGCCGGATCGACGCCACCGAGCCATACGGCACCGGCAAAGATAGAAGATACCGGCGGTTGACCGGGTGCATTTTTAGGGACCACGTAAACCCCATCATTACTGTCCCACCAGACGTCACCACCAGTGGTGAGTCGAGCTCGTACATTATTAATGTCCATATCCGTCTGTGCCAGAGCATTATCACAGTTTTCACGAAAGCTTCTGGCCTTTACTTCCTCTTTTGCCCGGTTTGCCTTAGCCTTCGGGTTGATGTTGGCTTTCGCCGAAAGGCTAGCCAAAAAGAGAAAAAGAATAGGCAACTTATATGAAATAAGACGCATGGTTGATTTTTTTATCGATTACTTAGAAATCTAAAATTGCTCCCAGGAATACTCTGCGGGGCAAAGTAAAGAAACCCGGGTTGACAATAGCCCATTGGTAAGCCGCCAGATAAGACGACACCAGGCGATTTGAATTCTCAATATTTCGCAATTTATCCAGCCCGTTAGCCGAAGCCAGGAAACCGTCGTCGGTTGGTGAACCCGTTGCGGAATACACGTTTGTTACATTCTGACGATCCAGCAAATTGGATGCCCGGGCGTAAACGTTCAGATTCAGCCGCTCCGAAAGGCGGAAGCTCTTATCGACTCGGGCATTCAGGGTAAAGGTCCAGGGCTGGCGCGCACCATTAATTGCGCCGGCGAACTGTGTTCCACCTAGCTCCTGAGGAGTCAGCGTGGCCGTGTAAGGACGACCCGAGACGGCAACCGCCTGGATATTCACCCCAAAATCGGAAAGGATATTCTTACCCCCAATGATTGGCCCGTTATAAAAACGACCAGAACCGTAACGAAAATCCAGATTGACATTAACCCGGTGACGCTCATCGTAGCTCAGGGGAAATAAATTCCGCAAATTACCGCGGCTGGTCAGCCCCCGCTGCGAATTAGCATCCGAGCCGGTACCATCTGCAAACTGCAGGGTATAGTTGGTAATCAGCGATATATTCTGGGTGCGACGCAGCTCATATTCAAATGTAAAACCTTTGACCGTACCAAAATCCTGGTTATCGTAAGTAGTATACTGCGTAATAATCGGAACGGGGAAAAAGGTCCGTATCTGGATCATATCTCGCAACTCCTTATAATAAGCGGAGACTTTCAGCTTTGAACTATTCGAGAGTTTCTGTTGGAATCCTACCTCATAGTCGATCGTCCGCGTCGGACGCAGATCGGGGTTATTCTTGATGATACTCGGATTGTCCGTAAAGTAAAAATAGTCGACCGCCGTAGCCAGGGTATTAGAGGCCGGGCGCTGTACCAGAATATCGTAATGGGCGAAAAAGTTAGCCTCGTCCGAAATAGGGAAAGAGAAAGCCAGACGCGGCATAATATTGAGCTGTGGTTCGTAATCTTCAAAAGAGACGCTTGGGTCAAAATCCGGCGATTTAATAAAGTTGGGATTGTCCTCCACCCGTTGATCGGCGTATTTGGGAAACACCAGACCACTGGAGAAGATCTCAATCGGATTATTCACCGGTGTACCATTATCCCGGTACCACTGATCGCCGTCGCGGTAAGCCAGGACGTTGGTGCCACTATCATTTAGGTAGACCTTGTAATCGTCTCCGATGCTACCCGGTTGTTGACCACCAAAATTGGCGTGATACTCATCGGCACCCATAATTTCGTAGAGAGAATAGGGGTCTTTGAGCGTCTGCGTATTGGCGTCGTAGCGATCTACCCGCAGCCCTAAACGGAAGATAATATCGTCGAATGTAAATTTATCCTGAATATAAGCCGCCGAATAGATCGGGCGATTTGGTGCGACCGGAAAGGTACGTACCCCGTCGGCATCGGTAGCCGAGAAGAAGTCGTTAAAGGTGCCATCAAAAGCGTTACCCAGGTAATCGTAACCGGCGTAAGCAATGATGCCCTGGTCGTTTAGTTCTTTGGCAGAAAACATATCCAGCCGCAACTGATCCGGCGACAAACCATCCACGTTGACGTATTGATTCAGGGGTATGCCTAGCTCATCCCGGATGGCCCGGTAAAAGCGGCTATCCGCCCCCTCTACAATGGAAACTTCTTTTAGGTCAACTTCTCCAAAACCTTCCACCTCAATTGTTCCTACCGTGGCGGCTCCTTCCTCAATACCTTGAATGTGATTATTCACCTGCTGACGGGCAATATCCCAAAGGCCACGTGGCGCAACCCCGTAACTGCGTTGGATACGTTGCTCGTACAAAAAGCCCACCTGGATATTGTGGCGAGCATTACTGTTTTTACTCGGCACCAGATCAAAATTGGCCCTTCCATTGAAGGTATAGATTTCACTCTCTCCAAAGCGGGCCGTATTATATACCGTACCTACGTTCGTGTGGAAGCCCCAGGCGCTGGTTACGTTGCTGGAAATATTAGCGCCATTCGGCGCTACGAAGGCCTGGCGCGACAGGAGTCCTTGCGCATCACCCGCACCTGAAATGATGAAGTTGCCAATCGAGCTATTGAGACCTTCGCCTTCCGGCAAATTCATAGCTTTGTTATAATTGGCCAGTACGGGGTTCAGTGCACCGGGCTGGTAATCGCGTAGTACTTCTCGGTAATCGGTATGTTCCAGAAAGAATTGCTGCTCATCCGGATCAAAAGCGGCGGCAAAAGTAGGCACCCATTCGATATTAAAGTCCCCCACGTATCCGTAATCAAAATAATCAAACCCGTGGCGCTGATCGAAGGTCTCGTTGCTACTTCTTTCGTATCCCATCTGTAAGGTATAGGACGTATTTTGAATGATTCCTTTGGCCGATGGAGCCTGATTAGCCAGTGGTGTATTACTGCCGCCCAGGCGATGCCGAAAACGGAAATTCACCCGGTAATTATCGTTATAAGCAGTTGGGTTGTTATGGCTATTGAGCACCGTCCAGGAGCGACCCGGTGCGAATTGATTTTCCGTATCGCGAAAGGCACCGGTCAGGGAGATATCGATGGCATTACTCAAGCGAGCATCCAGTTTTGCTGTAACATCGATCAACTGCGAGCCCTGGAAAGGCCGGGCACCTAGCTCGTTGACATCATCAGCCTGTAAAAAATCAGCTGCGGGCAAGAAGCTGCTACCATCCCTCAGGATGGGATTATCTTCCAGGTCAGCCAGCATCTCATCGTTAATGCGGAAAATAGACGCCGCGGGCGGATTATCTTCTTCGCGATATTGATAACGTCCCGCCAATCGGAAGCCCAAAACGGAACGTCCCTGACTATTCTTAAGGATTGGACCACTGGCATTAAAGCCCAGGAGGTTCCAGTTGTAAGCATCTGTAAGTTGCGAAGTTTCCAGATCGATTCCTCCCGAAAAATTATTCGAAGGGCCTTTGGTGGTGATAGAGATAATCCCGCCGGTCACATCACCGTATTGCGCTTCGATACCGCCGGTGATCACTTGTAGCTGATCGATCTCCGTTTCCGGCACCAGTGATCCCGTCACACGAATACCATCTACAAAATAGTTGGTGGCATTAGAGCGGGATCCCCTTACCGTAATAGCACCACCCTCGTCGGCCGAAGCCAGACCAGCCGATAGAGAAGCCAGCGCATTAATATTACGGGTGGGTAAGTTACGGATGGTCTCCCCCGTGATGACGGTACCAGAGGTGGTATTATCCTGCTCGATCAGGGGGACCTTATATTCTACAATTTCGACGGTCTCCATCAGCACTCCACCTTCGGTAGCGATCGCTACGTCGACGGTCGTTACCTTACCAGCCAGCACCTGTACGCCGGCAATACGCTTGGACTGATAGCCCGTATAGCTGGCTTCTACATCGTAGGTTCCGGGATCAATATCCGGAAAACTATAATTACCGGCCTCGTCGGTGGAGGTCCCCGTAACCAGTACACCATTCTTGAAGATAACCACGTTTCCGAAGAAGATAGCTTCACCAGTTTCGGCATCCGTTACCTCTCCTTTGAGGGAGGTTTGCGCTTCCGCTAAAAAAGGCAACAACAAGAACGGCAGTAAAAAGAGTAAACGTCTGCTCATATAATCAGGTTTTGCACAGCCCCGCACTGCGGTAATTGACAATTGTGTGCAATTTTAACAAAATTTATCAACAATGCCTATGTGATCATTTTGTAATTAAAGTTAATATTAGCGCAAGGTACTGCTTTTGTCGTCGACGGGCGGAGTCAAATAGAATAAGCTTTGGTTAATTAGCTGACAGCTTACTCCTTTTTTTGGCGAAAGCCTGTATTTTTGCTATTAAGCCACACCTGCGAAGTCTTGTAGACTTGGGAGGTCCTTATCGTCTGGCAATTCAATCACTATGATATGCGTCTGATCAAAGCTTTTATTCTCTTATTATTTATCCTGATAAGTGCCTGCCGCCCGGAAGACAACAGCCCCATCGCTGTTCAGGAGCAATACTGGGCGGAAATATACGTTCGCTATCTGGCCTCCGATCAGGCCTATAAAGCAGAACTAACCCTACTGGCCGGAGACTCCCTGCATACGGCCCTACCCTCCCGTATTGAGGGAGATATCCTGATGGGCAACCGACCGTTAAATCCCCGACAGCTTTCTGGGGAACTGGTTCGCTACCAGCTGGATTACCAGGGCGCTTTCCTACCAGAGCTTGTGCTTAATTTTAAAACCGGAGCCTTTGACAGAAAACGATTGGATTTAAGTTTTAGAGCATTACCAGCCTTTCAGGTGCTGGATCAACATATAAGTAGGAGCCAGGGGGGACAAATTACTTTGGCAGAAGCCATCCAGCTCAAACCGGACGAAAGCATCCTGATCTTAATCAGCGATGCCGAAAAGCAAACGGCCAGTATTGAGCTCCCCGGCCCGGCCAATATTAATACCATCCCCATCCGTGCTGACCTGCTGGGCGCCTTACAAAATACGGGGACGGGTAATGTTTATTTGCTGAGCAAAAAGAAAGGGACGGTGATCGACAAAGACGCTGCCTGGGGCTTTGTGCTGGAGTACTATACGGATGAGCAGCAGCTCGAGATAGTGGAATAAGGGTAGGCACCATTGTAGGGAGAACAGCCAAATAAAAGAGCAACCCGAATACATCGGATTGCCCATTCTAGCATATATAATATGTGTCAACCTAAAACTCCCTTCCCTGCAGCATACCATGCCAGTAAATGCGTGGTAGCGCATAGGCCTTCAGCGCGAACATACTGTAGCGCTCCTTCGATTGATCGAAGGGAAAAGATTCCTTTGGCTTTTTATCGTAGTCAAATTCGGCCAGGATCAGGCTATCATAACCTGTAACCAGTGGACAGGAAGTATACCCGTGATAAACAGCCGTAAATGGCTTATTCCTTAAGAAGGACAGAATATTACTCACCGTGACGGGGGCCTGCTTACGGATTGCTGCTCCCGTTTTAGAGGTGGGAAGATTACTACAATCTCCCAGTGCGAACACATTGGGGAAGCGGACGTGCTGCATGGTTTCTTTATTGACCTCTACCCAGCCCGTATCAGCTGCCAGTGGGCTAGTACTGATAAAATCGGGTGCACTCATGGGTGGCGTGACGTGGATCATATCATAATTTTCCACCAGCTCTTCGCCGGTCTCAATGTGCTGAAAGACCGCCTGTTTTTTATCCGGACGTAGTTCTTTGAGATCCATATTCCAAATGCGATCGATCCCGTATCGGTCAGCTACTTTCGTTAAAGAGTCGGCATATTTTTTAACGGCAAATATACCGGGGCCTCCTTTAATAAATTTCTTGGTGATCTTACTGGCCCGCCCGTGCTTCTGCCAGTAGTGGGAAGCCAAGTAAGTGATTTTAAGCGGTGCGCCACCACATTTGATAGGTGTGGCTGGATGAGTGAACAATGCCGTACCACTTTGCAGATTTTTAATATTCTCGAAGGTAGACTCCGTTGTTTCGTAGCTGTAGTTACTACAAACGCCGGTATCGGGTTTACCGACCGTCTCTTTCAGACCAGGAATTTTATCCCAGTTAACCTGTATACCGGCAGCTACGACCAATACATCATAGCTTAGGCTTTCGCCATTCGCCAGTGTGACGGCATTATTATCCGGATCGAAGCTTTGTACGTATTCTTTCACCCAGGTGACGCCTGCGGGGATATAATCTGCTTCGTTGCGTTCGGTTTCTTCTTTGGGAAAGACTCCCGCACCGACGAGTGTCCAGAGGGGTTGGTAATAGTGCTTTTCAGAGGGGTCAATGACGGCAATTTGTGGGGCTTCCGGCTTTTTGGCCAGTAGGGAAGCAACCGCGAGACCGGCGCTACCGCCACCTACAATTAGTACTTGATGATGTGCCATATCGTAATGTTATTGTTTGTTTAGTAATAGTAGTGCTGTGGATTAATCATCCCATTTTTTGTCCAAAAAACTTCAGAAAGTTCATCAAAAAGCCGAGCCCTTTCTGACGGTCTTTATCATTCAATGCGCGTAATAGGCCGAAGACGCCACCAACCTTAGCGGGTTCCTTCTCACTAGCTTCGGAGAGGGCAGCAGCAGCAGAACCAGTAAGACTGGCAATCTTTTGTAGGTCTATCCCCTTCTCTCCGGCTTGTCGCATTTGCTCATCCAGGGTGTCCATTCCCATTGCAATCAGGCCTGGAGACCGATCCGCCAAATCGAGTAAAGCAGATAGTTGATGCGTCACTTCCGGACGGGTTAGTTTTTCTAGTAAGGCTACGGTATTCTGTACGCGATCTTCCATGTAAATACCCCGCTGGGCTGCTTGCCGCACCGTCTCATCGACGGTATCGGCCGCCATACTGATCAGTCCTGGCCCCTGCTCCATCGCAATAGCCAGACGTTCAACGGCCGTTTCGAGTGTTGTAATCCTGGCCAGCAGATGATCGAGTCCCCTCAGGGTCTCTTCATCAGCCAGACGCTGCTGGAGCTGCTGCCCCGCTGGCGTTTCTGACCAGATTGTTCCATTTTTAGTTGCCATGCTGTTTTAAGTTTGTTTATAAAAAATAGTGGATGAATAAGTAGGTTGCCCATATTGAGTCTGTAATAAGGTGCTGGCTTTTTTGGGCTAGTTCGAGGCGCAAAAATCGCGGATAGCCTAGCTATCCAAGGCTTTTTGCAACGAAGAAATCGCCCCCAAAAGACGCAGATTATTGCTT
>DATFKA010000100.1:0-23585 GCA_035268885.1 Saprospiraceae bacterium
AAACTACTGATAATCAGTAACCTGCACTTTTTAGTGATTCCGCTGGGGGTCGAACCCAGGACCCTCCGCCTAAGGCGGATGCTATACCAACTGAGCAACCCCAGAACAAAAAAAGCCCGTCTACCAGAAGGAGACAGGCTTAAGAGTGATTCCGCTGGGGGTCGAACCCAGGACCCCTTGATTAAAAGTCAAGTGCTCTACCAACTGAGCTACGGAATCGGACGAAATTTAATTCGTTTTGGCTGCCTTTTTCCAAAGGCGTTGCAAATATAAAAGGGTTTTTTAAAACTAGCAAATATTTCGCTGGAATTGTTTCCCTTTTTTGCTTGCCCAGCAAAAGTACGCGATTTTTGGACTTTCTAAAAGCCTTTGTGCGCTTCTCTTTTGTCTTTTACATTTTCCTTACAAAATTTTCCGGGGTGGCCCGGCTTCCGCCACGGCTTTTACGAAAGTATCGTAGGCCTGGTAGTCGCGCAGTACAATATCTGCTCCAGCATCCAGTAATACCTGCTCATCGGAGCGATGCCGAATGCCCACGAAGGGCCAATTCAGATTGCGAGTCGTTCGTACATCCCAGGGTGCGTCGCCCACGTAAACGACTTTGTTAAAAGAACGCCCCTTCGACTCACTTAGTTCCCGGGTCTCTTCCAAAATTTCTTCCCGGGTGGCTTTCCCATCCGCTCCGGTCAGGACCATACGCTGGTGAGGCACCTGAACGTGGCCCAATTTGATCTGCGCCGGTGCCTTCCAGCCACCGGTGGCAATGCCTAATTCAAAGCGCTCATCCTCTAGCAGACGCTTTATCAGGTTACTGGCACCAGGTATTTGCATAAACTGCTCGGGCTGTTCACGACGCGAAGCCCGCAGGTAATTCATATAGCGCTCCTGAAAGGTAGGGATTTCCGTTGCGGTTATCTCCCGCTGAAAATGCTGCCGGATGGCCGTACGAAACATCGTGTCATCCGTTACGTGTGGGAAGTGGCTCCAGTCCAGACTAGGAAAAGGTCTTCCGTATATCTCTTGATAAGTACGTCCAAACATAGCACTGTCACGCCGCTCGGAATGCACCAGGGTACCGTCTACATCAAATATTACTAAAATCATCACTTATTCTTCTTCTTCAAAATCAAACTCCAACTGAATACCTTCGCCAGCGTGCTCTTTGCTCAGATTGGATACCGAAACGCCCAGCAGGCGGACCGCTTCCAGTTCCTCCTGGTTTTCCTCCAGGAGTTGGAAGATAGTCCTCAATAATACCTCGTAAGAACGAATTTCGCCCATAAAGGTTCGACTACGGGTGCTGATCTTGAAGTCGGTCGATTTGATCTTGAGGGTCACGCTGCGACCGTAATTATCGGCCTTCTTCATATAATCAAAAACGACTTTTGTGATATACCGCAGCTTGTCTTTCATTTCGGGCAGTGTACGTAAATCTTTGGAAAAAGTCCGTTCGGCGCCAATCGACTTGCGGATGCGGTTCGGGTTGACGGGTCGCTTATCCTCAGCGCGCACGATGTGGTAATAATGCAGGCCCACCTTACCAAAGCGCTGCACCATAGTAATCTTTTCGAGCCGGCGAAGATCTCTTCCGGTAAAAAGCCCCATCTGTCGCATTTTTTTGGCCGTGACCTTCCCAATCCCGTGGAATTTCTCTACCGGCAATTCATCCAAAAAAGCCGCGGCCTCGGCGGGCAAAATAGTTTTCATACCGTTTGGCTTATTGATGTCGGAGGCGACTTTGGCCAGGAACTTATTAAAGGAAATACCGGCACTGGCCGTAAGTCCGGTTTCCGCTTCTATGCGCCGTCGGATTTGCTGAGCAATAATCGTTGCCGAGGGCGGACCCGCTTTGGGCTCCGTAACGTCCAGATAGGCTTCATCCAGCGAAAGGGGCTCTACCAGGTCGGTGTATTCATGAAAGATCGCCCGAATCTGTTGGGAGACCTCCCGATAGACATCAAAGCGAGACTTCACGAAGATCAGGTCCGGACACAAACGCTTGGCCGTCACACTGGGCATCGCACTTCGCACCCCATACTTACGGGCTTCATAGCTGGCCGAGGCCACTACGCCACGCAGGCTGCTCCCCCCTACCGCTACCGGCTTATTGCGCAGCTCGGGATGATCCCGCTGTTCTACCGAGGCGTAGAAAGCGTCCATGTCGATGTGGATGATTTTGCGAGAGGTCAATGGTTGCGTTATCGAATTGTTGAAAGTGGAATTTACGAATTAAAGCAGCAAAAACTCAACAATTCAACACCTCATAGTTCAATAACTAAACCATCCTCACCGGCGTAGGCTTCCGCAAAGATGGAACGCGCTTCGGTTTCAAAGACGCGGGTATCTTCGTAGCGAGTGGAGAAGTGTCCAAGGATCAACTTACCCACTCCGGCCGCCTGGGCAATACGGGCGGCTTCGGCGGCAGTGCTGTGCATGGTCACTTCGGCCCTGTGCAGATTATCGGCACAGAAAGTGCTTTCGTGGTAGAGCAGATCCACTCCCTTTATATAAGGTATAATGGTTTCGGTATAGCGGGTATCCGAACAAAAAGCGTAGGCCCGGGGTGGAAGGGCCGCTTCGGTCAATTCATGATTAGGAACCAGACGACCATCTTCCAGTGGGATATCCTCACCCGCTTTGGCCGCTTTGATTTGCGGAATACTTAAATCGTATTGCTGAATCTTGGCGCCGATCATATTGCGCGGGCGCTGTTTTTCCCGAAAGAGATAACCACAAGCCGGAATACGATGGCGCAGCGGAATAGTATGGACACTTAGTTGATTATTGTCATAAACGCAGCGGTGTGCTTCGGGGTCTACTTCCGTAAAATGTAGGGGAAAGCTTAGTTCTGCGCCCCCGATGGAAAGAGCCGGCAACAGTACCTCTTTTAATCCGGGGGGACTGTAGAGATGCAGAGCCGCGGTACGATTATTAAGGGTGTAAGATGTTAAGAGCCCCCATAGCCCGAAGAAATGATCGCCGTGTAAATGACTGATAAAGATATGATTGATCTTACTGCGCTTTACTTTGTATTGCTCCATGCGCATTTGCGCGCCTTCACCACAGTCAATCAAAAAGTGTTGTTCCTGGATGTTTAGATGATGGCAGGTGGTAAAACGCCCCAGACTGGGTTGTGCGGAGGCGGTTCCCAATAAGCGGAGTTCAAAACGCATTATTCAGCGTTTTCCTCATCGTCGCTATCACTGACGCCTTCGCCACCGATCTCTCTTTCCAGTTCTTCCATAAAGATATAATCGATCGATTCCGACAGGGTCGGAATGATAGTGAGTACATCATTTAAGTGGGAGATATCGATTAATTTCTTCACCGAATCGTGCTGTACACCTGTCAAAATGAACGAGCCCAATTGCTTCCAGAGGCGGTCGGCTGTCAATATGGCACTCAAACCGGAAGAGTCTACATACTCGACCTCGGAGAGATCCAGGATTAAATTGCGAATCCCTTCATTATAGAGGATAACGAATTTTGATTTTAGCTCGGGGGCTAAAAGCGCATTCAGGTTTTTTTCTTCCAACTTGAATACGGTATGTTTCTCTTGTTTATCAACTGAATATTTCATAAATAATATTGTGCTTACCTTTTAATAGCCTACCTGGAATGATTCAGGAACTGAACGCATAACTTGGGTAGCAAATGTATCAATTTAAGGTAATACTACCTAAATTTTTCTTAAATAAACGAGTAAGAACACGAATTGCAGAACCTATCGCCCCTTGCATCTGTTAGGGAAGAGACAACAAAACAAAGGCATCTTTTTTAATTTTTGACCCGGTAAGCAGTGCGTAACCGTCTGCTTTTTTGTCATTAATTTAAGCTTGGACTGATTTTTGAACAGAATAGTCCACATAGGAAGCCTTAACAGGAACCGTTCTAAAATGTAAGATCTGATATTTCAGAACTTGTTTCCTAAAATAAATAATCCTATTATTGTTAGGAAAGAGTCCGTAAAAATGACTTTTCCTTCAGGTAAGTTTGAAGAATAGAAAACAACATGAATAATAGAAGATTTTCCACTCAAGTTAAGCAGGTTATCGAAAGAAGTCGGGATGAAGCCATACGCCTCGGCCATGACTTCATCGGAACGGAACACCTGCTCCTGGGTATTGTATCCAAACAAGAGAGTCTTGCCGTAAAGGTGCTGGAGTCTCTGGACGTTGACGCCTCCGACCTGCGCGAAACGGTAGAGGATTCAATCCAACGTATCCGTACCTCCGTTACTCAGTTGAACGTAGGCAGCTTGCCACTGAATAAGCAGGCGGAAAAAGTACTTAAAGTTACTTTTTTGGAGGCTAAAATGCTGAAAAGTGAAGAGATCAGCCCCGAGCATCTCATATTATCCATCCTGAAGCACAATGAGAATCCGGCTTCCCGGATCCTACATCAGTTCGATATCGACTACGATATTTACAAAGCAGAGCTGGAGTACGTTCGTCAGGAGCAGGACTTTACCTCTGATACTCCCTACGCACAGGCTCCTTCCGATCAGGAAGAGCCTTACGACGAGGATGATCAGGGCCGTTTTCAGCAACAGCGCAAATCGGGTACCAAGTCCAGAACTCCGGTATTAGATAACTTCGGTCGCGATATTACCAAATTGGCAGAAGAGGACAAACTGGATCCCATTATCGGCCGGGAAAACGAAATCGAGCGCGTTTCGCAAATCCTTAGCCGTCGTAAAAAGAACAATCCTATTCTCATCGGTGAACCCGGAGTGGGTAAAACGGCTATCGTCGAAGGACTGGCCCTGCGGATTAATCAGAAGAAAGTCTCCCGTACGCTATTCAACAAGCGTATTGTAATGCTGGACCTGGCCGCTCTGGTTGCCGGTACTAAATATCGGGGACAGTTCGAGGAACGCATGAAAGCCATCATGAACGAATTGGAAAAATCACGCGACGTCATCCTCTTTATTGATGAGATCCATACCATCGTTGGTGCCGGTGGCGCCACGGGATCGCTGGATGCCAGTAATATCTTTAAACCAGCACTGGCCAGAGGGGAGTTGCAATGCATTGGTGCCTCTACGCTGGATGAGTATCGTCAACACATCGAAAAAGATGGGGCCCTGGATCGTCGTTTCCAAAAAGTAATGGTGGATCCACCAAGTGCCGAAGAAGCAATCAATATCCTAGAGAACATCAAAGCCAAATACGAAGACTTCCATAATGTCACCTATAGCGATGATGCCATTGAAGCCTGTGTTAAATTGAGTGAACGATACGTAAGTGACCGTTTCCTACCCGATAAGGCCATCGATGTGCTCGATGAGGTCGGTGCCCGGGTGCACCTGAAAAACATTCACGTGCCTAAGCACATCGAAGAGCTCGAGCAAAATATCGAAGAACTCAAAGAGAAGAAAAATCAGGCCGTAAAAAGTCAGCAGTACGAAAAAGCGGCTGACCTGCGTGATAAAGAATCTAAACTGGTGCGCCAGTTGGAGTTCGAAAAAGTTAAATGGGAAGAAGAAGCCAAAACGAAAAAATATCCCGTCAACGAGCCGGATATTGCTGAAGTGGTGGCCATGATGACCGGTATTCCGGTACAAAAAGTGGCCCAAAGCGAAAGCAAAAAGCTCATCGGCATGGGTGAAGATATCAAATCTATGGTCGTTGGCCAAGACGAAGCCATTACAAAGATCACCAAAGCCATTCAGCGTAATCGCGTTGGCTTAAAAGATCCAAGTAAACCCATTGGTTCCTTTATCTTCTTAGGCCCAACCGGCGTCGGTAAAACGGAGCTGGCCAAAGCATTGGCTCGTCATATTTTCGACTCTGATGACGCCCTCGTACGAATCGACATGAGTGAGTATATGGAGAAATTCTCCATTAGCCGCCTGATCGGTGCACCTCCGGGATACGTCGGTTACGAAGAAGGTGGCCAGCTGACCGAAAAAGTGCGTCGTAAGCCCTATAGTGTTATCCTCCTGGATGAAATTGAAAAAGCGCATCCCGACGTCTACAACATTCTACTACAGGTACTCGACGACGGTCAACTAACCGATGGTCTGGGCAGAAAAGTAGATTTCAAGAATACGCTGATTATAATGACTTCTAACATCGGAGTGCGCCAGCTGAAAGACTTCGGACAGGGGGTAGGTTTTGCGACCAAAGCCCGGGTAGAAGCTGCCGAAGACGATAATAAAGCCGTTATTCAAAATGCCTTGAAGCGAACCTTCTCGCCAGAATTTTTAAACCGGATCGACGATGTAGTCATCTTCAATAGTCTGGAGCAGGATGATATCTTTAAGATTATTGATATCTCGCTCAAAGACCTGTACAAGCGTCTGGAAGACATGAGCGAATACAAGCTAGAGTTATCCAGTAAAGCAAAAAAATTCGTTGCTGAAAAAGGCTTCGATCCGCAATTTGGTGCTCGTCCGCTACACCGGGCGATCCAGAAATACCTGGAAGATCCGCTGGCCGACTTTATCTTAAATAAGAACCCGGATAAGGGATCTTTGCTGAAAGCCAAGCTCAATGAAGAAGAAGATGGTCTGGTGATCGGTCTGGAAGATGAAGTAAATACAGATGTAAAAGAATAATAAGCTTAAATTCTGTATCTTTGTACGAAGAAGTCCCCTCGGAAGGTCTCTAATCAGGCTTACGAGGGGATTTCTTCGTAATATCCAGCAGGGCAAAGGAACTTTTAGGTATCAAAATACCTTATATAATAGTGTATCCATTTCTTAATTAAACTAAAAACATTTGGCTAGAAGAAGAAATAACAATAATCGTAGAAGGCAAACCACACCTCAATTCCGGATTAATGACTACATCCGCATTCCTGAAGTACGGCTGGTCGGAGATAACATCGAAGAAATCGGTGAGCAAGTCGAGCAAGATTTAAAAGCTGGCGAAGTTTACGATACCCGTGAGGTGAAAAAATGGGCCCGCCTCGTTGGCCTCGATCTGGTGGAGATTTCTCCCAATGCAAAACCGCCCGTTGTCAAAATCATTGACTACAACAAGTTCCTTTACGAAAAGAAAAAGAAGGAAAAGGAAATGAAAGCGAAAGCGGCGAAGACCGTGGTGAAAGAAATCCGCTTCGGCCCCAATACGGACGATCACGATTTCGAATTCAAATTGCGTCATGCCGAAAAATTCCTACAGGATGGAGCAAAAGTAAAAGCCTACGTACAGTTTCGAGGACGAACCATCGTCTTCAAAGATCGGGGTGAATTACTCTTGTTGCGTTTTATTAAGGAGTTAGAAGACCTGGGCGCAGCGGAGGCCCTTCCCAAATTGGAAGGCCGACGAATGACCGTGGTCGTCTCTCCCAAGAAGAAGAAAAAGAATTAATTGAATTTACTTAGCATAAGTATTATTTTTTCCTTACTTTTGCATCCACTTTAGAAAAACTGCACTGAGCGTAGTTCTTTCAAGGACTACTTTAGTGCCCAAATTTTTTTGAGATGCCAAAGATGAAAACGCATTCCAGTGCTAAGAAACGTTTCAAGCTGACTGGATCAGGAAAGGTTAAGCGCTTTCAAGCTCGTACTTCTCACTTGATGAGAAAGAAGAGTAAAAAAGCCAAGAGACATCTGCAGGGCTCTACCCTTGTTAGCCAGGCCGATGAAAAGAGAATCAAGCGTCTGTTGGGCGTACGATAACATTTTTATTTTTTAACGAGAATACAGGCCAAAGTACGCGCCTCAGGCGAGTCTCTGTATTGTACTAAAATCAACATTATGCCACGTTCCGTAAACTCCGTCGCCTCCAGAAGAAGACGGAAAAAAATCTTGAAAGCAGCACGCGGATACTTCGGTGCTCGGAAAAACGTCTATACGGTAGCAAAAAATGCCGTTGAGAAAGGACTAA
This sequence comes from Saprospiraceae bacterium, assembly GCA_035268885.1. Lineage (GTDB taxonomy): Bacteria > Bacteroidota > Bacteroidia > Chitinophagales > Saprospiraceae > DATFKA01. The sequence goes on from DATFKA010000100.1 coordinate 7,839, forward strand.
CTTATGCTTATCGCGACCGCCGTAACAAAAAACGCGCTTTCCGTCGCTTGTGGATCACCAGAATCAACGCAGGTGCCCGTCAGCAAGGTCTTTCTTACTCTCGTTTGATGCACTTGCTATCCAGCAACGATATCAAGCTAAATCGTAAGGCACTGGCTGATCTGGCCATGAACCATCCCGACACCTTTAAGGCTATCGTGGATAGTGTGAAATAAGTAAACTTATATTTAGTACTCTGTAATTTGAGTTAATGTGTATTTTGAAACCTCAGATTCTTGTTCAAGCTAAGGCGCGGCGGAGCCTTGTTACTTCAGAAAGGGCCCCTTGAATTCCCTTTCTTCGTCTAGCTACAAAGGTGAGTATGCAACGCAATAATGGACAAAAAGATGACTTTCAAAATGCTTAGAAATTTAGATTACAGAGTATTTAGCTATGAAGTTGTTTAAAACTCCTCACTGAGCCCTTGGCAACAGATTGAAAGCCAATACGACAGCTCTTTTTTATCTTGACTTCCAAGCCGTTACCAATCATCTCACCAGGAATTCTTAAATAACTTCTATATAAAAGCCAGTTCGATAAAATCGAACTGGCTTTTTTGTGTTCTTTATGTTCTTTATGAAACGCTTTTTCAGTTTTTACGTATCATCTTCTTACGGTTACTTTTAATAAAGATGACAAAAGCATGAAAAAAACACCCTTCCTCCTCTTGATTGGATTTACCATCCTGCTATCTGCTTGTCAGATCGACGATCCTATGATTAACGATTATGATACCCGGCTGCAACAAAGCCTGCAGGCGATTGGTGGGTCAGATTGGCAGGCTGATTTCACCTTACCTGATAGCGATGACTTTTCGGCCATCCCACAGGACCCTCGCAATCCACTAAGCGAGGAAAAAGTAGCCCTGGGACAATTACTTTTCCACGAAACGGCCCTGGCGCTCAACCCCACCCATACGAGTGGGGAAGGCACCTACTCCTGCGCTTCCTGCCACTTTGCCGGAGCTGGGTTTCAAGCTAATCGCTGGCAGGGAATTGGTGATGGCGGCATGGGTGCCGGCGCCAATGGTATGGCCCGCACCAAAAGCCCCGATTACCTGGCTCCTGAACTAGACGTTCAGCCCATTCGTTCCCCAACGACACTCAATACCGCCTTTCAACGGGTCATGCTTTGGAACGGACAGTTTGGAGCAACCGGTCCTAATCGTAATACGGAAGCTGCCTGGACAACTGGCACTCCTAAAGAAAACAACCACCTGGGATACGAAGGGCTGGAGACACAGGCCATCGCCGGGCTGGGTGTACACCGCATCGTCATAGATTACGATCGAATGGAAGACCTGGGGTATATCGAGCGCTTTGATCAGGCCTTCCCCGAAATCGAGAAGCCCCAACGCTACTCCACCGAAATGGCCGGATTGGCGATCGCTGCTTACGAACGTACGCTGTTTGCCAATGAGGCACCATTCCAACAGTGGCTGCGCGGTGATCGGCAGGCTATGACCGAAATCGAAAAACAGGGAGCCATGCTATTCTTTGGTAAAGCCCAATGTGCGCCCTGCCACGGCGGTCCGGCCCTCAACTCTGAGGCTTTCCACGCCTTTGGCATGAAGGATTTAGATCAGATAGCAGAGGAGACCTTTATGACACCAAGCAATGCCGTGGAGCACCGTGGTCGGGGTGGCTTTACTGGTAATCCGGCTGATAACTATAAATTCAAAGTACCACAGCTGTATAACCTCTCCGACTCACCTTTTTTGGGACACGGTAGTAGCCTGCGTTCCATTCGCGAGGTCGTCGCTTATAAAAATACCGGGATCCCTGAGAACTCAAGGGTGCCAGAGCAGGCTTTATCCAATCACTTTCGACCACTTGGTCTGACAGAGCAGGAGGTAGATGCCATCACCGTTTTTCTGGAAAGTGCTTTACATGATGATAACCTGACTAGATATCAACCCGATCAGATTTTGAGTGGCAACTGCTTTCCTTTTGCCGATCCGATGGCCAAAGTAGATATGGGTTGTCAGTAAATAATCTAGGCTCCGTATACTAATTGAAAAGAGAATGGACGTTTACTACATAACAAGTTTGTAAACGTCCATTTCTATGCCCAGCAAAACGTTTTTTTTGAGTCTACCTTTTCTATTGCTATCCATGGCCTGCTCCTTCCCCTTTGGAGACGGAAGCTTATCTGAACCTGCGGTAGAAAAAATGGCAGAAGAAGACCTCCAAGATCGAGAGATTATGCTTGCCCTGGTAAACGACATACGCAAAAATGGTTGCCAATGTGGTCGACGCTATATGCCCCCCACTTCTCCTTTAAATCTACAGGTTCAGCTCAATGAAGCTGCCCAAAAACACGCGGCAGACATGTATGACCAGCAGTTCTTTCGACACCGGGGAAGTGACGGCAGTCGGGTAGGTGACCGGGCAGAACAAGCGGGCTACTCCTGGACTACTATCGGTGAAAACATTAGCGCAGGCTATACCGACGTTCAAGCTGCCTTCGATAGTTGGCGAACCAGTCCCGATCACTGTATAAATATGATGGGGAAGCATTTTCAGGATATGGGCTTAGGGCAGAAAGGTAATTATTGGGTACAAACCCTGGGCACAAAGAGTAATTAATCGCCGACTAAATCCAGGATTTTATTATATTACTCCTCAAAATCGAAATCAAATGGTAGATGTAGAACCACTATATAATCTTTTACGCACCAACACGGTCTCACGGTACCTTAGTCGGCGCACGAATAATAAGTACGTCAGCACGCTGCGTCAGCTGCTTTACGAGCTGGGCTTTGGCCGGGAGCTACAGTGGTCACGACTCGGAGCAGATTATAATTACGGAGAAGAAACGGTGATCGCGGTGCGGGCTTTCGCCCAAAAAAACCAATTTGATTCTGATGGTATTGCCGTCACCCCCAGTATGGCGATTCGCATCATTCAGCGATACGAAATAGTTGAGGGTATCTCCTTACTACAGCAGGGATTAGAAAAGAACTCCGTTAGTAGCCTGTTTAAGCCCCTGGACCCTAATAATTACGGTACCCAACAGCTTGACATTATGCTGCAATCTTTAGGATTTTACGAAAGTGATATCCCCGAGGCCCTGCGGCAATATGCCCTATCACAAAACCTCTTCTTTGAAGACGGGACACGCATGACCGATGCCCTGGCACGCGGCTTACTGGCCGACTTATTACCAACTTATGGTCCGGAATTTAGCTTAAAACCCCAAAGTCCGCAGCCGCCCGCCGATGATGATGAGGTTAATAATCCCAAACCGCCCGTCATTACCCCCATCGAGCCGCTACCTACCAAGGAACTAGAAGTAACGGACTACAACCGCAAAGTGGCCGTCAGCGACGGAGAACTCCAAATCGAATTCATTAAAAGGGATCAGGGGCTCTACACCCGAGGCTATCAAAACGTGGTCAACCACATCAATACCTACCACGATAAACTTATAGATTTAGAATTGACGGAACCGAGTATGGCCGTTGTAGAATCAGTAGCGAAAAACGAGGGTAACCTGGACGCCATCAACACCTACGATCGGGGCTTTGTTAGTCTAGGTATCTTTCAATGGACCCTGGGCAGTGGGCCCGGTGCTGGAGAGCTGGCAGCCCTACTCAAAAAGGTTAAAACGGTATATCCACACGCCTTTCGGGTCTTTTTCCAGAGTTTTGGACTGGATACTTCGGAAGACACCAACACTACTTACGGTTTTCTGACCTATAATGGTCGGCGCATTTCCGAGCCCCACCTGAAAGATCAATTCCGTGAGCCCGAGTGGGCCTTCCGGTTTTGGCGGGCCGCACAAAACGTTGATGTACAATCGATCCAGGTCAAACATGCACTGGATCGCCTGAAAAACTTCTACTGGAAAGATAACTTCCAGGTTAATGGCTATGGGCTGAATGAAGTGATCACCTCCTCTTATGGAGTAGCCTTGCTATTAGACAATCACGTCAACCGCCCCGCCTGGGTGGATGATTGTGTTCAGCTGGCTATGACCACCACCGGGCTGACCGATTCTCCAGGAAACTGGACAGATGCAGAGGAAAAACGCCTGATTGAAGCCTACCTCAAAATACGGGAAGACTATTCAGAGAACGGCTACGCCCCTATGACCAAAGCCCGGGAAAGAGCCCGTGGGATGTACGCCGATGTACGCCAGGGGCTATTGTCTGAACGGCGAGGAAGTTTCCAGATCAATGATTTAGCACTGCGCAGCTATTCACGGCGAGATCCAAACGCGCCAGAAAGCTACGAAACAGTCGCGGCACCCGACCAGGTCATTCCACCGCCATTTTATGCCCAGGAAGATTACCCGGATATCGAAATGGATCTGGAGAAATAAGGAAGGGTTACTAGTCCAGGGCTATTTGTTTGATTAGAATGGCGCCGCTCTCGGAGAGGTTGGAGCTCATGACAATGATCTGCTCTCTTTTACCATCGAAGATCGATATAGCTACCGTGTTGGGCGAGATCTCTCCCAGGTCATCCGCGTGTAGGACCAGAAAGTTGTTTTTCTCCTCAAGCTCTACGTCGATGTAGACCTTTCGCTTGCGCACTTTATATTGCTCCATCATCTTCTTACCATTCAGGTAAAGCGTCATGACGTCGCCATCGTAGACCCCGTTATCCCACACCCCAATTTTTAATTGTGGCCGCTGCACTTCAATCACCTGATTAATATTCACTTTTCGCGCCAGCTCCAATTCATAATTTTCACTGTTGCTGGTGATTTCCCGCACAACTTTCTTACTTAGCACCGGCTTGTTTAAAACCATTTTCCCGGGAGCACACTTTCCCTGCGCGGAATTATTTTCTTCAATATGTCCTAGCCAATCACCGCTAAGCTGATAGCCCGTAGCGGTTTTAGTCATCCGTAATGCAGCTGATTTAATACACCACTTCCAGTTGGAATCCGTACGCTTTAAGACGGCTTTCTCTTTGATGTTCAGCTGCTCCCTTAGCGGATCAAAAGTCCAGCTCAAAGCATGATGGGCGCTACCGCCACTATCTTCCGAAACAATAAAAGAAGTACCGGTACCATCTTCTTTCAAGCTGATTTCGTAAAAAAAACCATAGGCGCGATCTGATTGATCCAGGTGCCCGGTCCATTTACCTGTTTTGGTAAAAGGAATTTCCCGTTCCAGCGTGTCACCCGAAAAGGATGTGGGGCGGTACAGGTATACTTTTCCTGGATTACAGACACCCCCACTCCAATTGCCGAGCAAGAGTAGGCTGTCGTTGCGTTCTTCTAAGCGCAAGCGTTGATATTTAAGGCACCATTCGGGAGGCGGCGGCGTGATTTGCTGTAATTCTTGCAAAACCACTTCTTTACCTTCCCTTTTTCCGGCTAACTGGAACTGCACCTGTACCGAAGAATCTGCCGTTCTCGACCAGGAGTACCCATTGATGGTTCCATTTTCTTCACGGATATCAATTTCGTAGAGGAAGGGTTCCGAAAGGCCTTCCATAGTGATCATCCCCAGCCAGTGACCATTCAGGGTTTGAGCACTGAGTGCACCGAAGATCAACACCACCAATATGGACAGTAATACTCTTTTCATAGCCCTTAAAAAAATGATGACTTTTATCAACTCTATTGGTAATATTACTTTTTGTTCAGCGAAAAAACAAGCCCTACCTTAGCAATAACGGAAGAAACGACGTGCTATTACTAAGCAACAAAAAACAACGACGTATGAAGTTACAAATCGAAGCGCCTTTTCAATTAAGTGCTCCCATGGAGGAATTAGTCAACGAAAAGGTTAACAAACTATCTACTTTCTTTGAACGCATTACCTCCGTCCACGTGTTTTTTAAAGACGAAGTCCAAAGGTTTCAACATAAAGATCAGCGAACGGTAGAGATCAGAATTGAAGTGCCGGGAAACAGCCTGTTTGCTTCTGACTCTGCGGAGAGCTTTGAAAAAGCCATGGCTAATGCTACTCAAAAGCTACAAAGGCAGTTAAAGAAGTATAAGGAAAGTATGTCACATTAACCGAGTGTACGCTTTAGAGCGTATCAGACAGTGCCTGAGCAATCGCTCAGGCACTGTTGTTTTATCTACCCTTGAAATCGGGTACTCTTTTTTCAACAAAAGCGCTGGCACCCTCTTTAAAGTCTTCGGTACCGGTGGTTGCTCCGAAGGCTTCCACCTCTTTTGCGTAACCATCTGTTCCGGCTTCGAAATAAGCATTTACCGATTCAATGACTTTCGCTACGGCAATGGGACCCTGCGCCCCAATCTTGTGGATCAGTTCCTTGGCTTTATCCATTATATCGTCCTGGGGAAGAACGTAATTCACCAGTCCCAATTCCATAGCCTCCGCTGCGGAAATCATATCGCCGGTCAGCATTAATTCCATCGCTTTGGTCTTCCCTACGTACTGTACCAGACGCTGCGTACCACCGTAACCGGGAATAATCCCCAACTTCACTTCTGGTTGCCCAAATTTAGCATTTTCGGAGGCGACTCTTAGGTGACAGGCCATGGCCAGTTCACAACCTCCACCCAGTGCAAAACCATTCACCGCTGCCAGTACTGGCCTGGGGAATCGTTCAATCGCAAGAAACACTTCCTGCCCGGCTTTGGACAGGGCCGCTCCCCGCTTTGCATCTAAACCTAGAAATTCTTTGATATCGGCTCCGGCGACAAAAGATCGATGGCCCGCTCCCGTCAGGATGATGCCCTGATAATCGGAGCGCTTTGGAGCGTCCTGGGTAAAGAAATGTTTGAGCTCTTCGACCGTTTTTCGGTTTAGTGCATTGAGCGCTTTTTCGCGATCGATCGTCACAAATAAAATATGATCAGCCTGTTCAATTCGTAAATTTTCGTAGTTCATATTGCTTATCAAGTTTGTAAAACGCCGGGGTTGAAGGTAGCCACCTCACCGTGGTCAGCGGCTTCAATCCCCATAGAAATAACCCTACGGGTTTCCCGGGGATCAATAATCGCGTCTACCCAAAGACGGGCAGCCGCGTAATAAGGGCTGGTTTGCTCGTCGTACCGGCCTTGTATTTCATCTAATAACTCTTTTTCTTTAGCCTCATCTAATTCTTCTCCCCTGGCCTTTTGGGAAGCCACCTGAATTTGTAGTAATACTTTCGCCGCCTGGGCACCCCCCATTACGGCAATTTTCGCCGTCGGCCAGGCGACGATCAGACGAGGATCGTAGGCTTTACCACACATGGCATAGTTCCCAGCACCATAGGAATTCCCCATGACAATACTGAATTTAGGCACCGTTGAATTAGAAACGGCGTTAACCATTTTAGCCCCGTCTTTGATGATGCCCCCCTGTTCGGAGCGCGAACCGACCATAAAGCCCGTCACATCGTGTAGAAATACCAGCGGAATTTTCTTCTGGTTACAGACCATAATAAAGCGAGCTGCTTTGTCAGCAGCGTCAGAATAAATAACCCCACCAAACTGCATTTCTCCCTGGGCATTTTTTACCACCTGCCGGTTGTTAGCCACAATGCCCACCGACCAGCCGTCGATGCGCGCGTAAGCACAAATCATGGTTTTTCCATAACCCGCTTTGTATTCGGTAAGTTCACTATTGTCTACCAGACACTCCAATAGTTCCCGACTATTGTAGGGTTTATTGCTCGCGGAGGGGAAGAGCTGGAGCATTTCCTGGGCGTCACGCTTCGGTTGTGTCGGATTGGTTCGATCAAATCCCGCTTTGGCACTATGTCCAAGTTTATCCATCAAATCACGTATGGTCTTTAGGCAGGTCGCATCGTCGGGCACCTTGTAATCCGTAACGCCCGATATCTCCGATTGCGTACTTGCGCCCCCCAGTGCTTCTTTATCTACCGTCTCTCCAATGGCGGCCTTAACCAAATAAGGACCCGCCAAAAAAATGGATCCCGTCCCCTCGACGATCAGTGCTTCGTCTGACATGATCGGCAGGTAAGCCCCACCGGCTACACAACTCCCCATAATCGCCGCAACCTGAGGAATCCCCATACTGGACATCCGGGCGTTGTTGCGAAAAATACGGCCGAAGTGCTCCTTATCCGCAAAAATTTCGTCCTGCATAGGTAGAAAAACCCCGGCACTATCCACCAAATAAATAATGGGTAAGTGGTTGTCCATGGCAATCTCCTGAGCGCGCAGGTTTTTCTTTCCCGTAATGGGAAACCAGGCTCCCGCTTTAACAGAAGCATCGTTCGCCACCACCACACATTGACGACCGCTAACGTAACCGATGCCGGCCACTACCCCACCGGCCGGACATCCGCCGTAAGATTCGTACATGCCGTAGCCGGCAAATGCCCCTATTTCAAAAAAGGGTTTATCTTCATCTAAGAGCGCATCCAATCGCTCGCGGACCGTCATTTTGCCCTTCTTGCGTTGCTTTTCTAACTTTTTTTCACCGCCCCCCAGGTGAATCGCCTTCAGGCGATGTTGCATCTGGGCGACCAGTAACTTCATTTCATCTTCGTTCTTACTCTTTTCGAGATCAATTTTGGTCATTGGTTTTATTTTGGGTGCTGTGGGTGGTATAAGTAAGTATTCAACTCCTTATTCTTCCTCCAGGTCAAAACTGTAATAATAGGGCTCGTCCGTATTTCCGTAATAGCCTTCCAGCACAACTTTTCCGGAAGCCGCCTTCAATTGACGGACAAATTGATCAACTCCATAGATAGCGGTATCATTCAACTTGGTAATAATGAAGTCCGGCTCCATATTCGTGGCTTCTACCTTACTAAATTTATAGATACTGACGACTTTGACGCCCTGAATATTACCCAACTCCCGGGCTTCCTCTCTTGGAAGTTCCTGCAATTCAAAACCAATTTCGCGTAAAAAGGCTTTATCTCTGGCGTGAATCAGGGAAGTACTATTGCTTTTATTCTTCAGGGTAACCAAGGTCTCATAGCGTCGCCCTTTGCGAATATATTCTACCTGAATCGTATTCCCTGGGCGAAAACGGCCCACCTGCTCCTGCATTTCCGGCAGGGTTTTAGTGGTTACCCCATTGATATTGACAATAACGTCTCCTTTCTTCATGCCCGCTTCATCTGCGCCACCGCCCGCCGTTACGCGGGTGATATAAACGCCTTCTACATTTTCCAGTTTGAGCTCTTCGGCTAACCGATTATCTACTTCATTAATGAAGACTCCCATCAGCCCCCGCTGAACCATGCCGTAATCCTTCAAATCACGAATCACTTTTTTCACCAGATTGGCCGGCACGGCAAAGGAATACCCTTCGTAGCGTCCCGAACGGGTAATAATAGCAGTGTTAATTCCCACCAGAGCACCTTGCGTATTCACCAGGGCACCACCACTATTACCGGGATTTACCGCGGCGTCGGTTTGAATAAAAGACTCAATACGATCCTGACCTTCCAGGATATCAATACTCCGCCCCTTGGCACTCACAATTCCGGCCGTTACGGTCGATTCCAGGTTAAAAGGATTACCTACGGCCAGCACCCACTCCCCTACCTTAAGAGAATCGGAATCACCAAAGCCTAAATAAGGCAGGTTTTCTGCCTCAATTTTCAGCAGGGCCAGATCTGTAGAGGGATCCGTGCCAATTAATTCTGCAGAAAATTCCCGGTTGTCATTCAGGGTAACGCGATATTCATCTCCCTCTTCCACGACGTGGTTATTGGTAACGATGTAGCCATCCGGAGAGATGACCACCCCCGAACCAGAAGCCGAACCAATGGCATTGCCCCGAAAAAAATTCAGGCCGCCACTGCCCTGTATCGCATTAATATTAGCCACCCCCGGAGTCACTAGTTCCGCGGCCTCCGTAAAATTAGTCGGGGCTGCTGAAGGATAGCGCGGGCTGGCTTCTTCAAAAATAGTTTGGGAGGGAACATTCGTTTTTACATAACGCGCGGGCACCGGCTCGCGAATAATAACTTCGCGGGGCGACTCGAGAACGCGATAAAGGAGTACCGCGAGCAAGGCACTAACAAAAGAGGAAATCAGAATGGGCTTGATATTTTTCATCATAGCTGCTATTTTCGCAAGGTTAAGCGGTTCTGGGAATGGATTAAGAACAAATTAGGGAATAATATAAACTTCTTCCCTAAAAGGAACAATATGTTTTAAACCGATTTAAGCCTAAAGAGTTTGAAAACTAAATGATCTCATTGGCCAATCTATAAAAAATCGACCCTTCGACCCATTTAGGGTACGCAATTGTACTTATACTTATAACGCGCGATAAAACAATAATATGTCAGAAAACGAAAGAAAAAAGCCATTTTGGTTTCTATACGACTATCAGGAAGGCACCGGCAATATCTGGGGCTGGAAGTTCTCCCTCTTTGGTCTGGTCTTCATCGGTGGTTTATCCGCCCTGGCCATTTACCGCCACATTACCATGGATGTCCCCTTTAGCTACGATCCCAAAGCGGAAGAAGAAGTGATTTTACATCCATTCCAGCAAAATGCAAAAGCCGCGGCAGACACCATTAAACTCGATAGCCTTGACTAGTATACCCTTCTATAAATACCACGGCGCGGGCAATGATTTTGTGATTATTGACCAGCGCGAAAAAGCCTACCTGTCTAAACAAGATCAAAAAGCCATCGAAGACATTTGCGACCGGCGCTTTGGCATTGGCGGCGATGGCCTGATGTTTATCGAAAATGATCCGGATTACGACTTCCGCATGGTCTACTTTAATGCCGACGGGCGTGAGGGTAGTATGTGTGGCAATGGTGGCCGCTGCATTGTTGCCCTGGCGGCCCGCCTGGGTATCATTGAGCAGACTACCCATTTTATTGCCATTGATGGCCCTCACGACGCCCGTGTAATTAGACCGGATTACATAGAGCTCAAGATGCAGGATCTTTCCGAAATAGAAACGAATACGGACTATTTTGTGCTGGACACCGGCTCTCCGCATTACATCAAATTCGTCACGGATCCGCACGCCATAGACGTTAAATCTGCCGGCCGGGCTATTCGTTATTCCGATCGCTTTCGCGAAAAAGGCATTAATGTGAATTTTGTAGCCGCTAAAGGCTCTTATCAATTGGCTATTGCTACCTACGAGCGCGGGGTGGAAGACGAGACGCTGGCCTGTGGTACCGGTATTACTGCGGCGGCTTTAGCTTACGCAAAAAAAGAAGGACACCGGGGCCAACAAGAGATTCAGCTGAAAGCTAAAGGCGGTGATCTGGCCGTCAAATTCCAGCAAGGAACGGAAGGCTTTTCAAATATCTGGCTCTGTGGTCCGGCTACCTACGTTTTTCAAGGAAATTATCCGATTTGATTTTTTGCCAAAAGGCTAAAAAAGATAATCTTTACAGCCGATCAATATAGACAAGGCATGTCTTGTCTCAACAGTTTACCTTTTCTCAAGACTAACCTTTCATCAAAAGCGATCTGATTTATGCTCATCAATCTCGTTAGCGATACCGTCACTAAGCCTACCCCTGAAATGCTGGAAGCCATGATGCAGGCTGAGGTAGGCGACGATGTTTTCCAGGAGGACCCTTCCATCAACGCCCTGCAAGAAAAGGCAGCCCGAATGTTCGGCAAAGAAGCCGCGCTGTACTGCCCCTCCGGCACCATGACCAACCAAATTGCGCTGAAAGTCCATACCCAGCCCCTGGATGAGGTCATCTGCGACGAATATTCTCATATCTATCAATACGAAACCGGCGGTTATGCCTTCAATTCGGGAATCAGTGTCAATCTACTCAAAGGGAGCAACGGTAAAATCACCGCCGAGCAGGTTGCCGCTGCGATCAAGCCCGACTACGACTGGTTACCCAAAAGCAGCCTGGTGGTACTCGAAAACACCTGCAATAAGGGCGGGGGAAGCTATTATACCTTGGAGGAAGTAAAACCTATTCAAAAATTATGTCAGGAAAAGGGGCTGGCACTGCACCTCGATGGTGCCCGACTCTTTAATGCACTAGTAGAAACCGGCGAAACCACCGAACAGGTGGGGGATCATTTCGACAGTATTTCTATCTGTATTTCCAAAGGACTGGGTGCCCCCGTGGGCTCCCTGCTGATTGGAGATCGGGATTTCATCAAGCAAGCGCGACGGTTCCGTAAGGTCATGGGCGGCGGCATGCGCCAGGCAGGATATTTGGCAGCCGCCTGTATCTACGCACTGGATCATCACGTGGATCGCCTGAAAGTTGATAATGATCGGGCTAAATTATTGGGAGAACAATTAGAGAAGTGTAGCTACGTCGAGCAGGTGCGCCCGGTACGCTCCAACATCGTCATCTTTGACGTCAAAGCACCACGTACGGCCGCCTCTTTTATCGACCAATTAGCCAGGCACAACATTATGGCCTCCCCATTCGGACCGCAGACCGTTCGCCTGGTTACACATCTAGACTTATCGGGGGAAATGATAGAAAAAACCTTGGAAGTTTTGCGAAAGCTGGATCACTAAGAATTCGATTTACGGCGGTCGATCTCATCTCTGATTTTGGCCGCCCGCTCGTAGTTTTCTTCTTCCAGTACTTCCTCCAGCATCTTTTGTAAGGCATCAATTGAAAAAGTGGACAATGAGTCTGAGGAGCTGGCTCCCTCTTCGTCTTTAGACTCGGCCGGATAGTCTCCTTCTTCGTCTTCATCTTCCAGAATAATTCCGGCAGCATCCAGAATAAATTCGTAGGTGTAAATCGGACATTGAAAACGTACTGCCATCGCCAAAGCGTCGGAGGTGCGGGAATCTACCTCGATGCGTTCCCCATCCTGCATACAGACTAAACGAGCGTAGAAAATACCATCCAGCAGATTATTGATAACAATCTCCTGCAGATCTACCTTAAAAGTCTCGAGCGTGTTCTTGAAAAGATCGTGGGTTAGCGGACGATTGGGGGTCATGCCCTCCATGGCCACGGCGATCGCCTGAGCCTCAAACCCACCAATCACGATCGGTAAACGACGAGAACCTTCCTTCTCGCCAAGCACGACGGCGTAATTGTGCGACTGGGCAACACTATGGGATAAGGCAACAATATCTAGCTCTATTTTCTTCATAACCTAAAGGTATAATTCAATTCAATAAGTGGTCAGGTGCTCGCAGATTCGCAGACTAAAACAGTGCCCTGACTAAAAGGAGTGCAAAGGTAATAAATATTCCCATCTTATGCCTTTTTCCAGGGGGCTTATTCCCCTGAGATTAGGCTTTTGTTAGTCCCTTGGCTTCGTTCCAAAGGGCATCCATTTCCGCCAGGCTCATTTCCTCCAAAGGACGTTCGGCCTGCGCCTCGATGTATTCAAAGCGTCGCTTGAATTTCTGATTAATCCGCTCCAGGGCCGTCTCCGGGTCAATTTTTTCAAAGCGGGCGTAATTGATTAGCGAGAATAAAATATCTCCAAATTCTTCTTCTTTTCGCGCCTGACTCCCACCAGACTCCACAACTTCCCTAAATTCTGCCATCTCCTCTTCCACTTTCTCCCATACCTGAACAGAATTTTCCCACTCAAATCCCACTTGGGCCGTTTTCTCCTGCATTCGGTAGGCTTTTACCATAGCCGGTAGTGATTTGGGTACCCCTTGCAAAACGGATTTTTTTCCTTCCTGCAGCTTCAACTGCTCCCAGTTCTTTTTAACTGCTTCTTCGGTATCGGCCTGTACATCCCCGTAGATGTGCGGATGACGTTTGATCAGCTTTTCACAGACGGCATTTAAGGCATCTCCTATATCGAAGGCCGATTTCTCTTCGGCGATTTTGGCATAAAACACCATATGCAGCATGATATCTCCAATCTCTTCTTTCACCTCCTCCAGGTCTTCTTCCAGAATGGCATCGGCCAGCTCATAAGTCTCTTCAATGGTAAGATTACGCAGACTCTCCATCGTTTGTTTGCGATCCCAGGGGCATTTCTCCCGCAAGTCGTCCATAATGTCGAGTAAACGCCGGAAAGCTTGTAGTTTTTGTTCCATTTATTGTAAGTTTGCACTAATAATGAACTGTTGACAAAGGTAAGTGTTTTATCTACAAAAGATTTTATATGAGCATCCTATATACCATCGGCATCATTTTCGTATTTTTTGCCATTTCTTTCGCCCTGATCAACATCCGCCACATCGTGACGGGAAATGAGTTTCGGGGTACCTGCTCCACAAATAATCCCATGTTGAAAGATAAAATGGGTGATTGCTCCGTCTGCGGAAAAACCGCTGACGAAGCCTGTAAAATGCCCGAAGTAAAGGGTGCTTAATAGCCACTAAGGGAGAGCATAACCAGTGTACAGGCGTTCTCCACTTCAATTCCATTTTCTTTAGCCATTTGGTATAATTCGGCGTTCTCTGCGCCCGGATTAAAAATAATCCTTTTGGGCTCAAGGCTTATAATATAATCGTAATACTGAACCTGGTTTTTGGCACTCAGGTACATGGTAATTGTATCTACGCCCGCCACATCCGGCTGTCCTTTCCGTATATCTATACCCGCAATTTGTCCGTCTCGTATGCCTACGGGCACTACTTCGTGTCCAAGGCGCTTTAGGCGGTGTACCGCCTGATTCGAAACGCGTGAAACATTGGGGGAAGCACCGAGTACGAGTGTTTTTTTCATAATAGTTGTACTTTCGTAAAAAGAATTAACTGATTACTTCCTGGCAACGTACACTTCCGGCAAATAGTTTAGTTATTTATCATTTACCAGCCATTCCCCATGTGGTAGCAAAAGAGCCAAGACCTGGTAAGTTTTTAAAACTTCCTAGGTCTTTTGACCAGCAATGAACTCCTTTTTTAAAAAAAACACGTTACAGCCGTTCTACATGGGGAATTGCTGATCATTTGTTGCTCTCCGCCATTTCCTGTTTAAGAGTATGTTTAAAATTCGTTTTTAGAGTCGGAATTTGATGATTTAGTGCCTGAATGAGGCAAAAAACGTAGACTTAGCCTTTGTCAAGGCTTCCGCCTTACGCGGATTTAATGAAATGCAGGTGCTAAAGAACAAATGCTGGCCTGAAGGATGAAATTTAAACATACTCTAACTTCAAGCATATATTGAAGCTTCTTTCTTTAGTGGCAATGCTAAATGGTTTTGGTTTCCTCTGCCGATATTCTTTTCTGAAAGTAGGGAAAGTATACGAGCGCCAATCCACTATAAAAATAGTAACAAAACGAAAAAAAAGTTGCACTACTATAAAAATAGTGATAACTTGCCAATGAACCAGCATTCGACAAAATGAAATTAACACCCAAAGAAGAAGAAATAATGCAGATCATCTGGGAATTGGATCGTCCGCTAGTGCGGGATATTCACGATCGCATTCCAGAACCCAAGCCACATTACAACACCGTTGCCACGGTAATTAAGAAATTAGAAGAAAAAGGCATGGTACGGTGTAATAAGATTGGTAAAATCAAGCAATACGAAGCACTTGTCTCTAAAGAAGTCTATCGCGAGCAAATACTAAAGGGCACGGCCCAAAAGTATTTTGATAATTCGTTCACTGATATGGTCTCCTATTTCGCCAAAACGGAAAAAGTCAGCCCAGAGGATCTGAAAGCCATCTTAAAAATGATTAACGATCAAAATTAAACAGCTATGCCCTATTTCTTACAGTACAATCTGGTACTAGCTATACTGGTCTTCCTCTACTGGATAATTTTTCGCCAAAAATCTTTTTTTCGGTTTAACCGCTGGTTGTTATTAAGTTTTTTCCCATTAGCCGCAATTATTCCTCAGATTAAGGTATCCATCCAACCGAGTTCTGCAACAAGTCTAATCACGAGTACCTTTAATCAGCTTAAGCCAGAC
>DATFKA010000101.1:0-103107 GCA_035268885.1 Saprospiraceae bacterium
AAGTAATAATCTGCGTCTTTTTGGGGCGATTTCTTCGTTGCAAAAAGCCTTGGATAGCTAGGCTATCCGCGATTTTTGCGCCTCGAACTAGCCCAAAAAAGCCAGCACCTTATTACAGACTCAATATGGGCAACCTACTTACTTGAGGGTTTCCCGAAAATACCGAAGCCAGTTACCACCCAGAATTTTTTCGATCTCCCCCGTTCGGTATCCCCTCTTATCTAAAACCCTGGCTACGTTTCGGTACCGGTCCGGACTATCTAATTCTGGTATCCAGGGTGGCCATTTCACCTGGTAAGAAGGTTTAAATCTGGTCAGG
This sequence comes from Saprospiraceae bacterium, assembly GCA_035268885.1. Lineage (GTDB taxonomy): Bacteria > Bacteroidota > Bacteroidia > Chitinophagales > Saprospiraceae > DATFKA01. The sequence goes on from DATFKA010000101.1 coordinate 320, forward strand.
CGTGGTACGTACCAATTTTCACGGGTAGCGCCATTGGCCTCCAAACCCTGAATCGCAAAATCAGCAGCCAGGCCTACGTGGTCAATTCCGGCTATGTTGACGGCGTGGTCAATATGATCGACGTAGGTTTCCAGTGTAGTTTCTCCGCCGGGGTCAGGCCCGATCATATATCCCAGACAAATAATCCCCATCACACCGCCTTTCTCCGCCATGGCTTTAATTTGTTCATCCGTCTTCGCCCGGGGATGGTTGGGGTAAAGCGCCTCACACATCGAGTGGTTAATGGTAGCGCCAGCTTTACTAAATTTGATACCATCAAAGGTAGTTTGCCTTCCACAATGGGACAGATCTACAATGATCCCCAGCTCGTTCATCCGCTCCACTATCTCCACTCCAAAATCGGATAAACCGGCATTGGTGCGTTCGGTGCATCCGTCTCCTAATAAGTTGCGCTCATTGTAAGTCAGCTGTATCCAGCGGGTACCAGCTTGGTAGAGCAAATCGAGGTTATCGATTGATTTCTCTATCATGGTAGCATTTTGAAAGCCGTACATCACGGCCACCTTGTTCTCCTTTTTGGCCCGTACAAAATCCTCCGCTGTTTTAGCCTGTATCAATTTATCGGAGTTTTCCCGAATGCGCCTCGTCCATTCGGCCATGGAAGTCAAGGCTGATTTCAGATCTCTTGAATTTAAGGAAGCATTAAAGCCAGTGTAACCAGACTTCGCCAGAGCGGCAAAGGAATCTTCATCCCACCCGCGCGGAATGAGCAAACCATCAATGACAATGGCCTGGTCGTAAAGCTTATCGTTGGTACTGTCCAAAAAAGCCATTTCGAGTCTATTCCCGGAGTGGGAAGACCAATGTTTAAAAAACTGACTGGGCATCAGTGCCCCCAGGGATAACAACTGGATTAATTTTCTACGTTTTAGGCTCATCGGATACTTAAGTTTGCCATAAGTTAGGCATATTTTTTTAATCCAACCGCTTCAACTGTAGTAGTCGAAAATCGATAGCTTGTTGTCCGGGTATATCCAGGGCTTTCAAACTTAGCGTCGTCATACCTTGATGGAGTCGAATCGTACCCATTGATAGGGCTTTAAAATCTTTGACATAGGACTCCTGGCGTAATACCCGATCGTGTTCCATACCCCGTAGTGGCGGGTCGTAGCCTTCCTCAATGGGAATAGAGACGGATTCTGTACCGGCCGTAAAAGCCATCACCACACCGGCATCCTCTTCCCGGCAGGTATAGTACAAAATGGCTTCAAAATTACCATCCGCCAAAACCTCTACCTCCCAGGAGATACTGTCCGAGGAGCTCGTCCAGTGGGTATAGAAGGAACAATTCGGCCAGCGGTTAGAACGCTGTATGGTACCCCGGGCGATTCCGTCGCGGGCGGGTAACTGGGTATAAACAAAATCGGGATGACCTACGGGAAAAGGCCGGGTATCTTCCGTCGGCAACTCCGTCAGGACGGTCTCCTCCCATTCGGTTTTAGCATTTTTAAGGCGATTTGCTATGGCTGGAAAGTTGGCCTCTACATTAACGGTCTGCCCTGGGTCCTGGTACATATCAAAGAGTTGATTCTGGTGATCCAAACGGAACCGTTGGGAACGGACGCTGGTGCGATTTCCCCAATGATTAAAGATTAGGCGGTCTGGCCAATCGACCTCTTCATTCATAATCAGTGGCTTAAGACTGGTACCATCCAGAGGTTTCTCCCCCTGATGGGCTACACCGGCGAATTCCAGCAAGGTGGGGAAAAGATCACCTACCCAGGTAATTACTGAAATCGTCCTACTCTTCTTTACCTTTTCTGGCCAGTTCAGGATTAGCGGAGAACGCACCCCGCCTTCGTCGGTGCTTCCCTTGCGCCCCTCCATACCGCCGTTCCAACGCCAGCCATTGGGTCCATTATCGGAAAAGTAAAGCAGCAATGTGTTTTCAGCAAGATCTAGTTCCGCCAACTTTGCGGTAATTCTCCCGACGTTCCAATCGATATTTTCCGCCATGGCCAGGGCAGCGCGGGTATGATGGGGCTCCTCCCGCTCCTGATAGCGATGTGCAGGTATTTCCAGATTAGCAAATTTAGCCCACCACAGGTCAGGCACCTGCATTGGACTGTGGGGTGTATTTAAGGGTAGGTAAACCAGAAAGGGCTCCTCCCGATGGGTCTGGATAAAACCCATAGCCCGCTCCGTGAGAACATCGGTCAGGTAGCCTTCTGACTCTATAATCTGACCATTGTGTTCCAGGGTAGCGTCGAAATAACTCCCCCAGTGTCCGGAGCAATAGCCGTAAAAATCTTCAAATCCACGAGCATTGGGATGGTAAGGCGCTTGCATCCCATTGTGCCATTTACCAAAAGCCCCCGTGCGATAACCAGCATCCCGCAACAATTCTGCGAAGGTCGTCTCATCAAGATCTAATCTTTCTCCGCCGGCGGAAGTACTATATACGCCACCCCGAACCGCGTAGCGCCCCGTAAGTAGTGCGGCACGGGTAGGGGAACAAACCGGATGGACATAGAAACGATCAAAAGTAAGTCCAGCCTGCGCCAGACGATCAATGTTTGGGGTTTCCACTACAGGGTTGCCGTTCATACTTAAGTCTCCCCAGCCCTGGTCATCAGCCAGGATGATCACGATGTTAGGAGGGCGATCAGCTACCTTTTCCTGGCTGGAGCAAGCAATAAGTAAGAAGAAAAGAGAAAGTACCAGGCTAGCAGATTTCATGGATCTTAAATTTTGTTCATATCAATCAAGGCCTCCATCAGAGGAGTAAAGTAAGCAAAGATCACCTTTGGACGATCCATTTTTTCAACCTAAGTTAAGATATTTCATCTAAACTACCTGCTCCACCTTATGATAATCCTCCTCCATAATTAGCCCCATTTGTAGCGCATGTCGGGCCGCCTCCGCTGTATCCTCTACCAGCAACATATCTACTCCTTCTTTCTGTACTTTTTTAGCCAGTTCATTAAGGTGTTCTATTCTCGGGCCAGCAGCACTGACATTACGGATGTAGATGACCTTTATTCTTTTGGGATACTCCTCTACGATGCGAGAATAAAGTAAAGCATCCCTTTGGCCGCTATCGCCGATTAGAACGAAATTTGTATCGGGGTAAACCTCTAATAGATGCCTTATTTTATCCGCTTTATGAGTATGGCTGCCGCCACCGGATTTCAGGATTTCCCAGAGGTTATTCTTATATTTTTGTAACAAAAACACCCCCTTGGGGATGCCCTGGCTTTCGCAAAAATCCACTAGGAAATCGTATAGATTGTATTCGCTACTACTTACGTAAAAAAGGGGATTACAACATTTTCTGTCCGGTCCGTTTCTCAAAGCCTCATAAAAAGCGGCTACTCCGGTAAAGGGCAAACGGGTTTTGGCGTTTTTAAATAGGATTAAATTCAGTTTTTGCAGTGCTTTGCTTGCCTTGGATACAATGATGGTATCGTCTACATCTGAAACGATGCCAAATTCCTGATTAGCTTCCGGAAAGTATATCTCCCCTTCTGCTGGTGGAACGGTGTTTTTACCAACCTTATTTTCCCTCAAATGGTAGCTGACGGGGGTCCAGCCCTTGACGGTTACTTGCCCTTCTAACTCGAGGGTAGCCTCAAAGTACCCCTCCTGATCAGTCTTGAGAGTGAAATGCTGTTCCAGGCATTCGACGACCACTTCTCGCCCGGGGAGGGCTTTACTCATGTAGCGACTGAGCATAGCCAACATATTTTTACGCTTCTTATCCGCTTTGTTTGTTTCGTACAATACCTTATCGTCCAGTACATGGCCTTTGATATAAATGGTATTACCTTTCCCATACCCACGGTAAGGCATGATCACCGGACAGCCTTCCAGCCCAAATAGTTTTCTAATCTGATTAAAAAGAACATTAGCCAAAATCTCTCTGTTTTATAGTTAATGGATAATACGCAAACATCGAAACGCAAACTCTTATTTGTCATAAATCCCGTAGCTGGCGATAGAGACAAAGGCCCAGCTGAATCCGCAATTGAGGAGTATTGCGCAGACCGATCATGGGACTACCGCCTAATGAGAACCACCGGTGAAAAGGATGAAGAACGAATAAAAACATCTATAAGAGACTTTGTACCCGATACGATTGTAGCCGGTGGTGGTGACGGTACCGTCAATTTGATCGCCTCGATGCTGAGGGGACAAAACCAAAAACTAGGTATTCTCCCGCTGGGCTCCGCTAATGGCTTAGCTACGGAGTTTGGTATCTCTTCTAACGTGCGGGAAGCCCTGGATGTTCTCCATAAGGGAAAGCTAATCACCATGGATGCCCTGCTGCTGAATGATCGGTATCACAGCTTTCACTTAGCCGACATTGGATACAACGCCAAAATGATTCAGCAACTGGAAGAAAGTAAAAAGTGGGGCCAGTGGTCTTATGTGCTAGAGTTTTTCCGGAATATGAAGGAGCGGCCAGTAAGCAACGTTCACATCAAATTACCCCATCGGGAGCTAAAAAGAGAAGTAGTGATGATCACCTTTGCGAATGCCCGCCGCTACGGTACCGGCGCGGTGATCAACCCCAGGGGGAAGATCAACGATGGTAAATTTGAAGTCTGTGTGTTCAGGCCCTGGCCGCGCTGGTACTTGTTCAAGTTGGGTTTTCTTTTCTTTATCGGCCAACTCGATGAATCAGATTACGTGGATATCTATTCTACCGAATCGGTAGTCATTAAAACGGAGGGCCAAATCCCCTTTCAATCGGATGGAGAAGTATTGGGCGAGATCCAATCGTTGAAAGTCGAAATTGAACAGGAGGCCGTACCCGTTTGGGTAGATCAGGAGTATTCGTGTAGCTGAAAGGATCATTACTTGGTATCATCGATAATCCAAGGCCAAGGGCAAATCCTTTGTATAATTATCCTCCTTATCCTGCTCAGGAATACAGCTGATACTATAAAATAACAGATAGAGCAAAAAGACAAGAATTCTTTTCATTTCAAATTCAACTTAGGAGAAAAAGCCCCGAATGGAATCAAAAATACGCAGCAGTAAGGTGCGCTTTTCGGTAATAATGCGGGCATCACCGACCAGTACTTCGTTGGCTTCGATCGTTTGGCCGCGGGTGGTTTCAAAGCTGGTCAGCAGGATTTCGACCAAAATCTGATCATCTGAATTAGGTACGGTGGCTTTGTAAGTTACTCTTCCCGTCAAAGCACCATAGACCTTGAACGGAAACTTATCCAGCCGAATGATCACCTCCTGGGTGGGTTTTACAAAACCACTTTCCTTAAGAGGTACTTTCATCTTGCCCTTCATGAACTGGCTTTGGGCCGGGATAACGACCATCAGGGCTTCGTCTTTCCGCATAAACTGCTGTTTACTCAGCAACTCGTTAAACTCTACCTTTCCCTCTACGGGGGAATAGACGATATTATTTTCTACCCACTGATCCACGCGAACCTTTAGCTGGATAAAACTGGAAATTAATTCATCCGCGCTGTTCAACCGGGTATTGTTTCCATCCATTTTGGTCACGCTGATTCGACTACGCAGCGCTTGCACATCGTATTTTTTACGAGATATATTCTCTTCGGTTTCCTGTAACTCCACCCGCAGACTACGAATCTCGGTGCTTACCACATTCACTTCTGCCTGGGAGGCTTCTCGCTCCTGCACTTTTCGTTTGAGTTCGTTTTCCCTTTTCAAGGCATCGTTTATCTGACGGATAATAATTTCTTTCCGATTGGTAAGGAACTGAATACTTTTCTGCAGAGCCCGAATTTGGGCAGAATAGGAATTTACGGAACGTTTAACTTCCGACTGTTCATTTTCCCTACTGTACTTATTCTTCTTCTCCAGAAAATTGAGATAATCCTCTTCTATCTCTCCCAGGTCAAGCTTCATATTGGGCGAGAAGTTAACAATAATGGAGTCGTTTTCATTAGGGATTTCGGACATCAAATCCTGTAGGTAAGTAATGTGGTAAAAATCACCCGCATCCTCAAAGACAATCAGTAATTGCCCTTTTTCGACGTATTCGTTGTTTTGTACGAGAATATCAGCAACCCGCCCGGACTTCGGAGCCACCAGGGTCCGGGGAGGTTCCGAAAAGGTGATGATGATTCTGTTTTCTACAATATCGGGATATTGATAATTGGCTGAAGCGGCAACAAACAGGGTTAAAAACACCAGAGCCAGGACGGTACCGTACCGAACAATCCAGCTGGGAGGGGTCCCCAGTACTTCCTGCACTTCCTCACTTCGCAAATTATTATTTTCCATCTTCGATACGATTTAAACGGACGAATTCACCTCCTTGCTCATTCTTAAGCGCCCAGTTCCAGTTGATTACGCACCAGTTGGAAGTAAGCGCCCCGGCGAAAAGTTAGATCATCGTGCTGTCCCTGCTCGGCTACTTCGCCGTTTTCTAGTACAATAATGTGGTCGGCGTCCCGTACTGTACTTAAGCGATGAGCAATGATGACAACCGTTTTATCATAAAATACTTTCTCTTTCAGGTTCTCCATTACAACCATTTCGCCAAAGGCATCCAGCGCGGTGGTCGCTTCATCAAAAAACAAATAATCAGGGTTCTTGTAGATAGCACGCGCGATTAGCAGGCGTTGTTTTTGTCCCTGACTTAGCCCCAAACCACTCGCTCCGATTCGGGTATCATAGGCCAGGGGAAGGGCTTCTACGAAATTTCGAATATTAGCCAATTCCACGGCCTCCAACAAGCGATCCTTATCAATAATTTCTTCACCCAGGGCCACGTTTTTGGCAATGGAATCACTAAAAATGAAGCTATCCTGCATGACCACTCCACATTTTCCTCTCCAAACCTTGGGGCTAATATTGCCGAGGTTTACTTTACCCACGCGTATACTCCCTTCCGTAGGTTGATAAAACTGAAGCAATAGCTTCATTAAAGTAGACTTGCCGCTTCCACTCCTACCCACAATTGCCGTCACTTTCCCTTTGGGAATATTTAGCCTCAGGTTTTTTAAGATCACCGGTGAGTGGGGCCCCGAATACTGAAAATAAACGTCGTCTAATTCGAGATTAGAGGCTTTGGGTAATAACGTTATTTTTTCTCCCGGCTTTTCCTCATCCTCAATCTGGTGGATTTCATCTATTCTCTCCAGACTGATTTTTGCTTCCTGATAAGCCACTAAAAACTCAATTAAAGCTGTAATCTGGCTGTTGATCATCCCCAGGATATAAATGATCGCCACCAGGGTTCCAATTGTCATATTTGAATTCTTAACGGCAATCACCGCCAGAAAAATGATCAGTACATTTTTGGTTTCATTAAAGAAACGGGCACCAATACGTTGGTATTGTTGCAAGCGCATGGTCGACAAGCTAGTACGAAATAGACGCGCCTGGATACGTTCCCAGGACCAACGCTTTGACTTTTCGGCATTATACAACTTGATGTCCTGCATGCCGTTGATCAGCTCAATCAGGCTATTTTGATTTTCAGCGGCTTCGTCAAAATGACGATAATCCACATCTTTTTTCTTACGCGCAAAGAAAAGTACCCAACCAATGTATAACAATGTACCACCCAAAAACACCCAGAATATAGGTGGAGACCACATAGCCAGAATAACACCAAAGACCAAATAATTAACCAAGTAAAAGAAAGCCGACAGACTCGTCGAACTCATAAAGCGCTGAATCCGCTCGTGATCATTTATCCGCTGCAGAAGATCACCGGATTGGCGTTTATTAAAGTAGCTGATGGGCAGCTTGGTTAGTTTAAAAAGATAATCCGACACCAGGGTAATATTAACCCGAACACTCAGGTGTAACAGAATCCAGGAGCGAAAATAATCGACGGCGATCTGAGTGCTAAAAAGTAGTAACTGACAGACTAAAACTAACTGAATAAAAGGCACATCCAGGTTACCAATACCAATATCTACCACCGACTGAATCAGAAAGGGCAGAATGAACATGATAATAATACCCAACAATAAGCCCAGGCCTAACTGAACCAGCAGACCTTTATACTGCCCAAAATAAGACAGCACGTATCTAAACCCGGACTTATCCACTTTATCCCCTTCCTGCTGATAGAACTCAGGGGTGACTTGCAAGAGTAATAAAATCCCCTGAGCTTCTCCATCGCGGGTCGTGCTACTTGCCCAGTGCTGTAGGAATTCTGCTTTTGGTAATTTAAATTTTCCCTCCTGAGGGTCGGCAATCCAGACGTAGTTCTTAGTGGCCCGGTAAATAACCACAAAATGCTCCTCATCGTTCCAATGTGCAATACAAGGCAGTGGGATAACAGATACTAACTGATCAAAAGTAGTTTGGACAGCAAGTGTCTGTAAACCAATCTCTTCGGCGGCATCACTAATTCCCAGTAAAGACACACCCTCCCTACCCTGGTAGGTAATACCACGCAGGCGCTCCATGGAGTAGTATCTGCCATAATGCTTCGCAATCATTTTCAGGCAGGCTGCCCCACACTCCATCGCGTCGAGTTGCTGATAGAAAGGGAATGTCCTAAACATTTTCAGTATCAGTGTTTTACAGGGGCTCCGAAGATTTTTCGTACTCCCTCTTTAAAGGGTAAATTAAATATAATTTCTTACAATATAATGTTTTTATAGCACATAGCGCCAAAACTATCAATATAAAGGAATTTCATAAGCTTCTCAACGGCCTGTTTAGCGGATATATTGTATTTTGGCGAAGACCAAGCCACGCCGGTGTATGTACAATAGCTTTATTTCTGTCGTTTGCGTTCTACAGGCCGATTATCAGCTGCGTTACCTAAACGAGTATCTCCAGCAGGTATATCAAATAAGTAATCCATCCTTTACGGATCTGGAAATCATTTTAGTGAATAATAAATTATCAGAATCGCCCGATTCCTATATTGAGCAGTGTACTCCGGAAATCAGAAAACATATATTTTTACTCAATTTGTCGAATAAAGCCGTAAAGAGTAATGCTATTCTGGCGGGCTTAGATCGGGCCAACGGAGATTACACCCTGATTTTTGAGCCCGAGCTACACAAGCGTCCCGAACTCATTATCGATTTATTTGAGCGTACTCGACAGGGCTTTGATATTGTTTACTTGCGTGCGAAAAGGCGCAAACTGCCTGCCCATATTCGCTTTTTCAACCGCTTGTTTTACCTCATCATGCGGAACTTTTCTCCACTTACCGTAGACGAGGGGGCCTACGATAGCCGAATCATTTCTCGTCGGGCACTGAATTCTTTATTACGCTTACGCGAAAACCTGCGCTACATGAAAGCTATCTATTCGCTGGTCGGCTACCCAACCTCGTCGATTGAATTAGAAGCGGCCATTCCCGAACAGGACAAAAGTGCTTTTTCGGATCGATTCAAAACTTCACTCATCGCCATTAGTTCCTTCACCTCTTTTTTACGAACGATTCTGCTGACTGTATTTTTAATTTCCTTTGTATTTCTGATTGGAGTGATTGCCAATGCTTTACTGGTTAAATTTACCGGCTTTGATATTCTGGGCAATCCAGAAGAAGTGGTCAAGGGGTGGACCTTTTTGGTGATTTTGGTTTCCCTGTTTTTCGCCGCCAACTTTTTAATCCTCTACATCATGTCCATCTACCTGAGTAATATTTATCAGGAATTAAAGCAGCGTCCTCTGTACATCATAGAGTCAATCAAGCGTTTTTGAGCTGATCCAGGAGCCAACTACGCGTATACTGAATCACTTCTTCTTTGTTGATATCGTTGTGCAATTCGTGGTAGCCGCCTTCCCAACTTTTAAAGGTAACGGGACCACTTAGCCTTTCGGCAAAACGCCGGGCCGCATCGTGACTGATTATTTGATCATCCGTTCCGTGAATGATCAATAAGGGAATATATATGCTACCTGAATAATCATTGAGAAAATCCGCCTTCTCAATCATAAACACCCCTGTATTTGGCGTTATTTTATCGTGCACCAGCGGATCATTTTGGTAGGCCTGTACTTCTGCCGGATCCCGGCTTACGTGTTGAGAATCCAGGTCATTTTTCATCGAGAGCTTGGGTAATAAAGAACGGACTAATTTACCACCCTGTATTTTAATGGGTGAGGGCTTGAAAGACAGTTCTATCCAGGGAGCACTGGCAACGATGCCCTGGACTTTTACATCTTCTCCGAGCAAGTAATTAAGGACTAGATTCCCACCCATACTGTGTCCGTATAGATAAACCGGTTTATCCCCATAGACCCTTTTGATATGCTCTACCAGTGTTTTAATCTCCTGAATGAAGGCCTCATAAGAGACCGTGTGACCCCGCTGTCCTTCCGAACGCCCGTGACCTCGCCGGTCGTAGCCCATTGCGGCGATCCCCTCCTGAGCGAAGGCCTCCGCTACGTGGTCGTAACGCGCAATGTGCTCTCCCATACCGTGCACAAAACCTACCACGGCTACTGGATCCGTCTGTTTCCAATGTAAGGCGTGAATGTTCAGTCCGTCTGGCGTCTGCCAGGAAAAAGTATCTGCTTTCATCTACAGTGGTTGAATTATTGAACTTCAGGAAAGCCAAACTTGTGAATGCTCATAGACATCACAAGTTTGGCACTGAAGAAAGATAGTAATTTTTGGCTGTAATCTGTATTCCCGATTTCAGCTTTCCTAAAAGCCAGGTAATAGCATCACGGCATTTTGCATCATTCGGGAAGGTCCCCGCCAGAACATTCGATACTGGGTATTATCCAGGAGAAAGACCACTTTACCCTGTCCCATTTCCATTACTCCGGCGAAGCTTCCACCGGCAAGATGCTCCAGATTTTCTTTTGAAGCGTAGCCGGCTACGGCCAGTTCATCGACATTTTTGTGATAAAAACCCACGGTTTGAAAATCGGCATTTGGTTTTATCGCATCTGCTCCGAACTTAAGCGTATACACTTGCTCGTCGACCCCAAATGCCAGGGGATGCGTGGCATCAATCTGCGCATTTAGAGCGGTACCCGGGATGCGCTTTTTACCAAAGTAATCTTCACGATCTTCGTAAGCCAGATATTTCACCTGATCGGAGGAATCCTTAGTACTGGACTTCATTTCCACCTCTGTAAAACCAGAAGCTTTTTTGGTAAAGAACTCGGCTGCGCCTTCGGTGGCGACGATCACCCCGCCGCGTTGCACCCAATCTTTGAGTTCAGCCAACTGTTCTTTTTTGAACATTTGGCCTAAGCCGCTACCCCCACCCGGCAATACCAGTACATCATAGTCCTGTAGATCGGCATAGCCATAACGCGATCCAAACTTAGGCAGGGCCGTTTGACGTAAAATAGAAGCTCGAATTCTTTCTACTGGCAATTCTGTCTCCTGATCAAACAGAAAGTACAGCTGACCGCTGGTATAAGTATTAAAGGGAGGCTCAATCAGCATAGCAACCCGAGGTTGTTTGATCGGACGGTTTTTTGAAGAGGCTAAATCCATTCCCATTTTCATCCGGCCACTCTGATAAGCCTGGATCTGTACTTTGGTAGACTCGGTAATGTCCTGCATATCAGTCGATAGTTGATCTGCCTTATCCAGATTGCGGCCGACCAATACGATTAATGCCCCCGGTTCGTAAGACCGACCCTCCTGATCTGTAAAGGCTTCCTCAGCCGATCTTACCCGGTAGCCTTTTTGCCACAGCTTGGCCAGAGCTTTGGGGGCCTGCCGTTGATTCCAGTCTATCACGTAGGCGTAAGTATCCTCTACCGCTTCCAGGCCATAGTTTAGTTCAACCGGGGAACTAAGGGGTTCAGTAGCGCCACTGAAAGTGCTTTTTAGCTGAAAAGCCTGTAAATTATAAGCCAGTGGAGCCGCCCAAGTGGCCATATCGTACATCACCGAATCTTCAATAGCCAGATTGCGTTCCATCAAGCTAGTCACCAACAGGTGGCGGGGCTGATCGGTACTGACCACGTAGCTACCTTTCGGTAAAAGAGTATTCACCGCCTTACCACTGCGGTAATCAATCGCATTGTTAATGCGCGCATCGGCGGTAGTGCGGGCGACCTCTACCCCATTGCGCAGCAGAATATTCACCACATCGGTCGTATAGATATCGTCCGGTAGAAAACAATAAGCTTTGGTTCCTGATTTATCCGTTTGGGGCTGCCAGGCCTGGTAGCTATAACGCAGTAATGCCTCGCGACGCTCGGCCGACTTCTGGATCGTAGCCAGTGACGTAGTATAATGATCAAAAATACGCTGACGCAGCGTTAGGATATAACCATCGTTGGTCTCCACCGCACGACCGCCACCAATACCGCCCTGCTCCGTCAACATCCCAATTCCCCCCATCACAGACGGGTAAGAGGAGCCGTAGGCCGGATAGAAAAAATCAAAGGAAGTACGGGTGAAATAATTCAGTTTGTGTTCATTAAAGGCTTTTACATTGGCCATTCCAAAAGTATCTGTCCAGGCCTCGTAAGTATCGGGCAGCAACTTATTGCGGGGTGTGGTACCCGGCATGGTAAAGTAATTGGAATTATAGCCCTGTTCGTGGTAGTCTACGTGTACCTGTGGCATCCATTTCTGATACTCGGCTACCTGCCCTCTGGATTCGGGATGTACCCCCCAGATCCAGTCCCGGTTCAGGTCAAACCAGTAGTGGTTAGTCCGGCCATTTGGCCAGGGCGCGTAATGCTCCAAATCTCTGGGCTCTTTGCCCGGCGTTTTTAAACGGGCCATGGAGTTATACCAGTAAGCATAGCGATTGCGACCATCGGGATTGATACACACATACATGATAATAACGGACTTATCCAGCACCTGCTGCATTTCCGTATTTTCAGCGGCTGCCAGGTGATAAGCTACCTGCATCGCCGCTTCCGTAGAGCTAAATTCATTCCCGTGAATATTGTAACTGAAGGAAGTAAAAACCGGATCGTTACTAATGATCTCCTCGGCACGCGCCGCATCGGCATCCAGTAATTCCAGGTGTCTTTCCTGCAATTCATCGAGACGGCCCATGTTTTCTTCTGATGTGATCACCAGGTTGATGAGAGGTCTGCCCTCGTAAGTCTCTCCGTATTGATTCAACTGAACCTTTGGAGAAGCCTCTGCCAAATAATTAAAATATTGGGTGACGCGCTCGTATTCCGTCATATGCGCACCTAATTTATAGCCCAGAAAGTCTTCCGGTGAATCCAAATTGCGATCAAAGGGGGATTCCATAGCCAAACTAAAACGCTCGGTGTCCACCACCTTAACCTGCCCCATTAGACTGATACTTAGGCAGGTCAGAAACAATAAATTGATATGTTTTTTCATACTAATATAATTTAGGCTCAAAGTAATTTCTAATTTCTCCGTCTAATCAAAGTCTTGGGGTAGACTACCACACTTTCATGCCCTTCTGTATTAACGGATGCTACGCCAAAAAGGAAGTTATCGATGACGATATTTTCCAGGGTGTGTTCCGCATTTCCTTTAGGCACAAAAACGCTATGCTGCCATTGTGGAGCGGTTGTTTCTCGCCAGTAGACTTTATAGCCAGCCAGGTCTTCGTCTTCTATCGGATCCCAAACCAGGCGGGTGGAAGGTCGAACGGCACCACCAATAGCGACGTTCTCCGGAGCGGGCGGGGCCCACCCCAGACTTGCCAGGGTAATGGCATTCACCCCGGTAAGTTTAGCGGCGTATTCAAAATTCACTTCCTCGATGACATCTCCGTATTCCACGCCGTCTTCGGTACGAATATCCTGATGCTGTCGATCGTAGTTTTCGTGTGTTTCCATAATCCGGACGCCAGGAAAACCCTGGTCGTTAAATGGACGGTGGTGTCCTCCCCGACCAAAGCGATCCAGGCGATAGATCATCATGGCATTTAGATTGGTACAATATTGATCCGTCAGGCGGGCTACGTAGCGAGCCAGCTGGCGGGATGGGCCATCTACTTCACCGCCGTAAAAACGGCGCCAAATCCGATCTCTTTCGGTCTCTTCTACTGGCGTTGGCTCCGAGAATACGCGGAAAGTCGTGTTGTCAATCACACCGTCAATCCCCTTAATATTTCCAATCATATCATTATTCAGAATACCCATGACTTCCCATCCTTCTTCTTTAGCCACTTTTGCCATGTGCTGACCGCCGAATAGTCCTTGCTCCTCTCCGGATAAACCGGCATAAACGATGGTATTGGGAAAATCGTACTGCGTCAAAACTCTGGCGGCTTCAATGGCACCGGCCATACCGGACGCATTGTCATTTGCACCGGGCGCATCCGTGGTGGCATCACTGGCATTGCTGGCCCGTGAATCAATATCACCCGACATGATAATGTAGCGATTCGGATGGCGCGAGCCCCGTTGGATAGCCACTACATTGACCACGTAGACATCTTCGGTTATACGTCGATTCGTTCCTTTCTCTACCAGGCTATATTGGTAACCTACCTCCAGGCAGCCACCACAAGCCTCCGATATTTTATCGAATTCTGCTTTGATCCAACGACGGGCCGCACCGATGCCACGGGTATCCGACAGGGTATCGGATAAAGTATTACGGGTACCAAAATCAACCAGGGCCTGTATATCGGCTTCCAGTCGCTCTGGCGAAGGCGCATTCGCAATATCGTACAACCGTTGATCAGACTGCGGCGGTGCCTGCTGTGCCAACACGGGAAAGACTAAGCCTAAAAAAATAATAGCTAAAAAGTAATTTCTGTGCATTTGTAAAACTGTTTAAACGATGTAATGGTGTGTTTAATGATGAGGATGTAGTTCTCCATTTTTAAGGTTTCAGATAAAGCGTTTCGGCAGTAACGGAGCTTATTTTTTCCTTGCTGAAAAAAAGTGGAAAGAATCGATCCTTGGCCCAGGTATCAAATAAATTTTTATAATTTTTGTTTTCGGGGTCACCCGATTGACCCGGAGAATTCGTTGCCAGACAGCGATCCCAATCCCCCGTATCCACAATAATCCGGAAGGAAGCACCACTGGACTGGTTATAATTACCGCCAGTACTATTAACGGTATGGCTATAGCCCCCACGCGGAGCCGGTCCTACTTCTAATTGCGCGCGGACATCTGCACTTACTGCTGGCGAAAGCGGATGCTTCAGGACAATGTGCTTCAATTTTTCCTGGCCATACTGCCACTGTGTCATGTCACCGCCTACTTTTGTCCGTAGTGTTTTTAGGGCAATTTGTAGCGCATCTTTTAGGATTTGATCCCTCACCGCCAAAGCGTCTTCCCCAAAATGACCATCTGGCATCAAGAGGTAATCGATAACTTGTTTTAGCTGAAGGCGAATTAAATCACGACCCTCTGCAGGAACGATTCGATTAAAAACGGCGTCGGATAATGCCTTTTCCCACTCTACGTAGATCGCCGCCGCAATACTATTGGGTCTGAGCTGATAATCCCATCCCATCAAGTGAGTTTTGGCGGCAGCCATTTGCTCTTCTTCAAAAATGAAAGGTTTCAGTAGTGGTACCAGAGTGCGTGCCGGGATAGAAAGGTAATCCGTTTGTAAACGGGCCATATCCGCCAGACTGTGCTTACGGCCGGAGGCCAGAACTTCACGTACCCGATTTCCCCGAAAGGGGTCAGACCAACTAAAACCAATGGCATCCCAATGTTCATAATCCTTTGGTGTCACGTTTTCATTGGCCGTGGCAAAAATACCACTCTCGGGATTGTAGACATTTGGCTTGGCAATGATGGGGAGATATCCGTCCCATTCGTAGCGTCCGTCACCGGGTACGGGCACCATACCACTAAAGTTCTTGCGAATCGGGGCAATACCCACCGCCTGCCAGCCAATATTCCCCTCGCGATCGGCCCAGATCATATTCTCTCCAGGAATATGGCTAAAATTACAAGCCGCTCTAAATTCTTCAAAGGTTTTGGCCTGATCCATGCGTAGGCTGGCCAGGTAGGGAGATCCGCCGTATTCCAGCCATCCGCAACGTACAGCACAGGCCGTTTGACTGCTTTCCTGCTCAAAAACAACCGGACCGTGCCGGGTGTATTTGAGATCAACCATCACGGGGGGTTGCCCTTTAACCGCTATGGTGTCCCGAATAACCTTCATCTCCTCCCAGGCTCCCTTGTACCAGTATTGATTCGGGTTGTCGGGGTTGGTTTGGTAGACGTATAAATCTTCGGCATCGGTTCTAAAAACCGTTAACCCCCAGGCTCCGTGCTCATTGTGACCAATGGAGACCCCCGGGATCTCAGGCTCTCCTCCTCCAATTACATTCCAGCCCGGGGCATTCAAATGTACCATATATCGCAAGGAGGGAACGGCTTGCGTTCGGTGTGGATCATTGGCCATCATAGGGTACCCGCTGGCGGTATGCTTCCCCGAGACAATCCAATTATTACTACCTATATTCGTCAGGCCCTCCTTAGAGTCCTGTTCCCAGCGCTTGTCTTCTGCTTCTGCTAAACCACGGAAAGCTTCCAGATCATTACGAGCATCACCTACAATATCTTCGGGCCGGAAGCGGACCGGACGTCGATAAGCATTGTATAATTCAAGAATATCTTCGTCAAAGAGCGCCGGATCAATCAGCGAATCGATACTTAATTTGGGGTTTTTCGGGTGAAACCAACTCAATTCCTGGACTTTTTTCGGCCCTAGTTCAGCCACGGCTCTAGCCGTACTTAATTCCGTACCAATATTACCCAGTAGCCCCTGATGACGGGAAATAACAATATCGGGTGTCCAGTACTGAGGCTCGATATCCAATAGATCAAACTCCATGGGGAGCAAATCGGGATTCTCCCGGGTTAGTTTAATGTAGGCATTTACGCCTTGGGTGAAGGATTCGATGATTTTCACCCCCCGTGGATGGTAATGCCCCATCTCGGTCTTCATATCGCCACGAAACTGAAAAAGACGAGTGCCGATATCCCGTTTAACTTCCCGGGGTCCAAGTATTTCGGCGACGGTGCCCGTAGCCTGTCGGCGCCAAACTTCAAATTGGAAAAGTCGATCCCGGGCGGCATAATAGCCCTGGGCAAAAAATAAATCAGCTTCGTTTTGCGCATAAATATGTGCTACACCCCATTGATCTACTTTTATTTCTACGGGAGCATTTAGCCCCTCAATTTGAAAGGCATTCTGGGCAGGTAATAAATACAAATTAAATAAGAAAAAACAAGCAAGTAGAGAGATTCGCATAGATGGGTTTATTTCAATTCGACAATAAATTCAATTTCGACCGCAATATTTCGGGGCAAAGAGCCCATTCCCACGGCTGCTCTGGCGTGCTTTCCTTTTTCACCAAAGACCTCTACCATAAGATCAGAAAAGCCGTTGATGACCTCGGGTTGATTGGTGAAATCTTCCGTAGCATTAACCATTCCCAGTACCTTGACGATTCTATTGACTCGATCCAGGTCTCCAATTTCTGCTTTTAGTGCTGCTAATTGATTGATGGCCACCAGACGCGCGGCTGCGTAACCTTCTTCCTCGGTCAGGTCGCGACCCACTTTACCGGTGATATAGGTGCCGTCTTCCTTTTTGGGGCCCTTGCCGGCCAGAAAAACCAATTTTCCCGTGGTAACGGCATTTACGTAATTAGCGACCGGAGTAGAAGCAGAAGGTAAGGTAATCCCCAACTCAGCCAATTTAGCTTCGACTTGTCCGCTGCTGGCTTCCGGGGTTTGAGCCCTGGCCGTATCGGTACTTGCCTGGGAACGGGGTTCACAGGCGGAGAGCAGTAAAAATGAAAAAGATAAAAGGATGGATAATCTGATCATAGCACAGGTTTTAACTTGGAAGATAATATTTTTTCCAAAATGGCCTGTGCTATGCCGACCAATTACAGGCAGTCATCGGCAGATGACTGCCCAAACAATCTAAGAATTATTATCCGGAGTAGTAGAAAGCTGAGCCAAACGTTCTTCATCAAAAAAGTATAGCAGATCGCTAATTCTTTCTTTTAGGTCAGCGCGATCTACGATGAAATCGAGAAAGCCGTGCTCGAGTAAGAATTCAGAAGTCTGAAAACCTTCCGGTAAATCTTTCTTGATGGTTTCTTTAATGACCCTGGGGCCGGCAAAACCTATCAGGGCTTCTGGTTCGGCAAAATTGACATCGCCCAGCATGGCGTAGGAAGCCGTCACCCCGCCCGTGGTTGGATCCGTGAGGAAGGAAAGATAAGGGACGCCATCTTTGGCCAGTTGGCTTAATTTTGCACTGGTTTTTGCCATTTGCATCAGCGAAAAGGCAGACTCCATCATCCGAGCCCCACCCGACTTGGAGATAATCATTAAAGGTATGCGGTGTTCTCTACTGTAGTCTATGGCATTGGCAATACGTTGTCCTACCACGACGCCCATAGACCCACCAATGAAGGTAAAATCCATGGCCGCAATCACTAAAGAACGCTTATTCACTTTTCCCTTTGCCACCGTAATGGCATCGGTAGCATCATTTTTTTCATAAGCGCTTTCCAGGCGATTCTTATAAGGCTTGAGATCGGTAAAGTCAAGGGTATCTTTAGCTCTAAGTTCTTCAAACAGCAACTCAAAATTGCCATCAAAAAGAATATCAAAATAATCGTGAGAGCCAATTCTCACGTGGTAATTGCAGCTTGGGCACTTGAAAACGTTATCCTTTAATTCTTTGGTGGTGCTGGTCTCTTTACATTTAACACACTTGTACCACAGCCCTTCCGGTGCTTCTTTTTTATTTCTAGTGGCTGTTTGGATACCGTCTTTTAATCTTTTAAACCAACCCATACAACTTTTTTTACGACTTCTCTGAAATGTGAAATATACGTTAATCTACACAAAAGAATAACGAAAACAGGAGACTACCAAAATTTTTGTCAGGTATTTATTACGACAACCAAGTCCCCCGCAGCGCTTAATAGTGGTATCCTTTAACGGTGTTGACAAAAGCTTTAACCCCATCAAGAGGAGTGTCAGGGTAAACGCCGTGTCCCAGGTTAACGATATGTTTCCTGCCAAAACGGAGCATCATTTCTCGCGTAACCTGTTCGATTTCTTCAGGTTTGGCATAGAGCTGGCAGGGGTCTAAATTCCCCTGCAAGACTTTCTCCGTTCCAACTTGTCGACGGGCAAATGCCGGGTCTATATTCCAATCCAGGCCAATGGTCTGGCAATCTACTCCTTTTAAATCTTCCAAAATAAACCAGGCGCCTTTAGAGAAAACGGTCACCGGTACTTCCTGAATAGAACTGGCAATCTTTGCCATGCAAGGCAGCGCAAACCTACGGTACTGCGCCGGAGAAAGAATACCGGCCCAGGAATCAAAAACCTGGATCAAGTCCGCCCCGGCCTTCACTTTATGCTGTAGGTAGGCAATGGTTGTTTCGGTAATCTTATCTAGCAAACGTTGCGCCAGTTCTGGTTCCTGATAAAGCAGCTTTTTGGCTTTGGAAAAAGTCTTGCTACCCTGCCCCTCTACCATGTAGCAAAAAATAGTCCAGGGAGCACCCGCAAATCCAATCAGGGGAACGCGGCCCGCCAGTTCCCGTTTGGTGATTTTCAGGGCTTCGTATACATAATTCAGGTCAGCCGCCGCCTTCTCCCCTTCCAGCAGACGGTCTACATCCTTCGCCGACTGAATGACTTGCGGAAAACGCGGTCCCTTTTTCTCTACCATCTCATAAGGCAAACCCATTACTTCCGGGATAACGAGAATGTCGGAAAAAATAATAGCTGCATCAACATTCAGTTCGTCTACCGGCTGAATGGTTACTTCAGCCGCCAATTCCGGGGTTTCTACCAACTCTTTAAATCCGCTTAAGCGATTGCGGATTGCTCTGTATTGAGGAAGAATCCTTCCCGCCTGACGCATCAGCCAGACCGGGGGTCTTTCTACTTCTTCTCCCCTTGCCGTTCTAATTAGTAAATCATTTTTTAAACTCATGTTCATGCTTTTATAGTCTTATGAACGCAATAATAGTCAGATATTCTTTTAAGCGGTAAGGCTCTTTCTTTTTTTTACATTAACTAAACGAGAAATTAACGAATGAGTAAAAGCTAACTTCAAATTTAAAGATAAATTCAGACATTTAAATCATTCCGAAAGGATAATTGGCTAAAATTTTTAATTTTGGCTGTTTGTCCGAATTAATATCGACCCAATAAACAATTGAACACTATGCTAAAGAATATGCCCTTACACGTAAAGATTATTATTGGTCTTATACTTGGGATCATTTATGCGCTGCTGTCCAGCTATATGGGCTGGAATCAGTTCACGCTGAATTGGATTAATCCATTTGGGGATATTTTTATTCGCCTGTTAAAGTTCATTGCCGTACCGCTGGTTTTATTCTCCATCATTGCGGGAATTTCCAGTCTGACGGATTTGACCAAGCTGGGCCGACTTGGCTTGAAAACAATGGTGGCCTATATGACTACTACTGTTTTGGCCGTTGGAATTGGGTTATTATTGGTAAACGTGCTTAAACCCGGTAACTATATCGCCGAAAGTCAAAGAGCACAAAACAGAGTGCAGTACGAACTATGGGTCCAGGCAACCCCCGGAGTTGAAATATTAGATGGGAAAAGTTTCCTGACGGACCCCGCTTACGCCGATCTGGCGGATGAGGTAGAGATATCCGAAGCCGATGCAGCAGATATCCAGGCAAAAATGGAAGCAGCCAAAGAGATGCGGGGAGGGAGTCCATTGCAATTCCTGGTAGATTTTGTACCCGAGAACATCTTTGCCGCCCTTTCCGATGGAGGTAAAATGCTACAGGTAATTTTCTTTGGGATATTTTTTGGTATTGTTCTGATCCAACTCCCCCCGGCGCAAACCAAAACGGTTATTGACTTTGTCAACGGTACCAACGAGGTCTTCCTGAAAATGGTGGAGATCGTGATGAATGCCGCTCCTTTCTTTGTCTTTGCCCTCATGGCCGGGGTCATTGCGCAAATGGCCGACACACCCGCTGAGGTTATCGAGATTTTCAAAGGATTAGCCAGCTATTCTATTGTCTTATCCCTTGGTCTTTTCCTAATGATTTTTGTTATTTATCCGTTGATCGTAAAATTACTCGTTCGCGAATTGACCATTTCGGAGTTTCTCCGGCGGATTAGTCCCGCGCAATTCCTGGCCTTTTCGACCAGCTCATCGGCGGCGACCCTGCCCGTGACTATGGAATGTGTACGCGATAATATTGGCGTCTCCAAAAATGTCACCAACTTTGTCCTTCCTATTGGAGCGACGGTAAATATGGACGGAACGAGTCTTTACCAGGGCGTTGCAGTGGTGTTTATGGCTCAAATGCACATGGTAGACTTATCGATTGCACAGCAGCTAACCATCGTACTTACGGCTACCCTGGCCTCCATTGGGTCCGCCGCTGTTCCCAGTGCGGGGCTGGTTATGATGATCATTGTTTTGGAATCGGTAGGCCTAAACCCAGCCTGGATTGCCATTATTTTTCCCGTTGACCGAATCCTGGATATGATCAGAACGGTTGTAAATGTTACGGGAGATGCTACTGTTTCGACCATCATTGCCCAATCAGAAGGAGAACTGGATGTAAATACGGGGTATTGATCCGGATTTGTCCTTTATTTTAAATTATTATCTCATAAACAGTTGAAGACTATGCAAGAGTTGTTAGGTATAGGCTCGCGAGTAAAGCACCCGGCTTATGACAAGGGGGTGATTATTCGGCTACACAAAGAAGCCTATGAAGTATGCTTTTTCACTTATGGAATCAAGATGGTGGGAAAACAATATTCCGAATGGGAAATAATCGAAGCCGTTTCAGCAACCGAAGAAATAAGTCTGACAGCACTGGAGAAATCCATCAAAAAAGTTTTGGATCAATACGGGGCTATCCCCGGTCTTGTAGAACTCGGCCATAAATGGGTCGACGGGCAATTGATTCTACAACCCGGTGAAGAGGGTGTGAAAGCCAAAGAAATGCCCATCGACACTTTTTTCCACAAAATTGTAATGGTTCGGGATCGACTAAGAGTAATGGAACAGCGCATCAATAGCAGTAAAAATCTATCTGATGAAGAAAAAGTGAATCTTCAGCAGTACATTACCCGTATATATGGTAGCCTGACCTCTTTTAATGTGCTATTCAAGTACAAAGAGGATCACTTCCAGGGAGAAAAAAGCAAATAATCAGGGCCTGGATATCAGGATTTGAGCCTGACTTAAAACGTTTTGCAAATTCAGCCGTTATTCTTCCACGAATTACGCGCATCGAATTTGTTAAAAACAGGTGATAGACCATGAAACAAAATACATTCTTCTTTCTCATACTGCTCGCGCTTAGCCAGTTATTAAGTGCATGCCTGGTCGTTGATAATCCCTACAGTGGTCTGCCCCCGGGGCCATGGCGTGCGGTATTAAAAATTGACCAAAACCCGGTGGTCCCAAATCCACGCGGAGAACCACTACCCGAAAAAGTCGGATTACAGCTCGAAGAAATTACGGCCGGAGAGCTTCCCTTTAATTTTGAAATTATCTATCCCAATCCAGATAGCTTTTACATTGAGATCATCAATGGTGAGGAGCGTATGATTGTAGATGACATTTCTATTGGTCGGGATATTCGAACCGCTAAGGATACGGTATTCATTAATTTCCCCGTATTCGATAGTTACATTAGGGGAATATTCGTCGAGAACATTATCGAAGGAGAATGGGTCGTCCGCAACCGAGAGAATTACCGCATACCCTTTGTAGCCTACCACGGCAGAGATCACCGTTTCACCAATTTGCAGAAAGAGCCAATCACGAACGTCAGCGGGCGTTGGGAAGTCACTTTTGGGCTCGCGGAGGATCAAGAGCCCTACCCTGCCATTGGTGATTTTAAACAGGAAGGCAACCGGGTGACGGGGACTTTCCTAACCGAAACGGGCGATTATCGTTTTCTGGAAGGAACCGTGCAGGAGGACCGACTTTATTTATCCGTATTTGATGGTTCGCATGCCTTTTTGTTTGGTGCCAAAATACTCTCGGATTCTACGATGACTGGTTTTTTCCGTTCGGGTAGTCATTACCGCACCCTGTGGGAGGCCAAACGAAACCCTGCGGTGGAGCTACGCGATCCCGACGACCTGACCCAACTCAAGGAAGGATACACGGACTTTGATTTTAGTTTTGAAAATGCGCAGGGTCAAACCGTTTCTTTATCAGATTCCCGCTACGATAATAAGGTAACGATTGTGCAAGTATTCGGTACCTGGTGTCCCAATTGTCGGGATGAGACTGCCTTTCTGGTGGATTATTTAAAGAAGAATTCGGAGGATGATCTCACCGTAATTAGTTTAGCCTTTGAGCGCCATAAAGATCCGCAAGAAGCTAAGGCCGCTATCAATCGATATATAGAAAAAATGGATATTGATTACGAAATACTTTTAGCGGCAGCTAATGATGACAAGGCAGTGGCCAGCGAAACGCTACCCATGCTCAGTGAAATCATTAGCTATCCAACTATGATTATCCTGGATCGGAATCATAAGGTAAGACGTATTCACACCGGATTTAATGGCCCCGCTACCGATAAATATGATGATTTTACGAAAGAATTTGATACATTTATCCAAGGATTATTATCAGAAGAAAGTCAGTAACCCAAAAAACTACCAAAATGGAGCCCGTATCTATAGCGCTAGCTTATTGTATCGATAATCTGCCTTTGGCAGAAGGAATGGAACAGGCCCTATCTCCTACCCGGTATAATTTTCAACACTTCTATTGTAAAAAAAGTGAACGTACGCCACCTGAGACCCTCGCCGAGCAATTACAACACCAGGACGGGCCCATTTTACTGTTGATTAGTGATAATTTCCTCAAATCCCTGAACTGCATGAACCAGTCCCTCAAATTGATTCAAAGCAGATCCTCGGATATTATTCCGGTAGTGGTGAATGGTCGGAAATTAGATGAGAAAACGGGAGAATACGTTGACATTACCACGCGTTTTGAGAAAATTGGCGACATCATTCCCTACATCAATTTCTGGCAAAACCAATACCTCGATCTGCGCAGCCAGCGCAGCACCATCGAAACCGAAACAAATTATGATAAAGAAGGCTTTAGTGAACACCTGCGCGTACTACGACAAGTCTCCAGTGAAGCCAGTGAATTCTTAAGAGTCCTTCGCAATTTACAACATTATACTTTTGAAGAATTTTCAGCCGACCACTTCCAGGCCTTTTTTCAATTCCTCGATGATGAGGAAGAATGGGAGGCTTTTCGCGCTAAAGCGCCGCAACTTGACCTTCCCCTAAACCAGCAGGCTCCTGCTAATCCCGATACCGAAGTCTCGGAAGAAATAGTAGACGAAGAGGAAGTAAAGGCTGAGGCGGACGAATTGGACGAAAGCCTGCCCGATACTTCGGCTATTCCGGGAATGGAGCTACTGGAGGGGCGGGACAATATTAATAAAATCATTCAAAATAAACGGAGTCACCCCCCAGTTGATCCCGTCGAACTACCCGATGAGCAAGACGAAGAAATAAGGGAGGAGAATTATCCGGATGCCAATCCTCAGGACCTATTTGAACAATTAGAAGAAGATGATCCAGATGACGAATCCGACGTTTTTGATGATTTACTGGTCGACGAGCAACTGGGAGGACCAGCAGGTTCAGAAGATAAAGTAGAAGAAGAACAGGTCGAGGATAATGATCCCACGCCAGAAAATAGTGAGGAAGAAGAGGAAGAAGAGCCATTTGAAGATGAAAATAATGAAGAGCCGGTTCCACCTTTGGATTTATCAGAACAATTTGATGATCAACTAGCCGAAGCTAATCAAATGCCATACAATGGGGAGCCTGGTGATGAAAGTGCCCAGGCAGAGGACATTATTGAACAAGCATTTGCCCTGGCCAACGCCGATCAATTAGAAGACGCCATTCAAATGATGCAGCAAGCGACTCGCCAGTATGGCGATCATACCAGTCTTCGCTATCATTTTGCCCTGTTACTAGCGCAAAACACTTCTGAATTAAACAAGGCTATTCACCAACTCGATGTACTATTGGAAATGGATCCGAATCACCTGGAGGGTAATTTTTTAATGGGAGAATTGGCTGAAATTCAGGAACAGTATGCTACCGCCCAAAAACATTATAAAGAAGTGCTAAAGGTCGACCCCTCCTACCAAAATGTCTACGCACGGATGGGCATCGTATCCCTTAATCAGGATCCGGCGGATAAAAAAGCCGCCAAGAAGTACTTTAAAAAAGCCCTCAAACAAAACCCGGAACACGTCGACGCTCATTATCAATATGCGCTTTTGATCAATGAACTTAAAAACAAACCTAAAAAGGCCATCAAATATCTGAAGAAGGCGCTAAAGCTTCAGCCTCAACACCCATTTGCGAATTACGATCTGGCATTGCTACACCATCAGTTGGAAAATCCAATTGATGCCCATTTCTACTATCAAAAAGCCATTGCCATCAACCCGGAATTACAGACGGATGAGAACGATGAAGCCTTTTCCAAACCACCCAAAAAAGCTAAAAAAGTAAAGAAAGCTTTTCCTAAAAACAAAAAGGCCAGTATGGATAATAGTAACACCAGTGAAGAAAAACGGACTATGGAAGGTAGCGATACCTTGACGGCATTAAAGGAAAACATTAGCAAACTGGAAGCACTCCTCGCTGAAAAAGCCCAAACGGCTAAAACACCAGCGCCTCCCAAAGTAGACAAAACCGTCCTAATTACGGGCGCTACTGCAGGAATAGGCAGAGCTACCGCCATCACTTTCGCAGAAAATGGCTACCGACTAATACTCAACGGCCGTCGCAGAGAAAGGCTGGAAGAGCTGAGATCCGAACTAGAAGAAAAATACCAAAGTGACCTCTTGTTGCTTCCCTTCGACGTCAGAGATGTTCAGGCTATTCAGGCAGCCGTCGATAACTTGCCTGCCCAGTGGGAGAAAATCGATATCCTGATCAATAATGCCGGGAAAGCAAAAGGTTTTGCTCCCATCCACGAAGGAGAACTTCGCCACTGGGAGGAAATGATTGATGTCAATATTAAAGGACTACTGTATTTGACAAGGGCCGTCGCACCCGCCATGGTGGCCCGCAAGGGTGGTCATATTATTAATCTCGGCTCCACGGCTGGTAAAGAAGTTTACCCAAATGGTAACGTGTACTGTGCGACCAAATTTGCCGTAGAAGCATTAACTAGGGCCATTCGCCTCGATCTTTATAAGCATAATATCAAGGTGAGCCAGGTAAGTCCCGGCCACGTTGAAGAAACCGAATTCGCCCTGGTTCGTTTTGACGGCGACAAAGAAAGAGCAAAAATTTACGACGACTTTAATCCACTAACGAGCAGAGATGTAGCCGAAACCATCTTTTTTATTGCTTCCCGCCCACCACACGTCAATGTACAGGATATCCTTATGATGGGTACTCAGCAGGCCGGCAGTAATTTCATTGATCGTAGCGGCCGCATGGAAGAGGAAGAATAGAAAGCAATAATTTAGTCGATATTAGTAAATACGGCCTGTACATCATCGTCGTCCTCCAACTTATCTAGCAGGACTTCCACCTCTTCCATTTGCTCTTCTGAAAGCTGGATGGGAGAATTGCTGATGTATTTCAAATTGGATTTATCCGGTGATATATTCAGCTTTTCCAAAGCGTCAGAAAGGTTGCCAAAATCGGTGTAATCGCCGTAAACATAAATGGTATCCTCGTTGACGTCAATCTCTTGCAGACCAGCATCAATGAGTTCCAGTTCCAGCTCTTCCAGGTCCATTTCATCCGTTTTTTCAAACTCGAAAACGGCTTTTCGATCAAAAAGAAATTGCAGGGAACCATTGGGTACAATGCTACCTCCCGATTTACTGAAATAAGCTTTTACATTAGCCACCGTACGGGTGGTATTATCCGTTGCACATTCTACAATAATTAAGGAGCTGTGTGGTCCTTTTCCCTCGTAAAGCACTTCGGTATAATTCACAGCATCTTTACCAGTGGCCCGGTCGATAGCCGCTTCAATATTTGCTTTAGGCAAGTTCTGCGCCTTAGCGTTCTGAATGGCTACTCGCAAGGTGGCATTCATCTCTGGATCCGTACCTCCTTCTTTGGCAGCGACGGTGATGGCTTTTGCCAGTTTTGGAAACACCCTCGACATTTTTGCCCAACGCTTCTCTTTTGCTGCTCTGCGGTATTCAAACGCTCTTCCCATAATTACATGTTTTTGTGCCCACAAATTTAAAAAACTTGTAGACGCTTTTCCAAAAAACTTTTAACCCATCCTGTACTATTGGGTAAAGTCCGAAAAAACAGCTTCAAACCAGCCCGTTTCCCGACGCTTACCCGGAATATTCCAGGTACCCTCGTAAGTCACCTTTTCGGGTAAATAAACGCCATCCACATAAGTGAGCGCTACACTCATCTTCACCAGGCAACTTGCCAGACCCTGATTCTCTATGATATAGTTGCGCCCCAGCACCTGAAAGTCACTACTCCGAAAATAGGTCTGTAAATATTTCACCAGGGTTTTTCCTTCCTTACGTTCTCTGTAATCTTCCTTTACCTCGATCGTGAAAATATAACTATCAATCTCGCCCCGATACAAGCCCCGACTGATCTTATAATCGTAATAAGGCATCAGTTCCGAATCGAATAGAGCGGTTTTTTTACTAATCAGCGGCACATCAACCCGCTCCCCGGGTTGAAAAATAAACGTTTTTAGTGCCTGGTAGTAACGCTGTAAGCCTCTGGGCTCCTCTTCTTCCGAGTCGGTTCCTTCACAAACGACTCCCTCTACAAAAAAGACCCGGTCATACATTTCCGCCGTCGTGTAGCGATAGTCACCCCGGCGGCGAAAAAACGGCCCGTTCACTTTTGGAGGCGCCAGAAATTTCATTTGTCGACAGCTATCCTCCAGCATAGTCTGTCGGGTCTTCGCCCAAAAACTGGCCTCTTGTTCCCCCTTTTTATTATCAAAGGACATTTGATGGGTCGCCTCGTAGGCAAAAAAATGCAGATTTTTAAATGCCCGGTAAAAGGACTCATCTTTCCTTAGTATTGTAATGAACTCCTCCACGTCAAAACCCTGCTGCTGGGCCGTAATCACCATAGAATCCAACTGAATAACGCTGGCAATCCCATCGTAATCCGCAGAAAAAGGTTTCTGCCCAAAGGCAGCTGAAAAATAAAACAGAAACAAGCAACAAATGTTAATTATTCGAAAGCGCATCGAATCTCGATTTTTGAAAGCCATAGAATAAATCTATTTTTGCCTTTCTCAAACAAATACCAACCAAATTATGAAAAACATTGCTGTAATTGGCGCTGGCACCATGGGAAATGGGATTGCACACGTATTCGCCCAAACCGGATTTGAAGTACAACTGATTGATATTTCCGAAAAGGCACTAAATAAAGCCGAAGCCACCATTACCAAAAACCTGGATCGCCTGATTAAAAAAGAAAAAATCAGCGAAGCGGACAAAGCGGCGACCCTCCAAAGGCTACACAAAGTACAGGATCTGAAGACAGGGGTTCAGGAAGCCGATCTGGTTGTGGAAGCAGCTACCGAACGTACGGATCTCAAACTCAAAATATTCAAACAGCTGGACGAACATTGCCCTAAGGCTTGTATACTGGCTACGAATACCTCCTCTATCTCCATTACGCAAATCGCCGGGGCTACCCAACGCCCCGAGCAAGTGATTGGCATGCACTTCATGAACCCGGTACCCATTATGAAACTGGTTGAAGTCATCCGGGGATATAGTACTAGCGATGTCGTCTGTTCCAGTATTATGGAGCTGTCCAGAAAACTCGGCAAAAGCCCCGTTGAGGTCAATGATTACCCGGGCTTTGTTGCCAATCGCATACTAATGCCCATGATTAACGAAGCCATCTTTAGTCTATTCGAAGGGGTAGCTGGTGTTAAAGAGATTGATGCGGTTATGCAACTGGGCATGGCCCATCCCATGGGGCCCCTGCGCCTGGCCGATTTCATCGGTCTGGATGTTTGCCTGAGTATCCTCCAGGTATTACACGAAGGATTTGGTAACCCCAAGTACGCCCCCTGCCCGTTACTGGTCAATATGGTCAGAGCCGGAAAATTGGGTCAGAAATCCGGAGAAGGTTTTTATATTTACCAGGCGGGTAGCAAAGATTTCTCCGTTGCTCCCGGCTTTTTGAAATAAATTCAAATACCATTTGCTGATGAAAATATGCTCCAACTGCCAGACGGCAATGCCGCTAAAAGCCCGCTTTTGCCCCAATTGTGGAGAAAGACAAATCGAGGTAAAGGAAGCGCCTTTGGAGCACATCCTCTTTGACATCAATCAAGCCATACCGGAGCAATTTATCGAGCAGTTTTTTCTGGCGCTCAAACAAAGAGTGCAACAGGAACACCGTGGGGAAAATTACCAGGCTTTTTCCGAAAGGGTATACGAATCAAGCTTCCGGGAGACCGTAGGCAGGCGAGCCGAAGAACTGCAAGAGCAGGTGGATACCCAGAAGGCTAATGGAACGGCCGACTATCGAAAAATCAATCGGGCGGCTGAAAAAATGCTGGAGGACTTGTTGGATTATTTCATCATCAAATTCTGTCCTGACCTCAATCAGGTTGAGCTTCCGCAAGCCATTCTTAAGCACCAGTACGGCAACCGTCAAAAAAGTAACCTCAAGGGGCTCATATTCGATTATTTGGCGCTCGACCAGGAAAAAGAAAGGGTATATACTGATTTGGGAGAAATGCCCGTGGAGCGGCTTAAAAACGCAGGATCAACTTACCTTTTTCCCGCCAAAGATGAAAAGATATTGCTCCTTGTCGATACCAGCCTGCTGGGCAACGGAAAAGTAGGTTTCGCCATGACCGATCAAACGCTTTATTGGCGCACCGCTTTTCAGAAAGCCAGAAAGGTAAACTACAGGCGTATCGAAAGCATAGAGATGGAGAAGAACTGGATCGTCATTAATGGCCAATTCTTTAATGTAAATCCATCCATCAATCTAAAAATGCTAAAACTGCTTAAGAAAATTAAGCATTGGAAATACTGAGTACACTGTGTAACAAGTTAGGAACCAGAAGTTCGACACTTCCAGTTCCTAAAATAAGTGTTACTGCATCGCTGCACGCACTTTCTCAGTGGCATCAACACCACCACCAAAATAAAGGAATAGCTTCTTGTCGACGATATAAGCATAGCCATTATCTTCGGCTACCTTTTTCAAGGCAGCATTAAAGCTATCGATAATAGGCTGGGATAATTCCTGCTCTTTTTTGGCTATATCCTGATCCGCTTTTAGGGCTAGTTTCTGCACTTCGGTCTGCATTTCCTTAGCCTTTGCTTCTTCCTCTTGCTGCTCTTTGGGAGAAAGTTCGCCATTCTGGATTTTAGCCGAAACGTCTTGTACATACAGCTGAAATTTTTGCCGCTCCTCATCTAGTTGTGCATTTAGCTGCTTTTGAAAGCTTTCTAACTCGATATCCATTTGTTTCTTTGCCGGCAGCTCGGATATTAGTGCATCACTATCCACGTAAGCAATTTGTTGTTGCGCAACAAGGTCAGCAGCGCTAATCGCCAGGAAACTCATCGCCAATAATGATAATTGTAAGATTTTTCTCATGGTTGTTCAATGTTGTTTATTGAATAATTAGGCGCGAAAATACATTTTTTATCAAAAAAACCACACCTTAAAGCACTTGCTAACTTTTTCTTAATATTAATCCGTGGATAGATCCTGCACACAACGAAAGCCAACCGTAGCATTTCGCTCAAACCCGGGCGCTACCCGCAAAAGATATTGCCGGTAATGCAATTCTCGCGGTCCTCCCTGTACATACCACCAACTTGAGCTAGGGTTAAAGTAAGAACCACCCTTCATTATAATGTATGTGTAAGAGCCGCTACGGTAGATATCATTGGTCAATTGCCAGACACTACCCACTAAGTCTTCCAGACCGTAAGGGTTTGCCCCCTCCGGATAAGTGCCTATCGGATCCAGCTGGCCATCCCCCAGATTACATCGGCTGGCTTCGATACCCTTTATTTTATAAACCGTCAGGGTATTAGTGACCGGTTCTTCCTCCCGGTAGATGTCCTGGGTGCCCCTGGTCCAGGGCCAGGATCGATCATCGCCCGCCTGAGCGGCGTACTGCCACTCTACTTCGTTGGGCAGCCGTTTCCCAGCCCATTTTGCGTAAGCTTGCGCATCTTCGTAGGAAATGTAAACTACGGGGTGATGACGAAGACTGTCGGGCAATACGCCCTCGGGCCAATGCATCAAAAAACGCTGATCATCCGCTGGCCAATAGCCGGTTTCCTCCAGAAACTGGGCAAACACACCGTTGGTCACGGGGTGTTTATCCATCAGGAATGATTCTATTGGGTAGGTACGATCTTCCTGATCCTCCGGATAAGAAATAAAAGCATCGCCATGAGTGCTCCGGAAACGAAAGTCCCCGCCGGGAATGCGAACCATACCTTCCCGCTCTGCCTCCCCGCTCCTACTCACTTTACGGGAAATTAGACGGGGAGTTCCCGCTTTCAACTCCAGGGATCGCTGATCAACAACCTCCGCATTTTCAATTAGTTGCACGACAAATAAGCCTTCGTAAGTTCCAAAATGATCCTGCAAATATAAGGTAGTATCGACAGCTGGAAGCAACAGTGGTTTTTTACTATAGCCTGGTGCCCAGATACTTCGCATCAAAGCTGGGGATATCCACTTTTGCATAAGCAGTCCCATCTAGTGTGTCCAGCTCGATATCTCGATAATGGAACAAATCGAAGAAATGAGTATCCTCTGCCGGCCTTACGGCAAAAAGAGCACCCTGGAAGCCGGTCGGCAGCAGACTAAACACGGTATAGATATTAGAGGTCTCTCCAGGCCAGTAATTTACGTAAACCTTATCCTCTAGAGTAGGCAATAAGGGCAGGAATCCAGAATGACTAAAATTCGAACTGTGATCACGCAAGACCCTAACCGTTTTCCCCAAATAACGATACTGCTCTTCCAACCAGGACGGTTTACCCGGTGCAAAGACGTTAAATTCGATACCGTGTCCGTTGAAATAAGAGAGACTAATCTCCCGACGGATTCTTTCTTTAGCTACTTCCGCTACTCGAAAAATAGAAAAATCAGGTTTGATAAGTCGATTGAGATTTAATAAGGGCGGATAATACAGGGCATTGTGTACACGCCCGGATACGATACCTTGCATATCGCGGGGTACGGCCATTCCCTCACTATACATGACGACACCCCATAAACGCCATTTTTTATCCATTTCCCCCAATTTAGTGAAAAGTGAGATGATCTGGAAAAGCGTTTATCTAAGATAGGTCAGGCTGGATTGCCTAAAAAAATAAAGACCGCCGAAGCAGCCTTTATTCCAGTTTCATACATTATTATTCTCGAAACAAATGATTATTGTCGGGCACATGAGTTTAAAAACAAAATAAAAAATTTCTAAACCGGAGATAAGCCATTATTTATTTCTTATTCACTAAAGATAATAGAGACTCCTGCCATAAACGAATAAAAAAACAGGAATATAGAAATATTTAACCCCTTATCAAGTACAAACAACTGTTAATCAATGATTTAATTTTTCAAAAAGGTTATAAAAATATAGATAAATACCAGGGCTTAATCAGGCATTTTCTGCTGCCAGCCCGGATATTTTCATGACGGCCCGATCAAATTTTTCGTTACTCAGCAAAGAACGCTTACGCACTTTAGTTTTGTAGGTATAAATGGTATTCACGGAGTAGTCCAAGGCGCGAGCAATGGTTTCGTTGTTTTTGACGCCTAATCGGATCAAGGCAAAAATACGTAGTTCTGGATCATTTAGCGTACCCTTCTCCTGACTGTACTGATATTCCTCGGAGAACAACTGATTAAACTGATCCACGAAATTGGGAAAAATGGTTAGGAATACTTTATCAAAATCTTCCAGCAATTTTTGTTGTTCCTTACGACCATGGAATTGTTTGCTATGAAACTGCGCATCTTTGAATTTCTGTTCGCCAAGTGCCTTACGTGTATTCTTGAATAATTTATCCGCGTACTTTATAAACTTTGTATTACGCTGAAAGAAGTAACCAATATAATTTTCCTTAATCTTATCCGCCTCGTATAAGGCCGTCGTATAGTTCTCTAGAGAAGTGTAAGCTTGCTTTAGTTTTTGTTCTTTTTGTCGAAGGGCTCGATTCTTCTTCATATTATTATAAATCAAAACCAGGCAGAAAAGCAATAAAGCCGAGAGCAATAAAACAAATACCTGCAATTGCCGCTGTTTTTGTTCCCCCAAAGCGACCTGGCGGGCTTTAATCAGTGGTAAGACGTCTAAAATCTGAAATTTTCGTAATCGAGCATTATAAAAATAGGCATCGGCCAAAGCCAGGTCGATATAACGATCTGACCGCTCATAATCCCCCCGGTCGTACAAAATTTGAGCAGCAAGCATAAGGGATGTATTTTCCTTTACACAGTTTTCCTCATCTGCGATCGCGGAGATAATAAAGTTTTTCAATGCCCTGGACTTTTTTTCCATGGCGAGATAGACTAGGCCCAGGCTGGCGGATTCGCGGGCTAGTTCTCGTGAAGACAAAGCCGGATCAGAAATAAGTTGCAGGAAAAGCTTTTCGGCTTTTTCTAATTGATTCAAAAGCAGGGCGAGATTGGCGCGATGGGCCAGGTGAACCAGAGGTTCTTTTTGGGAAGCCGATACGGCGGAATCCAGCAAAGCCACTCCCTTCTCTAAATAATAAGGGCTAAAGGTGTTATCGTCCAAAAATCGGCCAATATCCAGATACCCGCGTGACTTGGTCGCATAGTAATCAGCACGAATTGATAACGGAAGCTGTTCCGGAGAAATGGTTTCCAAACTATCCAGGGCTTCCTGAAACAAGCCGGCAGACAACAATATAAATGCCTGACGAATCCGTGCCCTGGCCAAATAGGGCTCCGAATCTATTTTTCTGGCCAGTCCTACCAACTGCTCTGCGTAAATGTAAGCGGTATCGAAATTGAAGGATTCATATTCTTTGCATAAGCTAAGTGTGTGCATGAACTTTGTTTCCAGGTCTGAATCCTGTTTTAATTGAATAACCGCCTTTTGGATATTCGCTTGCTTTCTGGCAAAGTAGGTCGAACGATTGGCCAGTACCGCATCCAGTTCTTGCAATAAAGAATCCGTCGGACTTTTTCCCGAAAGGGGCAATAGCCAAAGGCTACACATCAGGCAAAGTATCATCTTTGTCATAGCTTTCATAGGTGCCAATATCTTCCCAAACCTCTACGTTACTCCAATACCAAATCTGAGTTACGCATTTTGGCATTATAATTGTTCTTAATATGTCATAAGTAATACCATGACAATGATACGATATTCTTCACAATTGTTCTTTTTTCTCTTCCTGCCCTTTTTCGCCGGGGGGCAAGATTTCAGTCCCTTTACGATCCCGCTTATGCAAAATGGCAGCCCGGTTGAACAAGCCTGGATTGGAGGCTTAAATGCCCCCCAGGTTTCCCAAATAGATCTCAACCGGGATGGCTACCTGGATCTACACATTTTTGACCGCAAGGGAAATGTCCAAATGACCTTCCTACACAGTGGCCATTCCGGGGAGAACGATTACCGCTATGCACCGGAATACCTGGAGGCCTTTCCTGAAATTTCGAACTGGATGTTATTGCGAGACTACAATGCAGATGGAATAATGGATATCATTTGTTATTCAGATATTCCAGGTGTAGATGGCCTAATTGCTTACACAGGATCTTATCAAGAAGATCAATTACACTTCGAACGCTACATCTTTGGTCCTCCCTTCAATATTGCCAGTTTTCCTTCAAACAACGGAAATCAACTTCCACTGTATATTTCTCGCATCGATTATCCAGGCGTAGCCGATGTAGATTGTGATGGCGATCTGGATGTGCTAACTTTCAATATTTCCGGTGGATACGTGGAATGGTACCGCAATACATCAGTCGAAAACGGACACGAGCTGGAGCGCCTAGAATTTGTACTGGAAGATGGTTGCTGGGGCGGTTTTTACGAAAGTGGTATTACCTCTATTATCGACCTGGCCGATGCTCCGGACGAATGTTTTACGCCAGGTAGTGGTGCTATCGCGGTCAACTATCGGCATGCGGGCAGTACCTTAATGCTCTTCGATCCCGACGAAGATGGCGATCAGGATCTGGTGCTGGGCGATCTCTCCTTTGATAATTTAAATCATTTAACGAACGGTGGGGATTGTACGCAGGCCTGGATGAATGCACAAGACCCTCAGTTTCCCAGTACAGCGTTCCCGGTAGATCTTCCGGTGTTCCCCCTAAGTTTTTACCTGGACCTTGATCAGGATGGCCAGAAAGATCTTTTAGCAGCTCCCAATAGCTTACAAAACAGTGAAGATCAGCATGTACTCTGGTATTACCGGGGGGGCAGAGATGACCAAGGGGAAAAACAGTTTACATTCCAGCAAAAAAACTATCTGGTTGGCGAGATGCTGGATCTGGGTACTAATGCTTATCCTGCCTTTTTTGATTATAATCAAGACGGCCTGGTCGATATGGTAGTTGGCAACCAGAGTCAGTACACGACGGGGGGAGAAATAAACAGCAGTCTGTTCTTATATGAAAACACCGGTACCAATACCGAGCCGGCTTTTATGCTGATTGACGAAGACTATCTCAATATGCAGCAATTTAATCCTACGAGCTATGGCTTTCGTCCTGCCTTTGGGGATTTAGATGGAGATGGCGACCAGGATATTCTGGTTGGGGAGGCCTTTGGGTACCTGTATTATGGTGAAAACACGGCTGGTCCCAATGCTGTGCCCGAATTTGCTCCTCTGATATACCAATATATGGATATCGACGTAGGCCTAAGTAGTGCTCCCGCCATAGCGGATGTCAATCAGGATGGCCTAATGGATCTACTGGTTGGGGAGCGGCAGGGCAATATCAATTATTATGAAAACATTGGCGCGACGGGTAATCCACAGTTTATCGCTGACGAAAATGCGGGGAGCAACCTTAACCGGCTGGGCGAAATAAGCACCCGGGCACCTGGTTTTCTGGTGGGCAATAGTATGCCAGGCGTTTTTTACCAAAACGACCAGGCCTACCTTCTGCTGGGTGGAGAACAGGGAAACATCCAACTCTTTCAATCCGAGAATAATCGATTAGACGCAACACTCACCCGGGTGGATGAACGGGTAGCTAATTATCGGCCGGGCCGAGGTAGTAGCCTTGCCGTGGCCGATTTAGATCAGGATGGATTTCTGGAGATGGTTGTCGGCAATGCCCGCGGTGGTCTTCAACTACGCAACACCCCTTATTCATCCGGTATCGCCGTAAATACTCGTAGTCCTCAAATTAGCAATTTCAGCTTTGAGGTTTTCCCCAACCCCGCCCAGGATTGGGTCAATATAAAAACTTCCGAAATGCCTGAGCAGTGTACACTAGAAGTGAGGCACCTGAGCGGTAAGGTACTGCAGCGAAGGGAGCTACGACAAAAACAGACCCAATTGTCCATTGCAAGTTGGCCCGCCGGTGTTTATTTACTGCAAGTCCGAAACGCGCGGGGAAGTGCCATTCGCAGATTGGTAAAGCATTAGTAAATGGAAGCTAGTGGCTGAGGCACTAGTCATAATTGCGTTCACCGAACAACAGGGTACCGATCCGCACCATGGTGCTACCGGCGGCTTGTGCAATTTTGTAATCCCCCGACATCCCCATGGATATTTCCTTAAAAGTGGGATCTTCTGCGAAGTATTCCGCTTTTAGGGTATCAAAAATATGGTGCAATTCATCAAATTCTTTTTTCACCTGTTTTTCGTCATCAGTGAAGGTGGCCATCCCCATAACTCCACATATCTGGATATTTTCCAGGTTCTTGTAGACTTCACTATCCAGTATTTCCCTGGCCTCTACCAAATCCAGTCCGTATTTCGTATCCTCTTCGGCAATGTGAAACTGCAAGAGACAAGGAATAACCCGATCGTGTTTTTTCGCTTGTTTATTCACCTCTTTGAGGAGGCGCAGGCTATCAGCGGCGTGTAGCATGGCAATAAAAGGCGCCAAATATTTTACTTTATTGCGTTGCAGGTGCCCAATAAAATGCCATTCAATATCTTTGGGCAGTTCTTCGTACTTTTCCTGGAGTTCCTGCGCTTTATTTTCTCCAAAGATTCGATGTCCTTTCTCATAAAGCCGGAGAATATCTTCGGGTGGTTTGGTTTTTGATACCGCGACCAGTCTCGTATTGGTCTTCGCTAGTTGCCTGGCAATTTCTTCGTACATAAATTTATTTGGTATTGGACAATGAGGTACACAGACCTTTTCGGTGTACTATTTATCTCCACTAACAGCTCAATGAGATTCTTGTTTAGGCACGCTCTTCGGCAAAAGCCCGGGCAAAACTTAGAAAAGCCCGTGTAATTCAGCCTGTACCAGGTTGAGTACTTTTCCCAGGCCTTCGGGATCGTTGGCGAAGTCGACCTCATTGGCATTGATAATCAATAACCGACCATCTGTATAGTTGTTGATCCAGTTTTCGTAGCGCTCGTTGAGCTTTTTCAAATAATCCAGACTCATACTACCCTCATATTCTCTTCCCCGGGATTGGATATGGTCTACCAGGGTAGGAATACCGGCCCGCAGGTATATCAATAAATCTGGCGGTTGTATTTGGGAGGACATGGTATGGAATAACTCTTGATAATTATCAAAATCCCGCTTTGACATGAGCCCCATATGATGCAGGTTAGGCGCAAAGATGAAGGCATCTTCGTAGATGGTGCGATCCTGGACCACGGTGCGATCCCCATTTAGGATTTCCAAAATTTGACCGTAGCGGTTATTCAAAAAATATATCTGTAAATTAAAGGCCCAGCGTTTCATGTCGGTATAAAAATCGCTCAGATAAGGGTTGTCCTCGGTAGATTCGAAATGTACGTCCCAATCAAAATGTTTCCCCAATAAAGAGCAAAGTGTTGTCTTGCCTGCACCAATATTGCCCGCAATGGCTACATACTTTAACTTATTTTGTTTATTCTCACTCACACTTTCAAGTTGTAATAATTTAGCAGATCCATATTTGCAACGAAAATACGAGGAATTTCATAATCTGCCCGCTCTGATCACTTTTTTTTAGGAAAGTGTGTAATTTAGCATTCCGAAATCAAAAGGGCCGGTTCGGTAACTTTAGACGATAAAAACCCCCCAAACTTCTAATTTATTATTATGCAGATAGATCATTCCTTAATTTTAAGACTAGAACACTTAGCAAGATTAGAGCTCTCGAAAGACGAAAGAGCAACAATCCGGCAAGATTTGAACGATATTTTGACCATGGTCGAACAATTACAAGATCTGCCTACCGACGAAGTGGAGCCGCTTGTTTATCTCAATCCGGATGTTAATGTCTGGCGGGAGGATCAAGTGAAAGATCAGGTCAGCAGAACGGCTGCCCTGAAGAATGCGCCATCACAAGATGGCACTTATTTTACCGTACCTAAAGTAATTGATCTAAAATAAGGAGGCCCCTTGGGTTTCGAAACAATAATTTATGTCAAAAGTTATCTCCGTAAACGACTTACAGAAAACCTACCAAATGGGGGCGACCAAAGTACACGCCCTAAAAACCATCACCCTCGATATTGAGCGTAGTGACTTCGTTGCCCTAATGGGTCCATCCGGCTCCGGGAAATCCACACTAATGAATTTACTGGGTTGCCTGGATACGCCTACCGCCGGAGATTATTTTCTCAACCAGACCAACGTAAGTACGATGACCGACAGCGAGCTGGCGGAGATTCGAAATAAAGAAATAGGTTTTGTCTTTCAGACTTTTAATCTACTCCCCCGATTGTCGGCGCTTGAAAATGTAGCCCTACCCTTGGTCTATGCCGGAATGAGTAAGTCCAAACGAAGTGAACGCGCCCGGGACGTACTATCCCAAGTAGGACTGGGTGATCGGGTTGACCACAAACCCAATGAGCTATCCGGGGGGCAACGACAACGCGTGGCCATTGCCCGGGCACTGGTCAATAATCCTTCCATTATTTTGGCCGACGAGCCTACCGGTAACCTCGATACCAAAACCTCCATTGAGATCATGAGCATTTTCGAAAAAATCCACAACGATGGCAATACCATTATTCTGGTAACCCACGAACCGGATATTGCGGAGCACGCACACCGCATCATACGCCTGCGCGATGGCCTGGTAGAAACGGATGAACGGAATGAGAATGTAGTAACGGTCGATCATCCCGAGCACCGCTACAAACAAGATTAGAAATCCTGCCTGATAAAAGGGCATCCAAAATAAACTTCATTTTTACTAATGCATTTATATTAAAGCCGCACCTTAGGTGCGGCTTTGTTTTTATACTTTTGTAAAAAAGAAGAAAATGAAAATATACACGAAGACTGGCGATAAAGGCGAAACCTCCATTTTTGGTGGCAAAAGACTGCTTAAAGATGATATCCGTATCGAAGCCTACGGGACGGTTGATGAACTAAATTCCTACCTGGGACTGATCCGCGACCATATCTCCGAGGAATACACCCGCGAATTACTCAAGCAAATCCAGGATCGGCTATTTACCATTGGTTCTAATCTGGCCAGTGATCCGGAGAAAGAATTAACCACGCCAGACATCTTCCCGGAAGATATTGAACG
Source organism: Saprospiraceae bacterium (assembly GCA_035268885.1). GTDB lineage: Bacteria > Bacteroidota > Bacteroidia > Chitinophagales > Saprospiraceae > DATFKA01. Next base: position 39,915 of record DATFKA010000101.1, read on the forward strand.
ACTGGAACAAAAAATGGACGAGATGAACGAAAGCCTGGCTCCGCTTAAACACTTCATCCTACCGGGTGGGCACCCCCTGGTGTCGTATTGCCATATCGCCCGCTGTGTCTGTCGACGTGCCGAACGCCGGGTGGTCAGCCTTTCTCAACAAGAGCAGGTAGAAGCGATCGTCGTCCGCTACCTGAATCGACTTTCGGATTATTTATTTGTCCTGGCCAGAAAGCTATCCAAAGACCTGGAGGTAGCCGAAGTCGCCTGGAGACCAAGAAGCAAATAGAATTCCTTACCTTTGCTGTATGACTAAGCTAAAGACTGCTTTGGAGGGAGTGCCCAAGTTCTTCAGATACCTGCTGATCCTGGGTGTCGTAGGTTTTATAAGTCTGCTATTCCCCAATAGCGTGCGTTTTGAGTATGAATATGAAAAGGGACAGAGTTGGCGGTATGAAACCCTGACGGCTCCTTTCGACTTTGCAATTAACAAACCAGGGCAACAATTAGAGACTGAACTTCAGCAGGCCATGGATGATTATCATCCCTATTACGAACGGCTGCCCGAGGTTGACAATAGATCTATTCAGGATTTTCAGGGTAGCTTTGACCAGCGCCTGGACGACCTTTCGGAAAATGAACAGTTTCAGGATCTACGCCGGAGGCCCAATCGCTACAAGCGTTTTGGCACCAATTTTCTGGAGCAATATTACCAGGTGGGTATTATTAAAACGCTCGAAGCTCATCAAACAGCGGATAAGCCCTTTCTCATAAATTTATTTAATGAGGCAGACCTCAGCACCGTCCCGCTGAATCGTTTTTATGAGGTGGAAGAGGTAAAGCAAGCCCTGAATGATACGCTTGCGAAAAGTAGCCTGGAGGATACTGATTTCCTGCTGCCGCTTCTTCAGGAGCGAATCATTCCAAATATCGTTTACCAGGACAGCATTAGTCAAAGTATTCAGGAGGAGATTGCCCAGGGTATATCCCCTACACAGGGAATGGTCCGCAAAGGAGAACTCATTGTGAACCGGGGCGATAATATCAATGATCAGGTATATCAGAAATTGCTTTCCCTGGAAAAGCAGTACGAGAATAATATGATGGCCAATCGGTCTCGCTTGCTCATATTTATTGGTTATTTTCTGCTCACCAGTCTAATTATTGGTGTTTTTGTCCTGTACCTAATCAATTTTGCCTCGGACATTTTCAACAGTACCGTTAAGTTGATTTTTATCTTTATGTGGCTGGTACTGTATAGTTATTTAGTCACCGCGGTAGAAAGTACGGAATTATTGAACGCTTACCTGATTCCCTTCTGTATTGTCCCCATCGTAATCAAAACTTTTTACCAGGAGCGGCTGGCCCTTTTCACCCATATCATCGTCGTATTGATTGCGAGTTTCCTCTCCAGCCAGGGTTATGAATTTACCTTTTTGCAGATTTTGGCCGGTATTGTTGTTTTACTTACGGATGTGGACACCCGGGATTGGACCCGTTTTTTCACTTCCATCTTCTTCTTATTCCTGACCTATTCGGTTGGGTATTTCAGTTTATCGCTCATTCAGGAAGGGCGCTTATCAGACATTGACTTTTCTAATTACTCCTGGTTGCTGATTAATGTAGTGCTTACCCTACTAGCCTATCCGCTCATCCCTCTATTAGAGCGTTTTTTTGGTTTCACTTCCTCCATTTCACTAATGGAATTATCCGATATGAACCGTCCGCTTTTGCGAAAGCTGGCCCTGGATGCTCCCGGCACCCTGCAACACTCTTTGCAGGTAGCTAACCTTTCGGAAGCTGCTGCTCAGGAGATCGGTGCGGATGCTTTACTCGTTAAGGTGGCCGCCCTGTATCACGATATTGGTAAGACCAAAAACCCGGAATACTTCATTGAGAATCAGGCGGGAAAAAATCCGCATAATGACATCTCTCACCTGGATAGCGCGAAGATCATTATCGATCATATTCCCGCGGGTGTAGAAATGGCGAAAAAAGCCCGCTTGCCTAAGTTGTTGATTCAGTTCATCAAGACCCATCATGGGACTACCCGAACGGAATATTTCTATCGGAATTATTTGAAGGAACATCCCAACGAATCCATTGATGAACAGCTGTTTTGTTATCCGGGTCCCAAACCGGTTTCAAAGGAAGAAACCATTCTCATGCTGGCCGATTCTATTGAGGCCGCTTGTAAAAGCTTAAAAGAACCTACGGAGGAGAACCTTAACGAACTCATTGATAAAATTATCAACGGTAAGATTCAGCACGGCCAGTTGGAAGAGTCGACCATGACCTTCGAAGAGCTGGTATCTGTGAAGGGTATATTTCAGAAAGTAATGAAATCGGTTCACCACGTAAGGATTGAGTACCCGGAGGAAGATCAGAAGAAAGCGAAATAAGAAAGCTATTTATCGGTATTTACGTAAAATATCCTTATCTTTGGAAGGCAAACAAAGGAACCAACCATTCAGAAGTAGCTGACACAATCTATCCCAACTACCAGATTAATTTACTGAGCTAAAGTAAAGCATCTGACGAAGACTTGCTTTAGCCATAATAAAGCGTAGGTTTAGATAGTTATATTTTTGCAAAAGCAAATCATGAGATCGGCTAAAATCTGTCACGGCTGGCTTTTGAGTATGCTCATCATAGCATTACTCTCCCCCCTCCCGCTTAGCAGTCAAACTGCAAGTAATTACAGCTGTGTAGGTACTGCTCAGGTCTCCGTTGATGGCGATTGTCAATACGTAATCGATCCCAAAACCCTGCTCCAAGGGGATTCCATTCCAGATAACTTAAAGGTATTCGTTTTTGATAAGAACCCAAGTAACCGGGAGATAGTCGAATGCCCGGGGACCTATAACTATTCCATTACCAACGAAAGAAATGCCATTATTTGTTGGGGTCTAATCACCCTGATTGATGACCTGAGCCCTGTACCTACCGACACCATTCAAACCCTCGACACGCTCGAGTGTGCACAGATTGACAAAGTCCTCAACAATCCAAATACCATTCGTCCTTTTGTTGATGGCCAACCGAATCCTTACTATTTGGGGGAAGTACAATTTGAGGAGAATTGCGTTTCCTGTAACTGCGAATTAACCGTTAAATTTTTTGACCAGGTAGATTTCTTCGCCTGTGATAGCCTACCCTATTTTGCCAAAATCACTCGCCGTTGGACCGCGTCGGACTGCGAAAATAATCTCACCCAGGTCGAACAATACTTCCATCTGGTCCGCCCTTCTTTTGATGCTCTTCACCTGATACCCGATCAGGAAGTGGTTACCTGCTCACCAGAAGAAGTAATCATACCAGACCAGTATCCCTTCTGGATTGACGTCTTTGGTGATACGCTCTATCTGAACGAACTGGATTGTAATCTCGACATCCAATTAATCGACGAAATAAATACCGACTGTGGAGGGCTGTATAATGAGTTAAACCGCCAAGTGCAGATCTTCGACTGGTGTACCGGAGACACCAGTATTGTAGACAGCTACCTGATCCGCTACGGAGATTTGGAAGCTCCTCTCTTTACCCGAAAAGCCATTAATCTACCCGGCACGAATACGCTGGCCGCTCTAAATACAACATATTTACGAACGCAACTGATCGCACTTGGACAGCAAGGCAAAGTAACCGAGCTTTCTACCGGCCCTATGGATTGTACCATTAGCTTTCCCTTAGACCAGGATTTTCTACAACAGCAGTTTGATTATCGAGTGGAAGATTGTAGTACCAGCCGATACAGCTTTGGCTTCTATTCTTTTGAGGATTCCGGTCAGTGGCGTTACAGTGACTTTAACACACCTCAGTCAACCATCGGAACGGCGGTACAAAACATACCTCCGGGTATGCACGCCATGGTCATTGAGGCCGATGACGAATGTGAGAATAAAGGTAAAGGCTTGCTGTTCTTTTTCGTGAGGGACCGGATTGCCCCCCTTGCCAAATGTCCCGAAGAGCTAACAGTTACCATCCAGGCCCAGCAAGATCAAGGCTACTACCAGTGGCTTAGCATAGAAGAGGTTGATCAAAATAGCGATGACAACTGTCAGTTGGATAGAAGAGAAATGAGACGCAGTGTAGCTCAGCTCGACGAGCAGCTATCCGATTTCATTGCACTGGGCTACGATAGTGATCAGAATGGCCGCATTGACCAGGCTGATTATTTCGATACCAATCAGAATGGTCAGCAAGACCCCGAAGAATATAACTGGACCCTCGAAAATGGGAAATGGTATACCCCCTGGACGGACCGACTCGCTTTTTTCTGTTCAGATCTCAGCAAAGAGCTGGAGATACAAGCCCGGTTTTTTGATCAGGCAATTGAACCACTGACCGGAACACCTGCCCCTAACGTAGGACAATGCTGGGTTGACCTTACCGTGCAAGATACCAGTCGTTTAAGTATTGCCCCCTTAAATAATTTACAGCTGGATTGTAGTGATCCGATTGTAGGACTGCTGGAAGCTGGTAGCTACGTGTATCCCGAAGATAGCAGTCTGCTAAATTCCTGGCGCCAGGAGTTGGGCTATCCCGATATTACTGGAAACCTGTGTGGCCAATATACCGTAAGGGAAGTAATCAATAAAAGTCTCGACAACTGTGGGTTCGGTGAAATAAGCCGAACCATCATTGTGGAGAAACCAATGGAGGAAGGCATATTCCGGGAGTCTACCGAGCAGAAAATAACGATTCGGGAACGCTACGATTACTGGATTAAATTCCCAAAAGACATTCAGGCGAACTGCTCAGCGGGAATTGTCGATTCCGGATACCTGGAAGTGGAAGAAGAACACTGTGATCTACTAGCCGTAGCCTATAATGATACTTACCTCTACGCTCCACAGGATGTTGATGCCTGCTTTAAAATTTTTCGTACCTATCAGGTGATTAACTGGTGCGAATACAATGGGCGTTCTGCCCCCCTTATCATTTCTCGCGACTGGGACAACTGGAATGGAGAAAGCTGCGGGACCAATTACAATATGAATCCCAACCGACCCGACGGTAATAATCAGCCTGGGGACAATGACCTATTCGTCATTGTACATCGCAATTTTAATGATGAGCTACCGGACACCGTTTATTATGATGCTGATTCCAATCCGTATAATAGTTTTCCTGACAACCCAGAGACGCCGAATCAAACAGAAGCTTACTGGTGGAAAGTAATCAGTGGCCCCGGATCACCAGAAAGTAATACTTATTATCAGACACCACTAGTTTGTGGTAATACTGGACTAACCATTGAAAATGTCTGGGGTGAAAATATCGAAGAAGGTTCTACACAAGCCGATGAGGAAAATAACCCAAGTCCCCGGTTTGGCTCTTTTGGGTATTGGCAGTACACTCAGCACTTATTGGTCTATGACGATATATACCCAGAGGTAGAAATTAGTGGTTCCCCTTTTATATGTGGGGAAATGACCGACGACTGCCTGGTAGAAGTCGAACTAGGAATGATCATTAGCGATCAGTGTATCGGATCTAATGACCTGAAACTCGAGATTTGGTTTGATGAAAATAGAAACGGACAATCACTGGTAGATTATTCAGTTTTTTTAGAGGATACCCTTTTTAAGGCTCGCTTCCCTTTGGGTAGCCATCAACTTGTGCTCTGGGCCGACGATAATTGCGGTAACCGCGTACGTCAGATTTTCAACTTGACTATCAACGATTGTACCGCTCCACAACCCATTTGTCGGCCAGGTAGGATTGTAGAATTAATGGCAGATGGCAATGGCGGAGCAGTGGCTAGTGCCCTGGCAGCTGATTTTTTGGAGACAGCGGTGTACGATTGTGCCGGTCAGGGACCGGAAGAAGACAGCCGGGGACGGCTTCGCGTCAATGATTTTTCCATCAACCTGAAAGATCAGTCGGCGGATCGATCGCAGACTAGCCTAAATTTTAATTGTCAGCAGTTAAGCGAGCCGGAGTTCCTGGTAGAAATCCATGCCTGGGATGAAAATGACCAACACGGTTTTTGCGAAAGCATTATCAGCATAAAAGACACCGAAAATACCTGCCCCTTCTCTTCGGGAATGATCGCTGGTACCATTTTGACGGAAGATAATCGTTTCATCCAAAATGCCGACGTTAGCCTGAGTGGTCCCTTGTCTATGTTATACCTTAGTGATGAAAACGGAAAGTACGCATTTGACCAAATCGAGACCAACACGGATTATACCGTAAGCCCCAGCCTGAATAGTGGCTTCCTGAATGGTATTTCTACCTGGGATATTCTGATTATTCAAAACCACATTCTGGGTCGACAAGTACTGGACAGTCCTTACAAACGCATCGCCGCTGATGTCAATAATTCCAAAGCCATTTCTACCCTGGATTTAATTGAATTACGAAAACTAATCCTGAGTGTAGATCTTCGTTTTGAGAACAATACCAGTTGGCGGTTTATCCCGGCAGATTATCGATTCCCCAATCCGCAGAACCCCTGGCAGACCTCCTTCCCGGAGATTATCAATATCAATAACCTTGCGGACAGCCTGATGAGTGTAGATTTCGTCGGTGTAAAAATTGGTGATGTAAGTGGTAATGTAGACCCAGCCAGCACGCTAAGTATAGATGAAAGAAGTCAAACGACAACAAGTCTTCAATTTACAGATCGTTTCCTTTCACCGGATCAGATTTATACCATTCCCATTAAGGCTAATCTGGAGCAAATCCAGGGTATGCAATTCACCCTGCAAATTGATCAGGATAAAGCGGATCTGCTAGAGGTTACTCCGGGCGCTTTCGCGAAAAACAACTACCGTATACAAGCCAATCGAGGCTGGATAGCCACCAGTTGGTTACAGACCGAGGCAAGTGGAGAAGATCTGGGAAAAGAAATTTGTTTTCACCTGGTCCTAAAACCTAAAAAAGAACTGCGTTTGAGTGAAGTCTTGTCCCTGACGGATCATTGGGTGAAGAGTGAAGCTTACGCGGATGATCGGGTGAAAAGTCTACTGCTGCAAAGCCGGGGCGAAGTTAAGACAAAAGAGACATTCCTCTTTGAAAAGGTTTATCCCAATCCTTTTCGTGCTGAAACCCGCATTGTTTTCTATAATCCGATCCGCCAGAAATTGAATATTCAGCTATATACCCTTAGCGGTCAGTTATTGTGGCAATCCGCACAACAGTACGAATCCGGAAAGCAAGTAGTACCCATATTCGGAAAGCAATTGCCCGGTAAAGGCATATACCTGGTAAAAATAAGGAGTGCTCAGAATGAACAAACCCGCCGGATTGTCTATCATTAAAGAGAGTATTTCATCCTTTGGGAATATTTTTGTGCGTAAAACTTTTAGATATATAAAAAATCCTAAAGGAATTTTTTATTTTTGACTATTAAAAAGATCACTAGATGAAATTTTTTGTCGATACAGCTAGCTTATCCGACATTCAAGAAGCCCAGGATTTAGGTATTCTGGACGGTGTTACCACTAACCCATCTCTGATGGCTAAGGAAGGTATCTCCGGAGAAGAAAACGTTTTAAACCACTATAAAGAAATTTGTAAAATCACGGATGGTGATGTCTCTGCAGAAGTAATTTCCACCGACTTTGAGGGAATGATTGCCGAAGGAGAAAAACTAGCGGCCCTCGCCCCCAATATCGTGGTTAAAATCCCCATGATCAAAGAAGGGGTAAAGGCGATTCGTTATTTGACTGATAAAGGTATCCGAACGAATTGCACCTTAATTTTTTCCGCAGGGCAAGCCATCTTAGCCGCTAAAGCGGGTGCTACTTACCTGTCTCCCTTCATCGGCCGGATTGATGATATCAACTGGGAAGGGATGGATTTGATTGAACAAATTGCTGAGATATACGCCGTACAGGGTTTTGAAACAGAAATATTAGCTGCGTCCATTCGCAGCTCTAAGCATATTGTAGATGCCGCACGTGCGGGTGCCGATGTGGTGACCTGTCCGCTGGAAGCTATTTTAGGCTTATTAAAACATCCTTTGACAGACATTGGTCTGGAGAAATTCCTGGCTGATCATAAAAGAGCAAATGCGGATGCTTAAGCAACCGCGTAAAGAGAGAGGTTATCTAACATACCAATTTGTGAGGGAACAGTTTTTACTGTTCCTTTTTTTGTCCTTCCCATCCGGTGCCATATCCATCTAGTGAGGCGTTAAAATCTGCTGCATTTTTTTATATTGTGTCCAGACAGTCCAGTGGCTCGGGGGTTAAGTCTCTGAGCCACTGGTAGCAGAATTGCGATACATGAAGCAAGACCAATTATTCGATAAGGCACAATCCACCGGTTTTTTCGGTAAGTTTTACTATTACACCCGGCTGAGTGGCCCAGGATGGATACAGGCCGCAGTAACCCTGGGAGGCGGCACCCTGGTCGGAGCCCTTTATCTGGGCGTAGTGGGTGGTTTTCAATTTCTTTGGCTGCAACCTTTGGCCATGCTCTGTGGAATCATTATGCTGGGTGCGATAAATTACGTCACCCTCAGCAAAGAGGATATCAAAGATCGGCCCTTCAAGCTGGCCCAACGGCACGTCTCGCCCATGCTGGCCTGGGCCTGGCTCGTGGCCACCATCGTGGCCGATGTGGTTTTCTGTGCAGCCCAATTTGCCCTGGGTAGCGATGCCATTCAGGGTAATTTGGGGGGAGAACAAGTTCCCCCTTTTCTGATTACCGGCCTACTTTTTATCGTCGCCTTTAGCCTCATCTGGCTATTTTCGCAAGAAGGCCGCGCCTCACAAATCATTGATAATGTGATTAAATCGCTAGTTGCTATTATTGTGCTGGCCTTTATGGGCGTAGTCGTAACGCTCGTTTGGAAAGGAGCCGTAGACTGGGTGGCCCTTGGCCAAGGAATCGTCCCTAATTTTTCTGCCCTTTTCCGCCCCACAGACACCTACGCCGAGTACATTGCCGAAAGTAAAACCTACGGTACTTTTTGGAAACAATATATCGCCGAAAATCAACGCGACATCATCATCGGCGCCTTTGGTACCGCCGTAGGTATCAATATGACTTTCCTGCTGCCCTACTCACTGATGAAGAAAGGCTGGAAAAAGAAACATCGGGAATTATCGCGATTTGACCTGGTCCTCGGTTTATTTATCCCCTTTGTGCTGGGGGCTTCCGCCCTGATTATTTCTACCGCTTCCCAGTTTCATGCGAACGAAGAAGGCATCGTTAGCCAGGGGGCATACCACCAGGTACTGGATACCCGCTTGCGGGCAGAATACCCCCATTGGTCTACTTTTGACGAAAGTCGCATCCAGCACTTACGCGAGACGGCGCCCCAGGCTGATAAAGACCTTTCCAGAATGCTGGCCAAGCGAAATGCCAATGATCTGGCGCATGCGCTAACTCCTTTTTTGGGCCGCTGGTCCCAATTAATCTTTGGCATCGGCATCCTGGCCATGGCCCTGAGTACCATGCTGGTCCATATGATGATGAATGGCTACGCCGTCAGCGAAGCCTTTGGACAACCGGGAAAACAGCGGTTCTTTCTCATTGGAGCCGTAATACCCGCCATTGCTGGCTTTTTCTCCCCCCTGCTCTGGAACGGAGCGGCCAAGACCGCACTGGCCGTACCCGCTTCGGTTATCGCCACTACCCTGCTACCCATCGCTTATCTGATATTTTTACTGCTGATGAATTCTAAAAAGGCCCTGGGCGAAGAACTTCCACGCCGTCGTAGTTTTCTTAATTTACTAATGATACTGGCCACGGGTATTGCCACCTTCGCTTCTATTTGGGCCCTATTGGGCAAATACCAAAGTAGCAACCCCTATGATCATTGGTTCGGTTTGTTTGGATTGATCGGTTTGCCGATATTAGCGGGGATTGGTATTATTGGTTTTTTCCGAAAGGAAAGATCGAAAGGATAAAGGTTAAAGGATAAAGGAATATGCAAACATTTGGAATAATTGGTGGCGGTATGATCGCCAACTTTCATGCGCAAGCCATTCAGGCGATGGATGGTGGTCAACTGGGTGCTATCTACGCCCGTAATCCGGATAAAGCAGCTGCGCTGGGCAAAAAATTCAATTGTAAAGGCTACCATCAGCTCAACGATCTGCTTGACGACCCGGATATCGATATCGTGACGATCGCGACGCCTTCGGGTGCACATCTGGAGCCAGCGCTGGCTTCCGCCCAAAAAGGAAAACATATTATTTGCGAAAAACCACTGGAGGTGACCCCCGAACGAATCCAGCAGATGATTCAGGCTTGCGCCGAAAACAAAGTAGTCCTGGCCGGTATTTTTAATCGACGATTTAATCCAGCGGTACAACGCCTGAAACAAGCAGTAGAACAAGGCCGTTTTGGTCGACTTACCCTCTGCGATGCCTACGTCAAATGGTACCGTACTCAGGAATATTACGACTCGGGGGCCTGGCGCGGCACCTGGGCCCTGGACGGTGGTGGTGCCCTTATGAATCAGTCCATCCATACGATCGATCAGCTCATCTACCTGGCGGGAGATATCAAGCGTCTCTCCGCCTCGGTCGACTGCCTGATCCACGAGGGCATCGAAGTCGAAGATACCGCCGTGGCCATCCTGGAGTTTGAGAGTGGTGCCCGCGGCGTGATCGAAGGCGCTACTTCCTGTTGGTCTTCGACTGGCCATCCGGCCGAGGTGCAGCTTTGTGGTAGTGAAGGCTCCGTTTTTATGGCGGATGAATCTTTCCGGGTCTGGGATTTCAAAGAGTCGAAGGAGACGGACGATTACGTTAAGGAGCACTTAATGGAAGGCGCGAACGGTGGACTGGGAGCCAACGATCCTTCCGCCATTAATTTTGAAGGACACCGACTCAATTTTGAAGATGTCGTGCAGGCCATTGAAGCAGGCCAACAGCCATTGGTTACCGGCCAGGAAGCCCTGAAAGCCGTAAAGGTAATCACGGCGATTTATGAAAGTGCCCGGAATAATGGAAAGTGGGTGGAATTATAAGATTAAAGTAGAAAGGTAAAGGATGAAACTAAGTGGATTTACAGACGAGGCAGCCAAAGATTTGGCCGGACAAATAATAGTAACAAAAGAACTCGGTTGGGAATATCTGTCCTTGCGGATGGTGGATGGTGTGAGTATCCACGATCTGCCCAAAGACGACTTCCTGGCCGTTTGTGATCAGCTAGAAGCTGCCCAACTTAAGGTAGCCGAATTCGGCACCCTGATTGGCAGCTGGTCGAAAACGATTGATTCGGATTGGAATATTACATTACAAGAGATCGAACGCTGTATACCGCGGATGCAGCGCCTCGGTGTCCAATACGCCCGAATCATGTCCTATGCACAGCGTCCCTGGGGCGAAGATCAGGCAGAGCAGGAACGCTTCCGGCGTTTACGCGAAATCACCCAACGCTTTGCCGACGCCGGGCTGACTGCCCTACACGAAAACTGTATGAACTGGGGCGGATTCTCGGCCGATCATACGCTACGTCTGCTGGAAGAAGTGCCCGGGCTGAAACTGGTTTTTGACACTGGCAATCCTGTTTTCCAGCGCGATCGTTCACAGAAGCCCCCCTACCCCTGGCAGGATGCCTTCGATTTTTACCGAAAGGTAAAGCAGGCCATTGCTCACGTACACGTCAAAGATGGCATCATGCATGCCGAAGAAGGCGAGCCGGAGTATACTTTTGCCGGCGAAGGCCAGGCCCGTATTCCGGAAATCTTAAAGGATCTACTTAGTAGCGACTACCAGGGCTTCCTGGCCATAGAACCACATATCGGCAAGGTATTTCATCTACAAGACCAGGAGAAAGACCCAGATCGGGAGTACCATTTATATCTGGAGTACGGGCAGCGCTTTGAGCAATTGGTGAAGGGGATCCGGGAGGAGCTTAAATAGGTGCTCGTAAGTATTGGGCCGCCAATCCACTTCACCATCTAGTCTTCCTATCAAAATACCTTTTCTTTCCACTTTCTAAACAGTAGGTCTGTCTATTTCGTTTTTTGAATATTAACCTAGCAAACTAAATGACTGATACGCGGAAGTCTTTATTTGGAGAAAGGCTTCGTTTTTGTAGCGATTGACAAAAATGAAGAGGTAAGAACGGCACATGATTTTGCTAGGTTTTTAATTTTTTTTAAAACTGCACAACTAAGAAGTTGTTTAAGAATTCCTGGTGAGATGATTGGTAACGGCTTGAAAGTCAAGACAAGGCTACTTTTTTTCTCGTAGCCATCCGCCTCAGTAGGACGAAGGGAAAAAAGAGCTGCCGTATTGGCTTTCAATGTGTTGTCAAGGGCTCAGTGAGGAGTTTTCAAACAACTTCTAACTGTAAAATAGACTTTTACTAAAATTATATACAAATGAAATGCCCATGCGCCTAAGGCGCACCAGAACGCGGATGAATATAGGGGATTTGCTCTGGGCAAAAGGATAAAGTAAAAAGGGTAAAGGTTAAAATGTGACATGACTTTAACCTTGGGACTTTAACCTTTAACCTTTAACCTTCGAATTCAACCTAAGCTTAAGCACTACATAACTATTAAAAAACAAAACTTTACTAAAATTACATACACATGAAAATAAACGCCATCCGCGCCTACCGCCGCGACATACCACTGACCAATCCGTACACCATTGCCTTCCAGACTACGGAAGTAGCTGAACTGGCCTTTGTAGAAATCGAACTGGCAAATGGCACCGTGGGCTTTGGCGCTTCGGCTGCCTCCGAACACGTTATTGGCGAAAGCATCGAAGACAGTATCCGTAATCTACAATCTGATACCGTACAGCAATGGGTTGGGCGGGATATTCGCCATTTCCGCCAACTGATCAGCGAAGTAAAGCAGGCCTTCCCGCAGCACTCCGGTACGGTCACCTGCCTGGATATTGGCCTGCACGATGCCTTTGGTAAATATCTGGATGTGCCAATCCTGGAATTCTATGGCCAAAAGGTAAAACCACTGCCCACCTCCGTAACCATTGGTATTAAATCCGTGGAAGAAACCCTCGAAGATGCCAAATCTTACCAGCAACAAGGCTTCAAAGTACTAAAGATCAAAACCGGGCTTGAGCTCGAACAAGATATCGAGCGCTGTACCAAAGTCCGGGAGCATTTTGGCGACAGCCTACACCTGCGCGTCGATGCCAACCAGGGCTATTCCTCCAATCAGACCATTGCTTTCCATAAAGCCACTCAAAAACTCAAATTAGAACTGATTGAGCAACCCATGCCAATTGGGACCGAAGTGGAAATGAAAACACTACCCGAAGAACTAAAAGTAAAAATCGCCTGCGATGAATCGCTCAAAAACACAGCATCCGCGCTCGAGCTGATCGACGGGGCTGGGGCTTGCGGTATTTTTAACATTAAACTCATGAAGTGCGGTGGTCTGCTCGGTGCTTTTGAGATTGCCAATATTGCCCAAAATGCGGGTGTAGAGCTGTTCTGGGGTTGTTTTGACGAAAGTATTGTAAGCATTACGGCAGCTTTACACGCCGCGCTGGCCTGCCCGGCCACCCGCTATATTGACCTGGATGGTAGCCTTGATCTGGCCGAAGATCTCTTTCGGGGAGGCTTCGAATTAAACGATGGAATACTCTACCCAAATCATTTATCTGGCTTCGGTATCGAACTTATTTAAAAGAAGGGCTTTCTAAAGTGGTAAGTTTGTCTATTTTTTTGTACAGTAAGGGTACTTATTGTACTAAATACACGAAAACGACTTTTTAAACCAACGAAATGAAAGTACTTATGATTGGCGGAGGTAATATGGGATTTACCTTCGCAGAAGGTATGTCTACGTCCCCTTTACTCAATCGCCGTAAAATGATGGTACTGGACAAAAGTCTGGAAACCATCAAACGACTGGAAGCTACTCAAAAATTTGAAGTTTTTGATAAAGTGGAGAATTGTCTGCCGGAAGCAGACATCGTATTCGTTGCCGTAAAACCTTACCACTGCGAGGCACTCTTCCAGGAGATGAGGCCCTACATTAATGAGGAGCAAATATTTGTCTCCATGATGGCGGGCGTAACGATCGAAAGTATCCAATCCATGCTTGGGGTCCCAAAAGTGGTCCGGACCATGCCCAATTTACCAGCTAAAGTCGGCAAAGGGGTAACTTCCTTTACCGAATCGGAAGCGGTCTCCAGGGTGGAATTGCTAATGATCCGCAACCTGTTAGATACGACGGGTGTATCTATTCACGTTGATACCGAGCATTTTATAGACAAGTCAACGGGTATCTCTGGTAGTGGCCCGGCTTATGTCTTTTACTTTATGCAGTCTATGCTGGAAGCAGCCAAAAAAATGGGCTTCTCCGACAACGACTCCAAAGTGCTGGTTAGCCATACCTTTGAAGGAGCAATCACCTTATTCCAGGAATCTAACCTGACGCCAACCAAATGGATGGATCGCGTTGCTTCTAAAGGGGGGACTACACAGGCTGCCCTCGATGATATGGAAGGCAACAATGTCAACGAGTTGATTAAAAGTGCGGCCTACGCGGCCTTTGATCGAGCAGTAGAACTTGGAAAAGAATCATAATAAAAGTAATAACCCGAACAAACCAATATCCAAAAAAGTGAGTACAAAAAATCAAAGAATTGTCGTAAAGGTCGGTACCAATGTAATGACCAATCGAGACAATCGAATCGTATTACCTGTCTTAGACAGTTTAGTGAAGCAAATTGCCCATCTCTACGAGGAAGGGGTTAGTGTCGTACTGGTCTCCTCCGGATCTACCATCGCCGGTAAGGAAGTGATTGGAGAATGTAGTGCGACGGATAAATCGATACGGCGCCAGATTTTCTCTTCGGTCGGCCAACCCCGCCTGATGCGTATGTATTACTCTATGTTTAAGAAGTTTGGTATGCGTTGCGCGCAGGTGTTAGCAACAAAAAGAGACTTCGACCCTGGTAAATACCGGGAGAATATGATCAATTGCTACGAAGGCCTTATCAAAGAAGGGATCATCCCCATCGCCAACGAAGATGATGCCGTATCACTAACGATGTCTATGTTCTCAGATAATGACGAACTGGCCGGACTGGTAGCCGAACTAATCAACGCTGATAAATTGATCCTACTGACCGACATTGACGGCGTCTATACCGGACACCCTGAAGATGATGACTCCGATTTGATCAAAAGGGTAACCCCCGATCAAAACGTAGAGCGGTACGTCAAAGCCTCCAATAAGAAAGAAGGGGAAGGACGTGGCGGCATGAAGTCAAAGATCAAAATCGCCAAAATGCTGGCCCAAAAAAATATCCCCACCTTTATTGCCAACGGCAAGAGGGATAATGTCATCCTGGATATCGTCGAAGGTAAGCAGGTAGGCACCAAAGTAATTGATCAGTAAGCTTAATTATTGAATCTTCGAATTGCCGAATTTATCGACAGCTCGGTAATTCCTAAAAAATATAGAACTATGCAATTGTTATCCACCGAGAAAAAGAACGCCGTATTAGATAGTATGATCCGGATTATTGACGAAAAACGGTCAGATATCCTGGCCGCGAACAAAAAGGATCTGGATAACTTCTCTCGGGATGATCAGGCACTATACGATCGACTGGTCGTCAATGATGCCAAAGTCGACGGAATGATCAAATCCATTCGCGAAGTACGAGAGCAGGAAGATCCGGTAGGAGCCGAAATCTCTTCCGTCGTGTTAAATACTGGTCTAAAGATCATTAATCGTACCGCTCCTTTCGGAAACATCATGATCATCTACGAATCGAGACCCGATGTGACTATCGAAGCAGCCGTTTTAGCCTTTAAAGCCAACAATAAAATATTCCTCAAAGGCGGTAAAGAAGCTTATCACTCGAATAAGATCCTGGTACGGTGCTGGCACGAAGCACTACAGGAACACGACCTGGATACTTCCTGGATCACCATGCTGGAATTAAATCGAACCGAAACACAAGAATTCCTTAAGAATCCTTCCGAACCCTTAGATCTAATTGTACCACGGGGCGGAGAAGGTCTGATCAATTTTGTAAAGGCCCACGCTAACTGTGCCGTCTTGGTCAGTGGCCGGGGTAATAATTTCCTCTACGTGGCACCGGATGCCGACTGGTCGCAAACCTTACAGGTAATTGTCAATGCCAAAACGCAGAAGATTTCCGCCTGTAATGCCCTGGATAAGGTGCTGATCAATACGGATACACCTGGAATCGAAGCCAAGGTGAAGGAATTGGTTGACCTCCTGCAAAAACTTAATGTAGAAGTACTGGTTGATGAGGAAATCGCTAAATACAGTGACTGCCCAAAGATCAAAGGAGACGATATCTGGTCAGAAGAATTCCTGGCCATGAAGATTGTGATCGGTGGCATCAACAATCTAGATGCGGCCATTGCCAAAATTAACGAGCACTCCGGACGTCACTCCAGCGTGATTATGACCGAAGATGCCCAACATGCCCAACGCTTTATGGAGCAGGTAGATAGTGCGGCGGTGTACCACAATGCTTCCTCTCGCTTTACAGACGGCGGACAAATGGGGGTAGGTGCTGAGCTGGCCATTAGTACGGATAAACTGCACCACCGCGGTCCCTTGGGCCTAAAGCAGTTGGTCACCAATAAATATTATGTCTTTGGGGACGGACACATTCGTAAGTAAAAACGATACAAAAGGTCGAAGCTCTTGCTTCGGCCTTTTTTTATGAACTGGAATATCAGCCTAAGCGTATTATCCTTTCAGTTGTAGCCTATATTCTTTGGGAGATGTTCCCATAGTCTTTTTAAACACCCTGGAGAAATAATAGGCATCTTCGTAGCCTACTTCCCTGGCAATTTCATGAATCTTTTGTTTACTTAAGCTCAATAACTTACAGGCCTTTTGCATTCTCAGCATAGTGAGGTATTCTATGGGGGTGTAGGTAGTTCCCTGCTTAAACAGAAGACAAAAGTGTGAAAGAGACCAGCCAATATGACCAGCGATCTCCTCGAGGCTTAACTTTTGGTGTAGGTGATCCTTCATGAAAATCTTGGCCCGCGAAATTTTATCAATGCCCTGACTTTCTTCTCGTTTTCTAAACTGCCGGAGGTAGCGTAGAGAGCCCAACAAGTGTTGTAGCAGAATACTGCTATAGACCAGGTTGTCGACGGCAAAATCCTCCAACAGCAGCATTATTTTCCGGAACAGGGCCAGCCGATCTTCAAATCGGGCATCATCGCTTTCCGGAATAGCCTGGGGTAAGCTTTCATCTGGAATAAAATGATGGTCCTGATGCCCGTTAAAATGAATCCAGAAAATAGTCCAGGGGTGTTGGTGATCTGCGTAATATTTGTGGGGCCGGTTTTTGGGTAGTATATAATAATAGTTTTTTCGCAACTCAAATTTAGTCCCCGAGCACTCAATCCAACCTTTTCCATTGGTACATAGAAAAAGAATATTTTCCGAGCAACCCTGTTTTCTTTTCCTAAAATGGTTCTTGGCCTTTGGAAAAAAACCGATGTCCGTCAGATACAGTTCTTTGGTAAGTGCATTATTTTTAAGGGTTTCGATAGCCCCCTGCGGCAAAACCAGCATTTGCTGACCCTTAAAGTTATCTTTTTTTCTCATCCTGCTCAAATAAGAAAATAATCCATTAAAATAAAAATATTCTCCATTTCTTATCAGATAGGAGCTCTTTACTTTTAAACTAATAAATGAGATAATGGAAAAATTTAATCTGCTATACTTAACGAGACTTTCCCTGGTAGCCGCTATGGGCGGTCTGCTATTTGGGTACGACTGGGTTGTCATTGGGGGTGCCAAGCCTTTCTACGAGCAATTTTTTGGAATCGCATCCGATCCGTTGTTACAGGGCTGGGCCGTGAGTTGCGCCCTGGTGGGTTGTGTCATGGGGGCGGTAGCTTCCGGTATTTTGTCTAAGAATATGGGACGCAAGCGACTCCTATTAGCGGCCGCTTTTATGTTCCTGGTTTCCGCGATAGGTACGGGCTTGTCCAATAGTTTTACCTCCTTCGTTCTCTACCGGATCCTGGGAGGTATTGGTATTGGCCTGGCTTCCAACCAGTCACCGGTATACATTGCAGAAATCTCTCCTGCTAAATTTAGAGGCCGTTACGTATCCATCAACCAACTGACCATTGTCTTGGGTATCCTTCTGGCGCAGGTCACCAATTGGTACATTGCCGAAGAAGTGGCTCAAAATGCTTCGGCAGCTGAAATACTAAACTCCTGGAATGGACAATGGGGTTGGCGGTACATGTTTTGGGCAGAAGTAGTTCCTTCTTCTCTGTTTTTCTTATTGATGTTTTTTGTGCCGGATAGCCCCCGGTGGTTAGTGGGCCAGGATAAAGAAAGCAGTGCTGCTGCTATTCTGAGTAAGATCGGTGGCCAGGCTTACGCCAAAAAAAGCCTGTCAGCCATTAAGGAGTCCTTCCAGTCCGGTACGAGGCAAATCGAAGGAAGCTGGCAACAGGCTAAACCCTACTTTTCTATTCTATTGATTGGAATTGTCTTGGCCGTCTTTCAACAATGGTGTGGGATCAACGTCATCTTTCTATATGCGGAGGAGGTATTCACTTCCGCGGGTTATTCCGTATCAGGTATGCTGCTCAACGTAGTTATTACCGGGAGTGTCAACCTCGTTTTTACGATTCTGGCCATGTCTCTGGTAGATAAACTTGGAAGAAAAAAACTATTACTGCTGGGGTCAGGAGGCCTGGCACTCATTTATACTTTTGTCGGTATCTTTTATTTCCTGGGATTTTACGGATGGCCTTTATTACTCCTGATTGTGCTGGCCATTGCTTGTTATGCCCTCACCCTGGCGCCAGTCACCTGGGTGGTCTTATCGGAGATCTTCCCCAATAGAATCCGGGGAATGGCCATGGCCGTATCCACCTTTGCGCTCTGGATCGCCAATACCTTCCTGGCCTTCTTTTTTCCGCTCGTGAACGAGCTGGTCAAGGCCCACGGAAGCTTTTGGTTATTTGCCGGCATTTGCCTGGCAGGATTCTTTTTTATTAGGAGTCGGGTCATGGAGACCAGGGGAAAATCGCTGGAAGAAATCGAAAGAGAACTCATCTAATTTTTAATACCAACTAAAACCATAATATTTTGAAAAAGCTAACTTATTATCTACTGCTTTCCCTACCTATTTTAGGCTCCGCTTGCACCGCTGAAAAGATCACTACCATAGATCTTTCCGGAGCATGGCAGTTTAAAATGGACCCAGGCGACCAGGGAGAGGTCGCCGCCTGGTATAGCACCCAACTTTCCGAAACGATACAGCTGCCTGGATCAATGGTAGAAAATGGTAAAGGGGAACAAATTACCCTGAATACCGAATGGACGGGAGGTGTTAGAAATCCGGATTGGTACGAAGATCCGAACTACGCTCCCTACCACAATCCCGACAACATTAGATTCCCCTATTGGCTACAGCCGGAGAAAAAATATACCGGAGCCGCCTGGTATCAAAAAGAAATCAAGATACCAGCCGACTGGAAGAACCAAACGATTGAGCTTAAACTCGAGCGTTGCCACTGGGAAACCACCGTATGGCTAGATGATCAAAAAATAGGCAGCGAAAATAGCCTGGGTACTCCGCATTATTATCTTTTAGAAGACATGGAGCCCGGTCAACACACCCTAAGCATCCGGGTAGACAACCGGGTCAAAGCCATTGATCCAGGCAGAAACTCGCACAGTATTTCCGATCATACGCAATCCAACTGGAATGGTATAGTTGGTGAAATTTCAATGAAGCCTCTTCCCGCTATCCGTATCCATCAATTCCATCTAAAGCCGAATATCACGGAAAAAACGGTGAAAGTTGAAGCCCTTATCGACAACACAACTGGGCAAGAAAAAACCGTAGCCATTCAGCTACAGGCGGAAGGACAAAACTTTAAAACAGACCTGGAGCCGATCGAGGAAGAAATAAGTCTGCAGGACGGACTCAATGCCATATCCTACGATTATGCTTTGGGTAACAATGCCCGATTGTGGGACGAATTTTCACCCCATCTTTATCAATTGAGCCTTCAAATCAAGGATGACAAACAGTGGATTAGCGAAGAAAAAACTTTTGGTCTTCGAGAAGTCAAGGTAGAAGATAATCTGATCAAAATAAATGGAAGACAAGTCTTCCTACGCGGCACCCTGGAATGTGCTATTTTTCCAAAAACCGGTTATCCACCCACCGATAAGGAATCCTGGGTGAAAATCTATCAGGTAGTAAAGCGTCACGGACTCAATCATGTACGATTCCACTCCTGGTGTCCGCCCGAAGTCGCTTTTGAAGCCGCCGACGAAGAAGGTGTTTACCTGCAGGTAGAATGCTCCTCCTGGGCGAACCAGAGTACCACACTGGGCGATGGCAAACCCATCGATGATTTCATCTGGGAAGAAAGTAAACGCATCGTGGAAGAATACGGGGATCATCCTTCCTTCTGCCTGATGGCCTACGGTAACGAACCGGGTGGCGACAACTACGAGGCCTTTTTGGCAGACTTTGTACAATATTGGAAAGCCGAAGATGACCGGCGCATTTATACCAGTGCTGCCGGATGGCCAGCTATTCCAGAAAACGAATTCCACAACATCCCCCAACCCCGAATCCAGGGCTGGGGGGAAGAATTGAACAGCATTATCAACAAAGAGCCGCCTAGCACCGATTATGATTGGCACAGTAGAAATCAAATGCCCAAAGATAACATTCCGGTGATCAGCCATGAGATCGGGCAGTGGTGTGTCTATCCGAATTTTAAAGAAATTGAAAAATACACCGGCGTACTGAAAGCTAAAAATTTTGAAATTTTCCGAGAAAGTCTGATAGACAATAAAATGGGGCATCTTGCTGACAGTTTCCTTTTGGCCTCCGGTAAACTACAGGCCCTTTGCTATAAAGCGGATATCGAAGCGGCCCTGAGGACCAAAAACTTCGGTGGTTTCCAATTATTGGATTTGCACGATTTTCCGGGGCAGGGGACTGCGCTGGTAGGTATCCTGGATCCTTTCTGGGAAGAAAAGGGATACATCAGTCCACAGGCATTTAGCAGGTTTTGTAACAGTGTAGTACCACTCGCTCGATTGGACAAGAGAACTTTTGTCGAAGGAGAAACCCTGAGCACCCCGGTGGAGGTAGCCAATTTTGGTTCAACCGAAATAGAGAACTCCCCAGCGGAATGGAGCATCAAAGATGAGGCAGGAAACCTGGTGGGTGAGGGTACCTTTTCCGCTAAGGATATTCCGATTGGCAATGGAATCGCACTGGGAACCATCGAACATACCTTCCGGAAAACCGGTAAAGCCCGGAAGTTGAACCTGGAGGTACGTCTAAATGGGTTCGCTAATAGCTGGAACCTTTGGGTGTATCCCGAGATGACAGCGCTTCAGGATGAGCCGGATGTACTCCTTACCAACCAGTGGAATACTCAGACCCAAAGGGCTTTGGAACAGGGCAAAAAGGTAATTCTGAGCCTGGGAAAAGGCAGCGTTAAAGAAGGAAAAGGAGGAGAAGTTGGACTGGGTTTTTCCAGTATATTTTGGAATACCGCCTGGACGGACGGCCAGAAGCCACATACACTCGGCATCCTCTGTGATCCGGAGCACCCCGCCCTGGCCTCCTTTCCAACGGAATACCATTCCGATTGGCAATGGTGGGATGCTGTGTCCCACGCCGACGTGATCAAACTCAACGATTTATCGGAAGAGATACGTCCTATCGTTCGCGTCATTGACGACTGGGTAAGCAACGGAAGGTTGGCCCTGCTACTAGAAGCTAAAGTTGGCAACGGCAAACTACTGATCAGTGGCATTGATCTACATAATAACCTGGACCAGCGGATCGAAGCCAGACAATTACTCAGTAGTTTACACGACTACGTGAAAAGCGACCAGTTCCGCCCGCAGGCGGAGCTCTCCTTCGAGCAGATCAATGGTATACTTAAGTAAAACCCACTACAAAAATATTATCCGGAAAAACATGGAAGTTACATCAAGCATACAGAAAGTCATCATCCCCACTTACGAAGCCGGTACACCAGAAAAAAATCCGATTTACCTGGAAAAGCGAGTCTACCAGGGGAGTAGTGGAGCTGTGTATCCACTTCCGGTGATAGAAAAGATTGCGGATACAAAGCAGGATAAAGAGTGGCTGGCTATCTATCTGGAGAATCAATACCTTAAGATCATGATCCTTCCGGAATTGGGCGGCCGCGTCCAGATGGCTTACGACAAAGTAAAGCAGCGCCATTTTATTTATTACAATCAGGTGATCAAACCCGCCCTGGTAGGCCTTACCGGGCCCTGGATCTCAGGCGGTATTGAATTCAATTGGCCGCAACACCATCGCCCCTCCACCTACGACCCCGTAGATTACAGTGTAGAAAATCATTCGGATGGGAGCATTACGGTTTGGTGTAGCGAAGTGGAGCGGATGTTCCGGACCAAAGGGATGGCTGGGTTTAGGTTGTATCCGGACAAAGCCTACCTGGAAATCAACGTACAGTTATACAACCGGACGCCCCATCCACAGACCTTCCTCTGGTGGGCGAATCCAGCCGTTAAAGTGAATGATCATTACCAGTCTGTATTTCCACCGGATGTGCATGCAGTTTTTGACCACGGTAAGCGCGATGTGTCCAGTTTTCCCATCGCTACGGGTACTTATTACAAAATGGATTATTCCTCCGGTGTGGATATTTCCAGGTATAAAAACATACCGGTACCCACCAGTTACATGGCTATTCAATCCAAATACGATTTTGTAGGCGGCTACGAAAACGACAGCCGGGCGGGCGTACTGCACGTAGCTGATCACCATCAATCGCCGGGTAAAAAACAATGGACCTGGGGGAATGGTAATTTTGGTCAGGCCTGGGACAGAAATCTCACCGACGAAGATGGACCCTACATTGAATTGATGTGTGGTGTGTACACCGATAATCAACCCGATTTCTCCTGGTTACAGCCCTACGAAGAGAAAAGTTTTAAACAATACTTCATGCCTTATCAGGAGCTGGGTCTGGTCAAAAATGCCACCAAAGAGGCCATGCTAAACCTGGAACCTGAAAAGGATGGAATGAGACTAAAGGTATATAGCACCGCGGAATATCCTCAGTCGAGGATACAATTAAAAAGTAAGGGTAAGGTCGTTTACGAAACAAAGGCCGACTTAAGCCCAAGCCTTGTTTTTGATGAGTGGGTAGACCATCCGATGGAGAAAGGAGACATTTACCTGGCCATTTATGATGAAAAGGGAAAGACCCTGGTAGACTACCAGACCGAAAAAGCGACCTTAAGCCCCATACCCGAACCCGCACAGCCAGCTAAGGATCCCAGGGATATCCATTCTCCTGAACAGTTGTATTTACGGGGACTACACCTGGAGCAATACCGCCATGCCACCTATGATCCTACCGCCTATTACCGAAAAGCGCTGGAGATGGAACCCGGTGATATCCGAAATAATAATGCACTGGGGCTCTGGTTAATGAAACACGGCCAGTTTACCCAGGCAGAATCACATTTCAGAAAAGCCATTGAAACCCTGACCGAGCGAAATCCCAACCCTTATAACGGGGAGCCTTACTTCAACCTTGGTTTATGCCTGCTCTTTCAGGAAAAAACCGCTGAAGCCTACGATCATTTTTTCAAAGCTACCTGGAATGCCGCCTGGCAGGACAGCGGCTTCTTCCACTGTGCACAAATCGACTGCCAAAAAAAGGACTTCGAGCGGGCACTGGAATTAGTGGATCGTTCCCTACGACGAAATTGGTTAAACCAAAAAGCCAGGCATTTGAAGATTATACTCTTGAGAAAGCTAAACCGAAAAGAGGAAGCACTTTCGCTCATCTGGGAAACACTCCAGCAGGATCGCTTCAACTTCGGTGCCATTTACGAAAAATACCTACTACTTCAGGAAGAGCAAATACTGGATGGCCTAAAGGACTTAATGCGGGGTTACGTGCATAACTTTATTGAATTCTCACTGGATTATACACAGGCTGGAGCTTATGAGGAAGCATTGGGTTTTATTCAGATCTATTTGAATAACAAGGCTGATGCTTATCCTATGGCGTATTACTTCAGGGGCTACTATCATTTATTAGCGGGAGAAGAAGAGGTAGCGTTATCCGCCTTTAGCCAGGGGGCTAAGGCTGATCCCACTTACTGTTTCCCCCATCGCCTGGAGGAATTGATTGTTTTGCAGAAAGCACTTACCCTAAATCCAAATGATGACAAAGCCTGGTACTACCTGGGTAATCTCTGGTATAGTTTCCGCCAATACGAAGCAGCCACAAAAGCCTGGGAAAAATCTAGCTTGCTTAGTGATTCTTTTCCAACGGTACATCGTAACCTGGCATTAGCTTATTATAATAAGCGAAAAGCCCCGGAAGCAGCTCAACAGTCTCTCGAGAAAGCTTTTAGTCTTGATCAGACGGACGCCAGAGTGTTAATGGAGCTGGACCAATTGTATAAAAAACGAGGGGTTGCTTACCAGCAACGCCTGGATTTTCTGGCGCAATTCCCGGCGCTGGTCAATTACCGGGATGATCTTTACCTGGAAAAAATAAGCCTATTGAATTTACTCGGTAAAGAAAAAAAAGCTCTCGATTTAATTATGCAGCGAACGTTTCACCCCTGGGAAGGGGGAGAAGGTAAAGTTACCGGACAATATTTATACAGTCACATCGAAATAGCTAAAAAGGCGATCCGTAATGGGGCTTATCAACAGGCCATTAATCATTTGGTTCAGGGTTTCGAATATCCGGATAATTTGGGTGAAGGAAAGCTATACGGGACACAAGAAAACGATATTAACTACTGGCTGGGCTGCGCCTACTCAGGTTTGGGAGACCCAGAAAAAGCTGCGACCAGCTGGGAAAAGGCCACCAAAGGGCTTTCTGAACCAGCAGCTGCTATGTACTATAATGACCAACAACCCGATAAGATATTTTACCAGGGACTGGCTTCTAGAAAACTGGGTAAAGAAAAGGAAGCTAGAAGTCGTTTCAATACCCTTTTAAAACACGGCGAAAAACAACTTTTTATCCCCTTCAAAATAGATTACTTCGCTGTATCACTCCCTGATCTGTTAATCTTTGAGGAAGATTTGCAAGAGCGACACGAGCTTCACTGCCACTACTTAATGGGCCTGGGGCATCTTGGCCTGGGAAATATTGATCAGAGTACAGCCGAATTTGAGCACATTCTGGAGCAAGACAAGTACCACCTGGGTGCCTTCATCCATTTACAGTTAGCGGAGGAATGCATTTAGAATATCGAAGAAGCCGTACGCGTCGTAAAGGCTTCCAAGAATTTCATACCCCGGTAGGAGTTACCCTTTTTATTCAGTAACGGACTCCAAACGGTAATCACGTATTCCGAAGGGTAGAGCGCCACAATACCGCCGCCAACCCCACTCTTACCGGGTAACCCCACCCGGTAAGCAAATTCACCCGCCTCGTCGTAAAAGCCACAGGTCTGCATAATGGCATTCACCCTTTTGGTTTGACTGGAACTGATGATCTGTTTTCCTTCTCTGGTCCTTCCTCCATTCGCCAGAAAAAAATAGGTTTCACAGGCTTCCTGGCAGGTCATTTTTATGGAACACAGGTTAAAATACAAGTCCAGGACTTTTTCGCAGTCGTTGTAAATATTACCAAAAGAACGGATAAAGTTCACCAGTGCCTTATTGCGAAAACCCGTTTTTCGTTCAGACTCCGCAATCGCCCGGTCGTAGGAAATAGTCTTATTTCCCGAAAGGGAATGAATGAAATCAAGTAAATCCGCCTTAGGATTTTTAAACAAGCTCACCAGAACATCGCAGACCACGATAGCTCCGGCGTTCACAAAGGGATTTCTGGGGATCCCATTATTGGACTCTAATTGCAAAAGGGAGTTAAAAGGTGTGCCCGAGGGTTCTACGTCGACGCGTTTCCAAAGCTCACCGTCCAGCAACTTATAAGCCAGGGCCAGAGATAGCACCTTCGCACAGCTCTGCATCGAAAAAGGTACTTCCCAGTCGCCCGCGCAGTAATGTCCGCCCCCTTGCGTCATCATGCTTACCCCAAAACGATTCACATCAACGTTCCCTAATTCAGGAATATAGTCGGCAATGGCTCCTTCGTTTACCCCCGCTTTCACAGTGCGATGAAGTTCGTCAATTATACTTTGATAGTCCATCCTACAAAGAAAAGCCATTCTCCGGTGAATTACCGAAGAATGGCTGATTAATTCTTATCAAGATATTGGGCTCAACTATCAGTATGTTCTGTCGAAGCTCCTGCTTTGACTTTCTATTGTTTGGAAGCTATGGCTTGCCAGGTAAACTATTTCAGGAAGTTCAAACTCTTCTTAACAAAAGCTTCCAGCTCCTCTCCCTTCAGCATTCCCTGATGCAGCTGCGCCAGATTAAAGAGGTACTTTGCTACCTCATCGCGCTGGGCTTCATCTTCGGTATTTAATAGTTTATCGGCGACCAACTCGTGATTGGTATTGACCACCACGTTGACAAAGTCGGGCATATCACCAAAGGCAGCTCCCTGGATCGATTGCATTTCCCGCATACGGCGCATCTGCTCCGGACGGGTAATGACCACGGGCTGATCTTCGGGCGACATCGCTCGCAGACTTACGCTGGCCCCGGCGGCACTACTTACCGTTTTAGTGAATACTTCTTTAATCTCTTTTTCCTGATCTTCGTTTAGTACCGATTCGGCCTGCTCATCTTTTTCGACCAGTTTGTCAGCGGTATCGGAATCCACTCTGGTGAAGACCACGCCACCGTCTTTCATTTCCAACTGCTGCATGAAGTGGTTATCGATGATATGATCGAAGACCAGTACCTCATAGCCCCGGTTTTTACAAGCCTGGATTTGTGCGTGCTGATCGACCAGGTTATTGGCGTACAGCAGGACAATCTTATCATTCTTATCCGTCTGCTGCTCTTTTATTTGCTCTTTATATTCTTCGAAAGTATAGTGCTTTCCATCGGTGTTTTTCACCAAAGTAAAGCTCAGAGAACGGTCGTAGAATTTATCGTCTGAGATCAGACCATACTTTACAAATACCCCGACGTCTTCCCACTTGGATTCGAAGGCTTCGCGGTCTTCCTTGAACAATTCACTCAGTTTCTCAGATACTTTCTTACTGATGTAGCCCGAGATCTTTTTCACATTACCATCCGCCTGCAGGTAAGAGCGGGATACATTCAGCGGAATGTCCGGAGAATCGATCACCCCATGTAGCAAAGTCAAAAACTCAGGAACAATGTCCGCTACATTATCCGTAATAAAGACCTGATTAGAATACAGCTGAATCTTGTTCTTCTGCATCTCAAAATTGCTTCCCAATTTCGGGAAATACAGTATCCCCGTCAGGTTGAATGGGAAATCAATGTTGAGGTGAATCCAGAACAGTGGCTCCTGGAAAGTCATCGGATACAGTTCCCGGTAGAAGGCTTTATAATCCTCGTCCGTCAGATCGTTAGGTGTCTTCTTCCAGATGGGATTCGGGTTGTTGACGATATTATCTACCGTAACCGTTTTCTCTTCGGCATCATCGCCTTCCCCCTCCATTACGGTCTCTTCGCGGGTACCAAATTTAATGGGTACGGGCAGGAATTTACAGTATTTGTCCAGTAGTTCTGAGATACGGTTCTCTTCCAGAAACTCTGTACTATCGTCGGCAATGTGCAGGACGATATCCGTACCGCGCTCACTCTTATCGTTTTCCGCCAGGGTATATTCCGGATTCCCTTCGCAAGTCCAGGTGACGCCCTGACTATCGTCCTGGTAGGATTGGGTCAACACTTCTACCTTACTGGCTACCATAAAGGCAGAATAGAACCCCAGACCAAAGTGCCCGATAATGGAGGCATCATCTTTATACTTATCCAGGAAGTCTTTGGCGCTGGAGAAGGCTACCTGATTCAGGTATTTTTCTACCTCTTCGCTGGTCATACCAATTCCTTTATCCCGAATAGTAAGTGTCTTGGCCTCTTTATCAACCATGATCTCAATCGTCTGATCACCCAGCTCTCCTTTGAATTCGCCTTTGCGCGAAAGCGTCTGTAATTTCATGGTGGCATCTACGGCATTAGATACCAACTCGCGGAGAAATATCTCGTGATCGGAATAGAGAAATTTTTTGATGATCGGAAATATATTCTCCGTCTGCACAGAAATGTTACCCTTTTGCATACGTCTATAATTTTGATTATTTGGATTGTCGGTCGGGACAAGGCAGGCCTCGTCCTTACCCTTAGGGTAGGGCAAACAGTATGCCAGTGGTCTTTTCTGCCATTTTGTCGGTTTTTAGGCTTGACTTTCGTCAAAAAAACTAAAATTCTGTTGTAACCTAAATGAAGTCCTGCCGTATATAGAGAGGTCTAAGCCCAGTAGTTTCATACCTACTACATAAGATTAAATGCTTTTTTCAGCAGGTGAGCAATACAAAAGGTCAACTTTCGGGGGGATGTTTGGCCTTTTTGCTCACCATTTTTTCACCTCCGCTACTTTTCCTAGCGTACCCATTCAGAGCAGGGATAATTTTTTCTTGCCCGCAGGGTATTTAACGGCTGCCTTTTATTCATTTTTCATTTGGGTTAGGTTGGTCAGTTGCTCTCCGTCATATTTCCACAAGTTTCCTTTTCGACCACCAAACCACATATTTCCTTTTTTGTCTTCGATAATGGTCCTTATTGCTATTCCCGATAATTTGTCAAATGGCTTAAATTCCCCATTTTCATAATAGCATAGTGCTTCTCTGTCGCTACCGAGCCATATTTTACCATCCGAGCTTTGATATATGATAGAGATATTGTTACTACATAGGCCATTTTTTTCTGAAAAGTTGGTGAAGGTATTTTCTTCAAACTTGTCCAGTCCACCATTTCTGTTGCCATTTGTTCCGATCCAAATATTCTCCTCATTGTCTTGAAAGAGATAGCGAACCATATTATCACTTAATCCATTTTCGCTTTTGAAATCCATAAATACCTCTCCATCAAAGCGAGTTATTCCACCATTACTCATGGAAGCAAACCAGATATTTCCTTTTTTATCTTGAATAATATTTTGTATAACATTGTGATGAAGGCTGTCCTCAAATTTTCTGCCTTTGTGAGCCAAAACACTTTCAAATATTTCTCCGTCATATTTATATGCACCGCCCCCCGCTGTTCCTATCCAAAATATTCCGTTATTATCCTGTATAATCGAATTTGCTTGATTCGGATTTACAGTTGGATATATATCTTTATACCAATCGCTACTTGTGTCTATATATGGGAGAGAAATCTGTGTAAACCTTTTGCCATTGTATTTGCACAAGCCTTTATTAGTAGCCAACCAAATTACTCCTTTGTCATCTTCTATTATGCTCCATATTTGGTTAGAGCATAGTCCATTCTTTTCATTAAATTTTAAGAACCTCTCTCCGTCATACTTATAAAGACCTTCCGTCGATGTTCCAAACCATAAATCTCCATTTTTATCTATTAGACTACTTGTGACAATGTCAGCATCAGTATAAACTTTAGGTTCTTTTACATCAACGGGTTTATTTTTCTGTCCGTTGCAAGAAGAAAATATTAACAGTATTAAT
Source organism: Saprospiraceae bacterium (assembly GCA_035268885.1). Classification (GTDB taxonomy): domain Bacteria; phylum Bacteroidota; class Bacteroidia; order Chitinophagales; family Saprospiraceae; genus DATFKA01. The sequence goes on from DATFKA010000101.1 coordinate 69,424, forward strand.
GTGGAGAGAAGTAATTTCATTCTTTGTAGTTTGTTCATTTAGGTTGCTGCTAAAGATAAAAGCGGTTCAGATTTGCACCTAAACCGCTATTATATATATTGTTGGTAGTCGTATTTTTTATTTATGCTTGTGTTTCGGTTCCCATATTAGTCTTATAAATGAACTTAATCTTTCATTTTCTCTACTCACTGGAATTCCCGCCACAATCCCAATCAATAAATTTTCGGCAATTCCTAATCGCATTTGGGGCCTAATCGTCATATCAAAGTCGTTATTGTCAAATGTTTTGTTGAATTCAACCCCTATGAAATTTCTTGTACCCGTAATCATATAATGAAAACTTGTATTGATGTCATAAGTTGTATGAAATTTGTTGGTGCTAAAATTCTGTTCAATCATTGATCCTGTATAAATCAAAGAATGAAAGTTATTTCCCCAACGTTTTGCAATAACAAAAAACGGATTATAGATATTTCCTTTAATGAAAGGACTTCCAAAGTTTCTAAAATCCGAAAGTTCAAACTCATTGATATATCCAATTGCCATTGATGTTGCCATTGGCTCATCAACAAAAAATGACCATTGAGTCGCTATTTTAATACTATTTAAACTATTAGAGAGAACTGAATCTCGACTTACTCCACTTTGAGGTGAATAAAAAGTAAAAGGTAGCTCGACTTCAAAGCCCAATCTGTCAATAGGCGCCCATTCATATTCAATTAGTGCTTCATAAGCATCAAATTTCAAATTATCCGTTAAGCCTAAACCTACGTTCCACTCTTTTTCTCCTTTTCTCGCCCCCAAATCACGTATTAGGTCAATATATAGCGGTTCAGCATGTAAAACTTTGTCGGGCTCTTTATGGTCTTCTATTTGTTGGATATAAATACTGTCTTTTTCAGTTTTTGTAATTTGAGCAATTGAATATGTTGAAGATGCCAATAGTGTAATTAACACTAATGATTTTTTTAAATACATTTTGATTTGTTTTTTAAGCATTATGAAGCTATCCCACTACTATTAAATAGGTGAGAATTAGTCAATTCGTAAAACAAATCAAATCTTGGGTGGTGGAATATCGAGCTTTTGAAAGCCGTTTGTTAGGTAAGTTTTATAATCGGGGAATTTGTGTCTTGTCTTTTGAAGAAATAATTGATTTAAGGCATTATCGACTATATTATGAGTTGCTAAATCAATTTTAACATTCGTCTTTTTATTGTGGTCTTCGGTGTCATGGTCATCATATTCTTTAATGGCATCTTCATAACCTAATACCTTCTCGAGGACTATTTCAATTATACTTTCTTGATCGTTTATTGATAAATCCTCAGGAATATGTTCAGGGTTTGGGTCAGCTGTGTCAACACTGATGTTGAGCAAATGAAGCCCAATCAGTGCCCAAAGGATTTTGGTGAGTACGCTATTTCTTATTTGACTTAACACCGTTCAAAGTTAACGTTGTTTTGCCAGTTTTCTTATATGATTACCAACATCTTTATATCCTGACCAAAGCCAGTTGTATCAAAAAAAGGTAGTAAAAAAGCATTTCAGCTCATAAACGCCATTTACAATAAGGCCTGAGCAGACGAAAAGCTTTCAACCATCTATCGGGCTCAATTCATACCTTTCTTTAAACTTTTGCCCAAATTTCTGTTTAACTTGCTGGTGCGCTTCCATCAATAAATCTAAACGATCATGAAAAGTCAGCTTCCCATCTACTTGCTATTTTTATTATCGCTTTCGCTAAACCTGAATGCTCAGGGGTATTGGGAATCTATAGAAAAGAAAGAACCCACCTTAGGCATCGCAGAAGTCTTTCAGAAGTTTGAAACGCCACAATTCCAGCTGAAGCTGGTCAGGGCCTCACAGACCGTAGCCGCTTTGCGCCCCAACGAAGACCCCCGGTTCGACTTCACGCCCGGCGATCGATTGGAAATCAGAGATAAAGATGGACTCTATCACCTGGGGGATATCAACCTCCGGTTAAGAACAGGCGATGGAGCGTGGAAGCAATACTCGACGGCTGCGCAACGCGCTCCCGTGACGCCAATAGCCCCTACTGGCAACATATTGGCCGGTGCCGATTTGGCCAATACCTTACCGGATGATCTACCGGTCAGCGTAAAAAGGTTTTACGAAATCGATCAGGAGCAACTGGTACTGCGGTTTGAGATCAGTAATAAGACGTCGAGTACGGTTGAGATTGGTGCCTTGGGAATCCCCATGATCTTTAATAATATCTTACAGGGCAAATCTTTAGACGAAGCGCATGCCGAAAATGTATTTTTTGACCCTTACCTGGGTCTGGATGCCGGTTATTTAGAAGTCAAAAGGCTACACGGTGGCGGCCCCACTTTGCTGGTATTACCCAAAGAAAACATGGCTTTTGAAGCCTACCGTCCGCTATTGGATGACCCCGGCAGAAGATCCGTTGTGTTCGAAGGCTTTCACGAATGGATGACTTGTACCAAAGCCTACGCTGAAAAGGAATGGAAAGACGTTCAACAATGGAATCCACCCACCGCTGTGCGCTTAGCCCCGGGAGAAAGTAAAAACTTTTCCCTACGGTTCGTACTATCGGATGAAATCGCCGAAGTACCCCAAAAGCTCGTAGCAGCAGGCCATCCGGTAGCCACCGGCATCCCGGGCTATGTGATCCCTCAGGATGTAAATGCCCAGTTGTTCCTCGACTACCCAGAAGATATTAAGTCCGTGGATATTGAACCCAGGGGTAGCCTGGAAATAACATCAGCTGGCCTAACCCAAAGCGGACAAAAAAAGTATACCGTGCGGGGAAAGACCTGGGGCTCCTCCCGCCTGACCATCGTTTACAACGATGGCCTGACCCAAACGATTCATTACAAAGTCATCAAACCCGAGACGGAAGTCGTCAAAGATCTGGGTCATTTTCTAACTACCAAGCAGTGGTTTGATCAGGCAGATCCCTACTTCAACCGAACCCATTCGGTTATTAGCTATGATTATGAGACCCAAAGCCAGATTACGCAGGATCGCCGAGCCTGGATTGCCGGCCTGAGTGATGAAGGAGGTGCCGGTAGCTGGTTAGCGGCGATAATGAAACAGCTGATACAGCCCGATGAAGAGGAAATCGCCAAAATGCAAGTATTTATCGATAGTACACTCTGGGGCGGTATTCAGTATAAAGAGGGTCCGCTCAAATATGCGGTCCGAAAAAGTCTTTTCTACTACGAGCCAGATTCCGTGCCTGCGGGGACCTATAGCGACCGCATCAATTACTCCACCTGGGCCGCCTGGAGTAAGGAGCACGCCGAAAGTGTCGGACGCTCTTACAATTACCCACACGTCGCCGCTGCTTACTGGTGTATGTATCGTTTAGCCAGGTACCACGAAGGCCTGGTGGATAATAGACCCTGGGATTGGTATCTCCAACAAGCCTACCATACGATCGCCGCTATGGTGGAGCATGCGCCCCATTACGCACAGTACGGCCAGATGGAAGGCTCGGTCTTCTTATTCATCCTAGAGGATTTACAACGCGAGCAATTTGATGACCTCGCCAGCGATTTAAGCAGCAAAATGAAGGACCGAGCGGTACACTGGAGGGCTCTGAAGTATCCTTTTGGTAGTGAGATGCCCTGGGACTGCACCGGGCAGGAAGAGGTGTATATGTGGTCTGATTATTTTGGCTACGATGATAAAGCGCAAGTGACACTGAATGCAATTTTGGCCTATATGCCGGCGATAGCCCACTGGGCCTACAATGGTAATGCACATCGCTACTGGGATTTCTTGTACGGCGGCAAATCCGGAAAGACTTCCCGAATAGAAAGGCAGATTCATCATTATGGCTCGGCGCTCAATGCGATTCCCGTTTTACACCATTATCGGAAGCATCCCGATAACTTTCACTTATTAAAAATAGGTTACGGCGGCCTTTTGGGAGGTATCTCTAATATTACGCAAGATGGTTTTGGACCCGCGGCCTTTCACTCTTTTCCTTCTACCTTAAAAATAGACGGTATTTCCGGCGATTACGGGTCTGGGTTCTATGGCTACGTGGTCAATTCGGCTACTTATCTGACGCAGCAGGAAGACCTGGGTTGGCTGGCCTTTGGAGGGAATCTGACGCAAGAAGGCGATCTCATCACAGTTGAACTCACCACTGCTGCTAAATCCCGCGTCTACATCGCACCCAAAAAGCTATGGCTAAACCTGGATGCCGGAACCATCAAAGCAGTCCACTATAATACAAAGACGGAGGAAGTCACCCTCACCCTTAATCCTAAAGGTTCGTTTACGCCCTACGCCTATCTACAGGCGAGTGACAGCCTAGATTTATCTTATAAAATGGTGAGGGAGGCTTATCAAATCCCCTTAGAGACGGGCACGCTTGATATAAAAATCAGATAAGCATAGCATAGGGCTAGGGCAGGTGATCCTTCATTTACTGGGTGTTGATAAAAGTATCTTCAAAGGTTCTTACCCATTCTCCGTTGATCAATTGTTCTCCATATTCCTGGAAGCCTCCACTTGGCGTACTGGTGAAAAAGAATCTCGTTTTTTCATCCTTCCAGACAATCAATTGCCCATCTTTAAATTCCGCAGAATAGATCGCTGCGCCTTCTTTTGAGAATCGGTGGTAGTAATATTTTTGATCCTTTTCATGGTAGTTGATAACGGTATGAAGTTGTAAGAACTCCGTATTTAATTCAATGACCAATATGCTTTTGTCCAGATCGTAAGAGATTTTCTCGTATGCGGAACCCGTCTTGACGACCTCCCCGTTTTCATAAATTTTGGAGGTACCGATCCATTCCCCCACCAGGTAGCTGAGTTGTTCCATCTTCTCTTTTTCTAGCTTTTGAGCGAAAGCGCTGTTACACAAGAAAAATAGAACCAGAAAATAAAGATATCGATTGGTCATAGTCATTGTTTGATTATAAAGGTTATCGCAAAGGACAGTCTGCGCCCACTTTCGCCCTTAGTTATTGTACACCGTTTTTATTCTTCGTAGATGTCGAATTTGTTCGAGACAGTTTTCATTAGTTCTTTGTTGGAGAAATCCTCTTGGGTCATATTCGAAAGTTTTTCAAGAAAAACATCGAATTGTCCATTTTTAAATATTGTCAGCATTTTTCCACCATCCTTGCAAATGGCTTCATGCCATACGTTCGGTGGAACTGTTATCGTGTCCCCTTCTTTTAGGGTTATTATCTCGTCATCAAAAACAAGTTCTATTTCTCCAATCAACATATAGAATACTTCGGTCATCAATTTATGATGATGTCGCTTTAAATGAAATCCTGGTTTTAAGGTATCCTCAATTAAGCATAATTCGCCATTCGTGTCTCTTGAAGATAATTTGACAAAACAATGGTCTTGCGAGTAGTTGTAATTCTCGCCTTCACCACTTTTAACGTATTGTTTGTGTTTCATGGTTTTTTATGATTTCGTTCAACTTAGATACCCCCTTAACAAATCCCCCCTTTTTGTCGAATTTTGATCTACTCCACTTCCTACCGGATACCGTACAATACTACGGCCCACACGAGCCCACAGCAGCATCTTGATATCCCCGTACCAAAATAACTGGACCATTAATTCCCTCCCTGTAATAGCAACTGCTTACGCACCAGCCCCTCATCGGTCGATACTTGTAGTAAGTACATGCCTTTGGCCAGGCCACTTACATCCAGTATGGGCTGCGTAATCGGGCCCTGCCGAATCTGCCGCCCCTGGGCATCGTACAGCCGGTAGGCTCGTAACTCTAGCTCCGTGCTTTCCAGGAATAATTGATCCTGTACGGGATTGGGAAAGATCCTTACCAGCTGGCTGCGTTGTGCGATCTGTTGCGTTTGGGTACTGATGGCTACGGCGGCATCGCTGGTACCCGTCAGTACGGGAACGATGGCTTCGGCGGAGGTGATCAGCGTGGCATCCAGCGTCTGGAAGCTGGTATTTAGCGTATCCGCACTAATGACCTCGAAGCTTATTGCTGCGATGGTACCAAAACCGGAAGTATCCTGGCGATCCGTGCGCGAAGTGGCTATGTGGATCAATTGATTGTCCGGATCTACTCTGAAATAGTTGAGTGGGGGAGTCCCCTGGGTGAGCCAGCTTTCGCTAAAATCTACCGCAATCGTACTTTCATCAATAACCGTGGGGTCATAACGCAGGCTGAAAGCCAATCCGTAAACGCTATCCACCGACATCATTTCACTGCCCAATAATACGGGGAACGTGGCTCGCTGACCAATGTAAAGTGTATCTGCCGCAAAGGTCAATGCCGCTCCTAATAATCCTCCGGACTCAGATTCTGAAGTGAGTAGATAGTTAAAATTCTGATCGATGGCCACCAAATCCTGGGTATCAATGCGACCATCTCCATTTCCGTCGATGTGCTTGTAATCGACCGCCGTTTGGGGCGTTTGTCGCAACCAGGAGAACGCATAATCCCGGCGGCTGACCTGCTGTTCTCGGCGGTCCGGACCAGTCGTCTGATAAGCCAGGCCAATATTCAGCAGGTCTTTGTGATTAACCTGACCATTTAAATTAGCATCGCCGGGCAGAATCAGATCTTCCTCCTGGGCCAACGTGATACTACCGTGCCGACTGCGGACCGATACCATAGTACTATCGGCATTCCTTGCCGCTCCCTCAATAGAAAACAGGAGTGGACTAATACCTTTTATCCCCACATTGGCGTGACCGTGTAGTTCTAGCGCGCGGTAAGGATTATTCGTTGTACTACCTCCTTCCTGGAAAAAAGCCGCCGCAAAAGTACCGATAGGAATATTCCGGTTCATTTGTACAGATCCGTCAGCCCTATAAATAGTAATAGAATCGACCGTTACCAGACAAGGGTCCCAATCAACAGAATAGTTGATTTGCTCTACGCCCTGATGATTTTCCAGCAGTAACGGATAATCAAAGGTGGCAGCGGGCGGTACAATGGTATCGCTTGCGCTAAAAACAGGTACATCTCCCTCCTCACAACTGTGAGTCGGTACTTCGGTGGTCTGTCGATCAAAGCGGTTACCCACCTGATCCGTGATACTAATGAATAAATTAGGTAGGTTATCTAAAAGCTGACGACTGCGGAAATAACTGGTATCCACCACACCATTGCCCCAGTAGAAAATATAAGGCGGTACACCAGCTGAGTTGAGCACCTCAGTATATACATAAGTGGCCGTTTCGGAAGTCTCCGGATCGGTTTCGCAGATAACATATTGCCGGGCGTTCAGATCCAGGGTAGCCAAATCGAGCTGACAATCCGAGAGTAGATTACGAAGCGTATCGGTGCAACCATCGGCATCCTGAATGTACAAATCCAGTGGTAGTAAACTGTAAATATTTAGGGTATCGGTACCCCGCCCGACCTTTATGGTGCCATCGCTCCAGGTATACTGGACCGGCTCCGCCGCACCCTGGACATTGATATAAAGCGTAGTACCACTGTAACAATTACCGTCTATACCACAATCAATACTTAGATCAATAGCGGCCTGGGTAGGCTCCCCGATATCCTCCGCGTCAAAGACAAAGGTTTGCCCACAGGAAGATAAGGTCTCGGTCACCGTTACGGTGTAGGTAGCTGCACTATCAACCGAAATCGCCGAACTCGTCTCCGAAGTACTCCAGATAAAATTGTACTGCCGGCTATCTTGCGGAATCATGGCCAATTGGGTTTCGCCGATCAGGCATCCCCGAAAGGTAATTTCCTGCTCAAAGGGTAAATCAGGCTCCTCCTGTAATACTTCGAAGGAAAAAGAAATACGGCAACCATCTGCTCCGGCTATATCTAAGTTATATAGCCCAATTTCTGTTACCTGAATCTGATCAGTCGTATCTCCGGTCGACCATTGATAACGCAAATCGGGCCGCAAGCCAAAGTAGGTCACCCCAATAGTAGTCGAAGTATCGTCACAAGCCAGATTGTTTTCCAGAAGGATAAAATTATTAGGGTTTGGTGGGTTGCTCTCCTCAATCACGGTGAAATTTTCAATCCTTACACAGGAGCCGTCACTTACCGTAAGCGAATAATCGCCGGGGGTCGTAACCGACAAAAATGGAACAGTATCGCCGGTACTCCAGCTGTAATCAAAATCACCGGTCAGGTTGGTAATACCAATCCTTGCCGTATCGCCCCGGCAGCCAATGGTGTCTTGCACAACATCCAGTGAAATAGTCCCCTGTGCGCTTAGTGTAAAGTCTAGCGTATCCGTACAATTATTTTCTCTGATGACAATCAAATTATAATTTCCGGAAGGAATATCAGAAAGGTCTTCGGTCCTGTCCCCGGTGCTCCAGATAAACTGATAAGCCAGCGGATCGTCGACCGTAATATTAATACTTCCATTCGCCTGTCCACAATCCGGATGATTGACTTCTGCATTGACCTGTGGTTCTTCCAGACCTGCCTGATTGCCCATATAATCCACTCGAATCTCCGCCCGGGCGGTATCTCCATTTTGATCGGTCACCGTCAAATAATAAAGTCCCGCTCTGGGGGCATTAATGGTCTGCGCATTTGAAAAGAAAGCCTGCGGCCCAATCCAGGTATACCGATAGGGGGACTGTCCCCCCTGGGGCGAAGGATCGATAAGAGCAAGGTAAGCACCACATTCTAATGCAAACTGAAAATTGGGAAGAAGCTCTACAGGATCACTTCCTTTGATGAATACGCCTCCCGGCACGTAGTTAGCCGTAGCGATCGGATCTGGATACAGATTATCGTCTAGTATGACCTCCGGAGAAACAAAGCCACTGTCGAAGGAAAGGCTGTAAAAACCACCCGCCCCTTCTTCCCGCAGGACAAAACAAAGCTCAAAAAGGGTAGATTCATCGGCAACGGTAGTTGTCATCGGAAAATCGGCAGAGAGCCAGGTCCATTTGATGTCTCCATTTTCGACGTTGGTGAGCCCAAAATTACTCTGAAAATTACCGCTGATCGCGTACCCCTCCGTCTGCACTTCAACAAATTGTAGTGCATTGGGATTCCAGCGCAACCCCAAACCTACCCCCAATACGCCACGAAATTCACGGGCCTGGATAGGTAAACATACTGTATCTCCCGGGTTACCGCTAATGGTCGTCGTATAAAATTCTACAATGGGCTTATCAGTTTGTGCGGAAAGGATATTGGCAAGGCAGAATAGCAGGACAAAAGGCATTAGTCTACGTATCATCATATGCTTTAGTTCGGGATATTAATAATCTTCAATTAAACTAAAGATAAGGTAAAAGCCTACAAATAGATAATTTTTGATTTTATTCCTCTACGTGGAAGATGAAACCCACTTTGTAGACATTCTCAATCCTGATTTTTGACTCTTCCTGAAGTAATTTCCGAATTTTGGAAATGAATACATCAAAGCTACGACCCAGGAAATAGTCCTTTTTGCCATAAATCGCCTCTACGGCGAGTTCGCGTTTGAGTATCTTATTTTTGTGCAAACACAACTGATATAAGACTTCGTTTTCTTTTTCCGTAAGGCGATACAATTGCTCCCCACATCGCAGCTCCTGTAGCTCATAGTCAAAAAAGAAACGACCCAATTGGAACTGACGCGGCGCCATCTCCGGACTGGCAGTACGGCGCAGGATGACCTTTATTCTCAACAATAATTCTTCATCATCAAAGGGTTTGGTAATATAATCCTCGGCCCCCAAGCGTAAGCCTTGAATCTTGTCCTGACGCTGCGTTTTGGCGGTAATAAATAAAAAAGGTAAAGCCTGGTGAGCTGCCGTTATTTTTTGCGCCAGCTCAAAACCATCTACCCCAGGCATCATCACATCCAGTATACACAGATCATAAGATTTACTGGATAACTGCTCCCAGGCAGTCTGACCATTAGCGCAATAATCGACCCGGTAAGATTCGGAGCGGAGTAAGTCCGTGAGCAAAAAACCTAAATGCCTGTCGTCCTCTACAACTAGTATTTTAGCAATGGACTGATCCATATTAGCTGATTGCGTTTTGACCAAGGGGAAAAAATAATTGGAGCGTGGTGCCTTGCCCGGGCTGGCTCTGTAGACGCAGATGACCGGCGTGTTGCTCCACGACGTTTTTTGCGTAAGCAAGCCCCAAGCCAAAACCCTTCACCTGAGCGGGATTACCGTCTTTGAGGCGAAAAAAACGCTGAAAAACGGCGCTCTGGTACTTTTTAGGAATTCCCAGGCCATTATCCTCGATAGACAGGCAGGCAAAATCTGAACGCCGAACCAGCGACAGCCTGACGACAGGTGCCTGATCATTGTATTTCACGGCATTGTCCAAAAGATTACGTATCGCATTACCAATATGCAGGGCATCACCATGGACCGTACAATCTTCGGCAGGAAGCTTAAGATCGATTTGCCCCTGCTTTGTCTCAAAATTCATACTGGCTTTCTCCGTAATTTGTCGGCACAATTGATTGAGTGAAAAGGGCGCCGTTCGAAGTAAGAGTTGTTCTTTTTTCAATTTTTCAATATCCAAAACTCGCTCCACCTGATCAAAGAGATGCGTATTTTCCTTTTCCAGTATTTCTAAATAAGGATCCGCAGTTGGCAGAGCAGACTTGCGACGCAATAGCCCCAGGGCCAGTTTCATATTGGTCAGAGGCGTTCTGAATTCGTGGGCCATATTATTGAAAAAATCGATATTCCACTGGTTGAGCCTTTTCTGCTTTACGAGCTGACGAATCGTCAACCAAAATAAAAGCAGAGAGAGACTAAGACTAAAAATGGTGAGTACCGTCATCCAGCGCAGTCGGCTACGAACGTAAGCCTGCTTACCTAAAAATTGAATCTGTAATAGTTCATCCTCGCTACCTACCTGACAGCTATATCGATTTTTGCTTTCGCTAAAAAAGAAAGGTTGATGCTTAGGGACCGACGTAATCTGGTAAGCATAATATAATGGCAGGGAAAACTCACGAAAAGTCTGGTCTAGAATAGCCCGCAGTTTTTCTTTTTCCAGCGGTGTCTGCAAAATACTTTTTCCACATTCGGAAAGATCCTGTGGATTGAGGAACTGTAGACTGGCTTCTGGTGCCCACTGTCGATTGATGACCTCCGCAGCTACCCTCAGGGCGCGATTAACCTCTGCATCAAATTGCCGTTCAACCAATTTTCGTGAAATCGACATCCATTGTAATTGCAAGCCCAGAGCAATGAGTAATGCAATGGAGGTGAAAACGACCAAAACGGTTTGATAGCGATTGGGAAGCATGCCTTAGTTTTTTCCGAAATTACAGGATTTTTCGGCATACTTTTAGTTTTTAACAGGTAGCTAACAGCTTGAATAAGTTGATAAGCGCTTCATTTAAGCTTAACCTTCGGGTAAAATAGAAGTTGTTTAAAAACTCCTCATTTTTCGCGCAAGCAGGAATTGTTAAACAACTTCGTAGAAAAAAAATCTACAATTCGTCTGTTTTTGGAAATACTTTTCCACAAAGTTTTCCACATTACACACTTTTACTACCCCGCCGCAATAAATAGTTTAGATATAAAACGATCCCCAGCAATAATAAGGCACCGGCCTGATGATAGACCCCAAGATCCACCGGTACGGCCGCCTTGCTGTTAACCACCGTTAAAATCCCCAGTAAGACCTGAATTATCAACATACTAACAAACAGATATATCCCCACTCGAAACGAGGCAGTAATGGTAGTGCCTAAGGCTTTTATGGTATACCATAAACCTATGATTATCAGTAGGTAAGCGGTACTTCGATGCAAGACCTGAATCAAGGCCGCCATGAATGGTGTCTGGTCGTAATTAACAAGGTTTTCCACAGTCCAGGCAGCAGAATCAAAAAGGATGGAAGGAATGGCCTCTCCATTTAAATCTGGCCATGTCGGATAAAACAGTGCCGCTTTCATACCCGACATGATCCCGCCCAGTACAATCTGCACCGCTAACAGTATAATCAGTACTAAAGCCCCTTTTTTCAACAAATCACTGTGAATAACCTGTGGAAAAGGTTGATAAACCTTAAAAAAGGTCCATAATAAGTAACTAAAAAGGATTAAAGCCAGGGATAAATGCATTGTTAATTTATAGGCATTAACCCAGGGACGATCTACCAATCCACTAGCCACCATGATCCAGCCAAAGGAAGCGACAATTGCGGCCATGGCTACGGTAACTAATAAACGGCGCTTGAGCATTTTGTCGAACCAGCCCTTCGACAGGAAGATAAAAAACGGAATAGCAAAGACGAAGCCCATTGTACGGGCCCACAAACGGTGGAAATACTCCCAAAAATAGATAAATTTGAATTCGCCCATAGTCATCCCCTCATTAATCTTCTCGTACTGGGGGGTCGCTTTGTATAGATCAAAGGCTTCCTCCCACTGAGCGGCGTTTAAGGGCGGTAAGGTACCCGTTACGACCTCCCACTTGGTGATGGAGAGTCCAGAACCCGTCAGACGGGTGATTCCCCCGATGACCACCTGCATAAAAACCATAAAGACGCCAATGGCCAACCAGACCTTCACGGCCCTGGGGTACGTTTTTCGCTCCTGCGTATTCTTTTCGCTTGGAATGGTTGTTTCCATATTTGTTCAGATCTTCTTTTGCAAATAGAGAAGCAAAAATAAATTGTTTTGTTTAGTCCAGCTAATCGATTTGACGAGTCTGTGATAATTGATAATAGTTTTAAATTAAAATTTTATAAAAAATCCCCCCTCATCATCAGGGGTGTTAATATGTGGAGAAAAAGAACCGTAAAATTTAGGTTGACTTTTTTTAAACTTACTTTTTCTACTTTTACACATGCTGTTAACAATAGAAAGGCTTAATTATCCTGCTCTTTTGTTTTTTACTAACAAGCGCTTATTTTTTATCCACTGGAAAACTTTTCCGTTTTCTCTGGTGCATAACTTTTGAACAGCTGTCGAAAAGAGTAATTTTCAATGAGGAGAATCGGTTGTTGGTTGGGGAAAACGTTCCCCGGCTCCTCTTACTCTTAGTAAGGGTGGAAAACCGGGGGGGGAATTCACACTTATTAAGATATACGCTGTGGATAAGTTACGTGTTTATGTATTTCATTTACAGTGTTTTATGTATGTGTTTTAAAACTGTTGTTAATATGCGTTTGAGCTTTAAAAAACCATTTTGGTGAAGCTGCAACGACCTGTTTTTAGTTACTTGTGGAAACAGATCATTCTGTTTTTAGTTAATGAGAATCACTTGACTTTTTAATTTTTTGGTTTTTTCATTTGTTTTGAAATATGATGTAATAACAGATTTATAATCATTTAGAATCTAATTAATTGGTTATTATTTCTAATTTAATGGTTAATTGAAGATTTTTATTCTTTTTTAACGCTAATCTATTCGGCATGTGCGGACGATATTCTTTTTCGGTTAAGGCAGAGACCCTTACAGCGCAGTTTGAGGGCTTTGAAATTGGGCAAAATTTAACTTTTAATTTTAATGTGGCCCCTACTCAGGAGGCTTATGTGGTGACCGATGACACGCCGGGGACGGTACAAGCGTTTCGTTGGGGCCTGGTTCCTTTTTGGGCGAAAGATCTAAAAATCGGTAGTCGGATGATTAATGCCAGAAGTGAGACTTTATTAGAAAAGCCGGCTTTTCGACAAGCCGCCAGAAAAAGACATTGTTGGGTATTGGCTGATAGTTTTTATGAGTGGAAGACAGTACAAGGAAAAAAACAACCTTATCGGATCCAACTACGGGATGAATCAGTGATGGTGATGGCGGGCATTTGGGAAACCTGGACTCCAGACGATCGTGAAGACAGGATTCATAGTTTTTCTATAATCACCTGTCCTCCGAATCAGGAGATGTCAGCAGTACACAACCGGATGCCGGTTATTCTACTAAGGGAAGATCAGGGCGCTTGGCTGGAAGCAAAAACAGATGAGGATATTCAGCATCTTTTGCAGACGCCGGCGGATGATCTATTGAAGATGTATCCGGTTTCTATCCGGGTAAATTCGGTCAGGAATAATGGACCAGAGTTACATTTACCCCAAGAAGAGCAGGGGCGTTTATTTTAATTTTTTATGTTCTAAAAATCATAGCATGGCTAAAACTGTTTCCTGGGCGAAAGGCCTGTCAAGTATCTTATTCTGGTCGATTATCTCCGCTGCTTTTATTGGTCCGGGCACCGTCACTACGGCTTCGAAAGCCGGGGCCAGCTTTGGTATTGGCTTACTTTGGGCCTTGATTTTTTCCATTATTGCAACGGTTGTTTTGCAGGAAGCAGCAGCTCGCATCACCTTGGCATCGGGAAAGAATTTGGGTCAAATCATCGGTCTGCGATTCCGTCAAAAAAGGGGCTTGCACTGGCTCGTATTCTTGGCGATTGCCTTTGGCTGTGCCGCTTATCAAGCCGGTAATATTTTGGGTGCCATTTCCGGATTACTCCTATTCACAACGATATCCCCGCAGCTTGGTACTTTGCTGATTGCCCTGGTCTGTTTTGGTTTTTTATGGATTGGAAATTACAAGATTATTGCTCGTCTGCTGGGGGTAGTCGTTGCACTGATGGGTATTCTGTTTATTTACGTGGCGACCTATTCCACGTATTCACTGACGGATATTATTAGTGCTTCGGTATTACCTACTTATCTGGAGGGCAGTGGTTTATTAATTATTGGCCTGATCGGTACGACGATTGTCCCTTACAATTTATTTCTGGGCTCCGGTATCAGTAAAGGACAATCTATCAAAGAAATGCGGATAGGACTGATCATTGCCATTCTGATTGGAGGGCTAATCTCCGTGGCTATTTTACTAGCGGGCACCCAGGTAGAAGGCGACTTCAGTTTTTCTGCACTGGCTGCTACCTTATCGGATAGAGTAGGGAAGTGGGGATTGGTATTTTTCGGAATGGGTTTATTTTCAGCCGGTTTGAGTTCGTCCATTACCTCGCCGCTCGCGGCAGCGGTAACGGCGCAAAGTTTATTAGGGCAGGGAGAATCAGCCTGGTCGGCCAGGGGTAAGTATTTCCGATTGGTTTGGGGAGCCATACTTTTGGTAGGCCTGGTATTTGGTTTATTAGAGGTTAAGCCGATACCCGCCATTATTTTGGCGCAGGCTATCAACGGAGCTTTACTGCCACTGGTCGCCATTTTTCTTTTTTTAATTGCCAATGATAAAAAAATCATTGGGCATCAATTTACGAACGGTTGGCTCTCCAATGTCCTGACCTTACTTATCGTAGGCTTAAGTTGCTTCCTTGGCTTGAATAATGTGGTTAAAGCTTTTGGCAATACATTCGGTTTGGTTCTCGGAGAGCGATATTTTTTATACCTAATCATACTATCAATTATAATAGTAATACTTTTATTTTGGTTAGTTTTTATAAAGCAAGACAAGCCTTCGGCTGTGGAAAAATAATGGGTTTATTTTTTGCATTTTTGATTGCTGTCATTTTGAAAAAACCGCTGTTATTAGTTCAGTTGAATTATAATTTTAGTGTAGTCTAAAAAAATAATTTGTAAGTGTTTATTCTAAATACTAGGATAAATAAAAAATAGCAGACTGATTGCAGTCTGCTATTTTTTTATTCTATTTACTTTTTTGGACTCGAAAGGTTAGCTATGCGCCCGCTTCGATATCACTTACGGAAGTAAATTTCGTTTCGTATTCTCCTGCTTTTAGTTTGTCACCAATCGCCCGGAAAGCTGCAATCGTCTCTGTAACATCTTCTTCAGTATGCGCCGCAGAAGGAATTAAGCGTAGCAGAATCATTCCTTTGGGGATGACCGGATAGATTACAGCGGAGCAGAAAATATTGTATTTGCTACGCATGTCGTGGATAAGGTTTACGGCTTCGTTTACACTACCATCCAGATATACCGGCGTTACACAGCTCGAGGTATTTCCCAGGTTAAATCCAGCTTCCCGCAGGCCACTTTGTAGTAAATTCACATTACGCCATAGCTTGGCTTTGTGCTCCGGATTACTTCTCAGGAGGTCCAGGCGCTTCAGGTTACCAATGACAAATGGCATGGGGAGTGACTTGGCAAAAATCTGTGAGCGCGTCGTATATTTAAGGTGCATGATGATATCTGTGTCACCTGCGACAAAGGCTCCAATACTGGCCATCGATTTTGCAAAAGTACTAAAGTACAGATCGATCTCGTCCTGGCAGCCCTGCTCTTCTCCGGCACCGGCACCCGTCTCGCCCAGGGTACCAAAACCGTGAGCGTCGTCTACCAGCAGGCGGAAATCATAATCTTTTTTCGTGGAAACGATTTCCTTCAAAATACCCTGCTCACCGCGCATTCCGAATACCCCTTCGGTAATAACGAGTATACCGCCACCCGTTTCTTCGGATAGCTTTTGTGCTTTGGCGATTTGCTTTTGAAAGCTTTCAAAATCGTTATGCTCAAAGGGGAGTCTTTTACCCAGGTGCATACGGATACCATCGTAGATACAGGCGTGATTATCTTTATCGTAGACGATAATATCACGGCGATCTACCAGTGCATCAATAATGGACATGATACCCTGATAGCCGAAGTTGAGCAACATGGCTGATTCTTTTTGTACGAATTCAGCCAGTTCACGCTCCAGTTGCTCATGGGATTCTGTCTCGCCGGACATCATACGGGATCCCATCGGGTAGGCAAGCCCCCAGTCTCTGGCGGCTTCCTCATCTACTTTGCGTACTTCCGGATGATTACCGAGGCCGAGGTAGTTGTTTACACTCCAAACGATACACTCTTTGCCTTTGAATTTCATTCTACCGCCTAGTTCTCCTTCTAGTTTCGGGAACGTGTAGTAACCGTGAGCGTCGTCAGCATACTGTCCTAGCGGGCTTTTTGTCTCCAATAATTTCTGAAATAAATCCATCGCTAATTCAATTTAATTGTGATCTTTTTTGAAGTTATCAGCAAACAACTTCTCAATATAAAAATTAAGCCTGGGCTATTTACAAAGAAGCTTGGCAGTAATACGTTGTAATTGATTGATAATCAATTGCTAAACCTAGGTTTACTGCTTTGCCATCTGTATTTACCAGGTCTTCTTTACTTTTGATCCATCCAACCACTGGCTCCAATTTTTATTATAGCCATGTACGGTGGTGGTGCTATTTCCATTTTGATCTACGACAGGTTTTCCCTGGTTAACCCATTCAAAAATACTGCCGTATAGATTTCTTACATTTTTATAACCCATTTCCTCCAGGCGCTCACCCATTTTTTCGCTACGGTAGCCTATACTACAGTAGATGACGATTTCCTGGTCTTTGGGGACATCTTCCAGCGCTTCTTCCCGGAAGTTTTTATAGCCTACAAATTTTGCACCTTTAATGTGACTTACCTTGTATTCTTCTTTTTCTCTGGCGTCGAGCAAAAGTACAGAATCCTGTCGTTTAGCCAATTCCTCTACACTAATTAAAGGTACATTAAAGCGCAAAAGGCTGGTTATTTTATCATCAAATGCTGGATTTAGGGTGCTGGGTTTATTAGGTGGTATATTTTGGCTACAGCCATTGATGGTAAAGATACAGACTAAAGCGATTAATTGACCTATCTTACGAATAAAGTGATGCATGTTTTACAATTCTTTAGGGCCGGCACCAGCCTGATCAATAATATATTTTTGATCGGTACAGAGTGGTGCCAGCTGTTCTTCAATGAAGGATTGTACTTTCTCTTTTTCATTTAATGGGTACAAGAGGTGAATATTGGGGCCAGCGTCCAGTGTGTAGTATAAGGGGATCTTTTCAGATTTTCGGTAGTTGATAATACGTTGTATAGCCTCCAGGGTATTGGGTTGCATCAGAATATAAGGAGGGTTAGAGGTCATCATCAAAGCGTGTAAAGTCATGGCCTCACTTTCGGTAATGCGACCGAATTGCTCCCAATCTCCATTCTTTAGGGCGGGTAGGAGGAGGCTTAGGTTATCCTGAGCTTGTTTATAACGATTATGTGCGTAGATGTTCTCTTCCATGAGTTGGTGCCCCGCTCTGCTAGATACGGCCTTTTCGCTTTTACTGATCAACAGGATGGTATCCTGGATCGTTTGAAAGCTTTCGTGGATTTCATCTTTGAAGGGAATGGCGTAGAGGTCACTACTATTTGCAATTTCTGAAGAAGCCCCCCAAACCGCAGCAGTAGGGTAGATGGATCGACAGGCCGAACCAGAGCCCAGCCTGGCCATGTAAGAAGACTTGCGGCGAAAAACGCCATCGTCTTCCGGACTTCCAAACAACTGATGCTCCATGGAGCAGAGACAAAGCGCGAGTACGCTCATGCCGGAGGCGGAGGAAGCGATACCCGCGGAATGGGGGAAGGAGTTTTCCGAATTGATTTCAAACCTAAACTGCTTGATAAAGGGGAAGTATTCGGTCAGTCCGATAAAGTATTTTTTTATTTTTTCTGCAAAAGCGGGCTGCGGCGATCCATGAAAGGAAAAAGACAGCTCGACGCCCGGGTCTGAACCTTTTTTAGGACGGTAGTTGATACTGGTTTTAGAAACGGCCTGCTCCAGTGTAAAGCTAAAGGAGGGATTGTTGGGGAGTTGCAGGCCATGTTTTCCCCAGTACTTAACAATCGCGATGTTAGAAGGGCTTTGCCAGGCGACCTTCCCTTCGGTGATCTTACTGGTTTCCGCAATAAGCTTAGCATTTTTATAATCGACCGCGGCCATAATTTTCGATAGTTTCGAATTGCTGAATTTTGGATTGTTGACTTTAGACCAATCTGTAAGTCAGAGTTTCTCTATTAATTTAAGGGCACAAAATTACATAAGATAATACTCTTCTGCTTGAAAATCAAGGAGTTTTTTATCCTAATAACCAGTCTTTGAAATCGGGATAGTTCATAGGCATTGTATGCGCTTGTTTGCTTCGGTCGGCCAGAATAGCCAGCCGCTCGGGTACCGGGGTATCTATTTCAAGAATACGGTCCACTTCTTCTTTAAACTTAGAAGGGTGTGCAGTCTCCAGGATTACGCCCAGGGTGTTGGGCTGTTCCTTTTGATAAGCATTTAAGGCTAGATACCCGACGGCACCGTGGGGGTCAATGATGTACTGGTACTGCTCAAATACTTCTCTTACGGCTGTTTCCGTTTCTGTATCGGTAAAAGCGTAGCCACTAATCTTATCTTTAAGATTGTTCCACGTGGAACCTTCCGCTTTTCCCTTAAATAAGTCTTGCATTCGCGCAAAGTTGGAAGGCTTGCCAACGTCCATGGCGTTTGACAGTGTGCGTACCGAGGGCTTTGGCTGGTAATTTCCACTTTTTAAATACGCTGGTACGACGTCATTAACATTGGTTGCGGCGATAAAGTGATGGATAGGTAAGCCCATTTTTTGGGCGAAAAGCCCTGCCGTAAGGTTACCAAAGTTTCCGCTGGGTACACAAAAGACGACGGGCTGATCCTTTGGCTCCAGTTGTTTGTAGGCTTCAAAGTAGTAAAAGGATTGTGGTATCAGGCGGGCAATATTAATAGAATTGGCCGAGCTGAGTCGTAATTTTTGCGTGAGTTCTTTATCCAGAAAAGCCTGCTTTACCATCGCCTGGCAGTCATCGAATGTGCCCTCGACTTCTAGGGCTGTGATGTTTTGCCCCAGGGTAGTGAGTTGTTTTTCTTGTAGGGGGCTGACTTTCCCGGAGGGGTAAAGAATAACGACACGAATGCCGGGTGTGCCCAGGAACCCGGCGGCTACGGCACCACCAGTGTCACCGGAAGTAGCCACCAAGATGGTGAGGTCTTTTTCCTGACCCTGATTAAAGTGACTCATGAGTTGTGCCATAAAGCGGGCACCAAAGTCTTTAAAGGCTAGAGAGGGACCATGAAATAGCTCCAGTATCTTCTGCTGAGGGTTTAGATCGACTACCGGAGCGGGAAAACTAATGGCGTTTTGAATGATTTCCTGTAATTTCTCGTCTGGGATATACCCTTCGAAAAGGTGCTGGCAGATGGTAAAGCCAATCTCCTGAAAGCTCTTGTCTTTTAGGTCCTCCAGAAAGGGGGAGGGGAGCCTGGGGATGTCTACGGGCATATAGAGCCCATTGTCTTCGGGTAGCCCCTGTAATACGGCTTTCTTTAGGTCTGCCAGTAAGTCTTGGTTTTTTGTACTATAGAGTTGCATGTTTTCTTTTTAAGTGGTACTAAGTGGATTCATTTGGTCAAAAGAACAGTTATCACACTTTTCATTCCCGTAGTCCCCTTGTCTAAGCAGGGGTGATTGGTTCTAGTGAACAGCCTAAGCTCAGAATGAATAAGTCCGCCTTCGAAGGGGGGCATTTTGTCGTTGCGAAGGGAGAATATTTAGGGGGTGAAATCACTTTGAGTCTTTTAAGTAAGGTATGCGGCTGAAATAAGGCATATCTTGTTTTTACAGTCTCAGGGCACCTTCCTGATTGATCTCGCAGGAGTATACCTGGTTTCCTATACCATGATCACTAAAGATACGTTTCATTTCTTCTCCGGCCTTTTCGGCAATTAAAGAGCTATTGCTGAGCGCAAAAATGGAAGGGCCGGCGCCGGATATACTACAACCCAGTACGCCCGTTTGGAGTACGGCGGCTTTGACTTCGTGAAAATGTGGGATGAGTTTAGCGCGTTGAGGTTCGATAATGAGATCTTGCAGCGACCGTTTGATCAGGTCGAAATCAGATTGGTAAAGTCCTACTATGAATCCGGCAAGATTACCACTTTGTCGAATGTGTTGCTGTAAGCTAACCTGATCGGACAAAATACCCCGGGCATCCTTGGTCAGTATTTTGATATCGGGGTGCACAACGGTAGCGTACGTTCCACGTGGAACATTGAGGCGGTGTACGTCCAGTTCCTGGTTACTACGTACCAGGCTAATACCTCCAAACAGGGAGGGAGCAACGTTGTCGGCGTGGTAAGCGCCGTCGGCAATTTGCTCACCAAGTACAGCAAAGGGAAGGAGTTCGCGCTTTTCCAAAGGGCGGTCTAATAGTTCATTGACGGCCATTACGCCACCTACGGCGCTGGCAGCACTTGAGCCAAGGCCACTGCCAAAGGGCATTTTTTTATGGATTTCCAGCTCGATGCCCCGCTTATTTTCTCCCAGGTGTTCCAGGAGTTTTAAAGCAGCGTAGCCCGCGGTGTTTTTTTGTAATTCGTAAGATAGCTTACCATTCGCACCGGTGATCTTCGTAATGCTTAATCCTGGCTTATTAGAGAAGCGGGCAATGATTTCATCACCAGGGGCCTTGAGAGCGAATCCCATAATGTCGTAACCAACGGCTACGTTGGCGACCGAAGCCGGAGCAAATACCTTGATTTCTGCGTTCATTCGTATGGTTTATTATGGTCTTTTTAATACCTATGATTAAATCAGAAAATTACCGATTTGGAGGATCTCCGCAAATACTCCGGCGGCGGTAACTTCCGCGCCAGCGCCAGGCCCTCTGACGACTAGCGGTCGATCGAGGTATCTATCGGTAGTAAAGGCAATCATATTGTCGCTGCCGTTGAGGGTGTAAAAGGGATGTTCTGGTCCTACTTCACTGAGTTGAACGCTGGCTTGCTTACCGTCTAAAGTGGCACACATCCGCAACACCTTATTGTTATCTTCTGCTTTTTGAACCAGCTCGGCAAAGTACTCATCTTCCTGCTCCAGGGCTTCGAAAAAATCTTCAACGGTTTTAGCCGTCTGGCAGGAAGCGGGTAGTGGGTTGACAATCTCTACTTCTTCCGGTTCGAGTTTGATGCCCGTTTCTCTGGCCAAAATAATCAGCTTACGTTTGACGTCCTGGCCGTTGAGGTCTTCCCTGGGATCAGGTTCGGTTAATCCCTTTGCTTTCGCTTCTTTTACAATTTCACTGAATTTCTTTCCGGTGCCAAAGTTGTTAAAAATATAAGAAAGCGAACCCGATAAGACCCCCTCAATTCTTAAGATCTTATCCCCGCTGGTGATGAGGTCATTTAAGGTTGAGATGACGGGCAGACCGGCACCAACGTTTGTCTCGTAGGCAAACTGTACACCTCTTTTTTTCGCGATCGTTTTGAGTCGCTGGTATTTTAAATAAGCAGAAGAGGTGGCAATTTTATTAGGGGTGGATATAGAGATGCTGGCGTCCAGTATACTCTCATAGTAATCGGTGATTTCTTCGTTTGCGGTATTGTCCACAAAAATCGCATTGGATAAATTGAGCGCCTTCATACGATGAGTGAAATCATGGAAGTTCATGCTTTCTTCGGAGGCTAATAAGTCATTTTTCCAGTTATTGAGGTCAATACCCGACTCTTTAAAGAGCATTTTCTTACTATTGGCTAATCCAATTACTTTTATTTCTAAAGATCGCTCATTTTTTAGAAATTCATTCTGCTTTTTTATTTGTTTCAGTAAGGTACTTCCAATTAAGCCAACCCCTACCATGAATAAATGCAGCTCCGTCGTATCGGATAGGAAGAAGGCTTCGTGTAGCGCATTAAGGGCTTTGTTTTCGTCGCTCTTATTGATGACTACGGAAATATTTAATTCCGAAGAGCCCTGAGCAATGGCGATGATGTTGATCCCGTTTTTACCCAGCGCCTGGAATAGCCGGCCGGCGACACCGGGTTGATAACGCATACGCTCACCAATAATGGCCACGGTTGATAAGTTGTGTTCTACTTTCAGTGGTTCGACGATACCCAACTGCATCTCGTATTCGAAGGCCTTGTCAATCGCGCTTTTAGCTCTGGCTGCCTTCTTGGGTTCGATGGCAAAGCTGATCGAGTGCTCCGAAGAGCCCTGGGTAATTAATATGACATTAATGTGGGCGTTCGCGAGGGCTCCAAAAAGACGAGCGGCTACCCCTGGTACACCGAACAGACCACTACCCTGAAGGGTAAGTAGGGCAATGTGGTTGATGGAAGAAATACCTTTTACTGCCTTGCCGTTTGGGTCTGAGGTGGCAGAAACGAGTGTACCTCTAAAATCTGGATTAAAGGTGTTTTTGATGTATAGCGGAATACCTTTGGCTAATGCCGGCTGTAGGGTGGGCGGATAAATTACCTTGGCACCAAAGTGCGACATCTCCATGGCTTCGGCGTAGGTCATGGAAGGAATGGTAAATGCTTTTTTTACTCGCCGGGGATCGGCCGTGAGAACACCGTCTACGTCCGTCCAGATTTCGATGATCTCGGCATTTAGGCCAGCCGCCAATAAGGCTGCCGTATAGTCAGATCCACCACGTCCGAGGGTAGTGGTTAACCCGCCTTTTGCGGAAGCGATAAAGCCAGTAACGATTTGAATCTCCGGATTCTGGCTGTAGTATTTAAGAATTTTCTTATAAGTAAGGTCAAAGTCTACCGTAGCGGTACCGAAGTTTTTGTCGGTCTTAATAATCTTGCGTGCATCCAGATAGCTGACGTTGATGGCGAGCTGCCGCAGGAAATGGGCGATAATAAAAGCGGAGTTCCGTTCGCCAAAACTCAGCACGTAATCCATGGTGCGTGGCGAAGCTTCCCTTACCAGAAATATACCATACAGAAGGTTCTTTAGAACATTGTGGTTCATTTCCAATTCGGGCATGGCCTGGCTAAGGCGGGGTTCTTCCAGCAGCTCATGAATAGCTTCGAAGTGTCGCTTACTGAAGGTTTCGAATATTTCCTGGTAGGCTACATCGCCGGCTGCGGCCAGCTCACTCATGCGGATGAGCATGTCGGTAACGCCACCGAAAGCCGAAAAGACGACGGTGAAGCGTTCGCCACTGGAGTAATAGTTTTTTAGGATATCGCCTATTCTGCGGATGCGTTCTGGTTTGGCTACGGAGGAGCCGCCAAATTTCAAAACCTTCATAAGTACTGCGTTTATTTGTTTGTTTTAATTCGACGTATTTACTGAATTTATCAAGGGGTCCAACCATTTACTTTTGACTGAAAAAATAAGGAGGTTCGACATAGCGTTACCGAAAAACTGCTAAAAGGGTGCTGGTTAGGGAGGGTGGTTTCGACCAGATCAACTTCCGTTTTTGTCAAAACACGGGCGAAAATTACGCGTTTACCAGGTCAAAGACCAGAAAAACAAGCGGAATTTACTCTGCAATAATAGGCATTTTTTCACGTCTTTGTGTGGAAAAGTTTTCTTAAGAAATTTTTGAAAAATAAAAAACGCGCAGGTGGCGCGTTCTTTGCTTTTTTGATCCAGGGGTCGGGGAGTCTTCAAAAGGCGCTCAAATCGCAAATTCGCATTTTTTGCCCCTTTTGCCTGCGTTTAGTCCTTATTGGCCAATTGTCCGCAAGCGGCATCAATATCCTTACCCCGGGACCGTCGTACCGTCGTTCGAACACCATTATCAATTAGAAATTGGGAAAATGAATTGATGTTATCATCACTGGCTTTGATAAAATCGACCCCACCGATGGGGTTATATTCGATAATATTGACCCGCACGGGAAACTGCTGACAGAGTTGGAGTAAATTTTTGGCGTCGTCCTGACTTACATTAAAATTATTAAAGGCGATATACTCGTAGCTGATGCGATTGCGGGTCTGCTGATAATAATATTGCATGGCTTCCATGAGCTTGTCCAGATTGTTTTGCTCATTGATGGGCATAATCTGGTCGCGTTTGGCGTCGTCGGCAGCGTGCAGGGACAGCGCCAGATTGACCTTACTGGCATCGTCGGCTAGTCTTTTTATCATTTTGGCAATACCCGCGGTACTGATGGTAATGCGTCGCGGCGACATATCCAGGCCATAGGCTTGGGTCAGATGCTGAATACTTTCCATGACTTCCCGGTAAGCGAGTAGGGGTTCCCCCATTCCCATGTATACAATATTGGTGATGGGATGCTCATAATGCTCCAGTGCCTGCTCGTTGACCAGTACGACCTGATCGTAGATTTCAGCGGCATCCAGATTACGAAGCCGTTTCATTTTTCCCGTTGCACAGAATTTACAGGTCAGGCTGCAGCCCACCTGAGAAGAGACACAGACGGTATAGCGGTTATCTGCAGGTACGGGGATCAGGACGGATTCGATCAAATGGCCGTCGTGTAAACGAAAACGAGATTTGATGGTGCCGTCCGAGCTGTGCTGTACCTTATCCAGTTCAATACTTCTGATGGCAAAGTTTTCCTTCAGTCTTTCGCGAAAAACTTTTGATAGGTTGGTCATTTCATCAAAGGTGCGGGCACTTTTTTTCCAGAGCCATTCGTGTACTTGCTTAGCCCGGAATTTTTTCTCGCCCATACCGACGACCCAGTCGCTCAGTTCCACCAGGCTCAGTTTACGGATATCTTGCTGTTCTGTCGTAATCATAATTGCAAATATAGCTTTATTCCCATTCGATCACCTGACATTTTTGGGCCAGCCACTGGCTTTCGGCCTCATTCAGGTGCGGGTTTAGCTTTTGATACACCTGCTGATGATAATTGTTTAACCAGTTGATCTCTTCGTTCTCTAATGAGGATAAGTCGATTAAAGACTGATCAATGGGAAAAAGGCTTAGTGTTTCGAAGGTGAAAAATGGAGAAGTAGGGCTGCTATGCTCCGATTCTACACAAAGGATCAGGTTTTCGGTGCGGATCCCAAAAGAGCCAGCTTCGTAGTAGCCGGGTTCATTGGAAGTGATCATACCGGGCCAGATGGGCGTGCGACCACGTGGGGTGGCGGCCAGTGGGGAGATACTTTGGGGACCTTCGTGCACATTCAAAAAGAAACCCACACCGTGTCCGGTGCCGTGTCCGTAGTTTTGGCCACTTTTCCAGAGGTACATTCTGGCCAGTACATCGAGTTGCCCCCCGGTCGTGCCTTTTGGGAAGTGGATACTGGCCAGAGCGATGTGGCCCTTGAGTACTTTCGTGAAAGCTGCTTTCTCGGCCGGAGTGGGTGCCCCCAGACTGATGGTGCGGGTGATATCGGTGGTGCCATCGAGGTATTGTCCGCCGGAATCAATGAGCAGCAGGCCTTCTGGTTGAATATTTGCGCTACGTTTTTTATCGGGTCGGTAGTGTACGATGGCACCGTTGGCCCGATAGCCGACAATGGCGGAGAAGCTTTCGCCAAAATATCTTTCTTGTTGACTGCGGAAGTGCTTTAATTGCTCTACACAATCGTATTCCGTGATGTAGCCGCTGGGGATCAACTCTTCCAGCCAACGGTAGAACCGAAGTAAGGCCAGACCATCTTTGATCATTGCTCCTCGTAAATGATCAATTTCAGTAGCGTTCTTTATGGCTTTTTCGGCCTGGATGAGGCCCTTGCCCTCCCGACAATGTTCTGGGTTGATCCTTTTGCGTAAAGCCGTATTGAGAGAAGATTCTATATACACCGTCTGATGATCCGAAGGGAGCTGCCGGAGATGATGCTCTATTGTACCATAAGGTTTTAGGTGAATACCTTCTTGGCGGAGGCTTGTTCTCAAATCGGCGGGTATCTTTTGTGTATCGATAAACAAAAGGCAGTCATCGGGCGACAGCCAGAGGTAGGCCAGGAAGACTGGATTAAAGGCAATGTCGGACCCTCGCAGGTTGAGTAGCCAGGCGATATCGTCTAATTTATTGATCAGGTAGTAATGCGCAGCTTCAGCTTTTAAGGCGGATCGAATTTTTCTGATTTTGGCGACTCTGCTTTCCCCCGCGTAACTGAGTTGTAGCTCGAATACGGGATCCTGAGGTAAGTCGGGCCGATCAGTCCAGGCGGTCGTGATTAAATCCACCTCCGTTTCCAGGGTGATTCCTTTCGGTAAAAGGGCTCGCTTGATGTGCCTAAGTTGTGCAGTTGTCCAAAGATGCCCATCGAGTCCTAATGTGCTGTTTTCGGGTAAATGCGCTTGCAGCCAGTGTGGGTATTGCATAAGGCCATTTTCGTGCAGGGGGTGCACCTTAAATCCTGTATCCTTTAGTTCAGCTTCCGCCTGGATATAATACCGAGAGTCGGTCCAGATGCCGGCCTGATCGGGTGTAATAATGGCGAGGCCGGCCGAGCCGGTAAAGCCGCTGATCCACTCGCGTGCTTTCCAGTGATCAGCCACATATTCACTTTGGTGAGGATCGCTGCTTGGGATAATATACGCATCTATAGACCGGGACTGCATGGCTTTGCGCAAAGTGGACAAGCGTTCTTTTATACTCATTTTTAGTTTTTTAGCAAGCAATTTTCTTTAAAAACCCCTACCTTGGAAAAACGGCAAGATTTTTGCTATAACGGCTGCAACCTTATTTTGGTGCTTCCGTTTAAAATAAAAAAATAATAAAGAACCGGACGAAAAAGGTCCCTACTATATTCTTCCAATGAGAACCCGTTTAGCACAGAAGCAAAGCCAAATACAAAAGCTGTCGCCTCAACAAATTCAGTTGATGAAGTTGCTGCAGATACCTGCGGCAATGCTCGATCAGCGGGTACAGGAAGAATTAGAGGCCAATCCCGCACTGGAAGAAGGCTCCGCTTCCGATAAAACAGATACGCTTGACCAAAACGGGGAAGAAAATACGGACAACCAGGAAGAAACTTACGAACTGGATGATTACCTCAGTGAGTATATTGAAGACGATCCCGTCGCCTATCAATCTTCTCGTAATTATAATCCGGATGAAGAGGATAAAAGCATTCCCATTGCCGTAGAGCAAAGCTTAAATGAGCACCTGGAACGACAATTGGGGCTGATTGATTTTGATCATGAATCAGACCAGTTAATTGCCATGCAGGTGATTGGAAGTATTGATGAGGATGGTTACCTGCGTAGAGATCCTGCTTCTATCGTAGATGATCTGATGTTTTCTCAAAATATCTTTACTACGGAGGAGAAAATTCTGGAAATTCTTCAATTGGTACAAGGCTTTGATCCTCCGGGAATTGGTGCGCGTGATTTGCGGGAGTGCTTATTGCTGCAGCTACAGTTAAAACTAGAGAACTGGGACGAGTGGGAAGACGAAGAACCCGAGGCCATTAAGTATGCCATTACTATTGTGCGGGATTATTTTGATGCTTTTTCCAAAAAGCATTTTGACAAACTGGTTCGCCAGCTCAATATCTCCGAAGCTGAGCTGAAGGAAGCGATGGATGTCATCCTTACTTTAAACCCAAAACCGGCCAGCGGTTATTCTTCTGGAAACCTCTCCCGTACCAACCAGTACGTCATACCTGATTTTATTATAGAAACTAAAGACGGAGAACTCCATTTACGCCTGAATAGCCGCAATGCACCGGAATTACACATTAGTGATCATTTCCGGGAGTTGTTATCTGCACAGAAGGGTAGTGCCAGACTACAAAAAAAACAAAAAGAGGCGGTACAATTCGTTAAGCAAAAAGTAGAATCCGCACGCTGGTTCATTGATGCCATTCGCCAGCGGCAAGAGACCTTGTATAAAACCATGTACGCGATCATGCAATACCAGTACGATTATTTTATGACGGGAGACGAACGCCGCCTGCGACCAATGATTCTACAGGATATTGCGGATATAACCGGCCTGGATGTTTCGACCGTATCCCGGGTAGCCAATTCGAAGTTTGTACAGACAGAATACGGAACCAAGTCTTTAAAAAGTTTCTTCTCGGAAGGGATGCAGAATACGGACGGGGAGGAAGTATCTACTTTAGAGATAAAAGATATTTTGACGGAAGTCATTGAAAAAGAGAATAAGCGCAAACCCCTTTCCGATCAGAAACTATCGGGTATTCTGAAAGAAAAAGGGTACAAAGTAGCTCGCCGAACCATTGCCAAATACCGGGATCAACTCAATATTCCAAAAGCCAGTCTGCGCAAAGAACTATAGCAGGTCGAGACCTTCGTTAATAATGGTACAGGCCTGGCGAATCTCTTCTTCACTGATAATGAGCGGCGGCGCAATTCGTAGCGACTCACTGTTGAACAGGAACCAGTCAATAATCACGCCTTTTTCCAGGCAGTGTTTGATCACGGTGCGCACCTCCTCAAAGCTTTCCAACTGGACAGCCATCAGTAGGCCTGCACTTCTAATTTCACGGATTTTTGGGTGTTGTAATAGCTGGTGGAACAATGCCTCTTTCTCTTTTACCTGACTTATAATGGGCTCATCGATCAGCGTACGAAGGGTAGCTAAGCCCGCCGCGCAGTTGACCGGATGCCCGCCGAAGGTGGTGATATGTCCCAGTACGGGATCGTAGCTGAGGACGTGCATGAGCTTTCGGTCGGCCACAAAAGCGCCGATGGGCATACCGCCGCCCATGGCCTTTGCCAGCAGGATAATATCGGGTACGATTCCGTACTGCTCAAAGGCAAAAAGGCTACCGGTGCGCCCGTAACCCACCTGAATTTCATCGAGAATAAGCAGGGCGCCAACTTCTTCACAGCGTTTCTTGAGGGCCTTCAGGTAATCGGCAGCTGGCGGGCGTACCCCCCATTCCGCCTGTACGGTTTCTACAATAACGCAAGCGGTTTTTTCTGTAATCTCGGCTAGGCAAAAGGGACAATTAAACTCGATATGTTTAATACCAGGTAGTAGGGGATGGTAAGCACGGGTGAAGTCTTTAGGTGACATCAGGCTGGCTGAGCCCTGGGTACTACCATGGTAGGCCTTTTTGCAGGCGATAATTTCGTGGCGACCCGTATAGCGCTTGGCAAGTTTCATCGCCCCCTCGGTTGCTTCGGTTCCTGAGTTGACAAAATAGACACTGTTGAGGCTGGGCGGGAGTTGTTCGCAAAGTAAATCTGCTAATTGGATCTGTGGTTTCATCAGGTACTCTCCGTAGACCATGGTATGCATATACTGCGCGCTCTGTTTCTGCACCGCTTCGACTACAGCCGGGTGGCAGTGGCCAAGACTGCTGACGGATATACCGGCAATCAGATCGAGATAAGCCTTACCTTCAGGATCGTAAAGATAGACGCCACGGGCTTTTTCCACTTCGATCATTAGGGGAATGTCACTGGTCTGGGCAATACTTTGTAAGAAAGACTGACGTAATATCATGGTTTTTTCATTTTCAGATCAATTCGGTAAAATACACCCTCGCACACCCAGTATATTTTCCTTAATTTGGTGCTTTCCTTTACCAACCGAAGGTATTTATAATCAACTGTCGTTATAAAAACATTAAAATGCGCGCTAAACCTTTTAGCGCAATTAATTTTTGTGCATCTTTAAGAAGCATTAGAAATATCATTTGTCATTGTGGGTTTATACCCAAAATGGTTGTACTTATTCAGTCTACAAATGCTATTCAAAACGTTGAATGAATGATGAGCTAAGTAGGATTATTTTTTTGCGAAAGCAAAAAACCGAAGCTCAAATTTTGTCCCATGAAACAGATTCTGTCCATTATCATCATTTTTCTTTTGGGCGCCCTGGGCTGTAACAAGGTCACTCGGCCCCTGATGTACTATGCGGTGCACGGAATCGACGTCTCCCATCATCAAAAACGTATTGTCTGGGACAGTGTAGCCACTACACATATTGACTTTGTCTACGTTAAAGCTTCCGAAGGTATTACCTGGCAAGACACCCTTTTTCAGAATAATTGGGAGGAAATTCGCCGGGTAGGGCTATTTCGAGGTGCCTATCATTTTTTTCGGCCAGATTACGATGGGAAAGCACAAGCCGAAAACTTTTTGCAGCAAGTAGACCTGCGTTCTGGTGATTTGGCTCCTGTACTCGATGTCGAAGTATTGGATAAAGCTTCCAAGGTGACCCTACTTAAGGAAATGTACGCCTGGTTGTATTGGGTAGAATTACGCACGGGCGTTAAACCCATTATTTATACCAACCAAAAATTTTATAATGATTACCTGTACGGCTACTTTACAGATTATCCACTCTGGATTGCCCGTTATAATACCAAAACACCTTATTTGGTTGACGGACGCAGCTGGAACTTTTGGCAATACGGTGATCACGGTCGTTTGAACGGCATCGAAGGAAACGTGGACTTCAATGTTTTCTACAGTGATCTTTCAGAGCTGGAAGCGCACCGAATATCGGCTCCCATTGTCGAAGCTTTCGGGCCCTAAGACCCGAAAGCAAATTAATTTTTAGAAAGATTGCTCTGTATCAAAATGCTCCAGGTAATCACCTACCCTGCGAAGAAAAGATCCCCCCAGGAATCCATCTACTACCCGATGATCATAAGAAAGGGAAATAAACATCTTATGCCGGACAGCAATGAGATCTCCGTATTCTGTTTCCACTACGGCCGGTTTCTTTTGAATGGCACCGACCGCCATGATGGCCACCTGCGGCTGATTAATGATTGGGGTACCCATTACATTACCAAAAGTACCCACATTAGTTAGGGTAAAAGTACCCTCTTGTATGTCAGCAGGTTCTAATTTATTGTTTCTGGCTCGATTCGCTAATTCGTTAACCTTCTGGGTTAGTCCCAGCAGATTGAGCTGATCGGCGTTTTTAATAACGGGGACGATGAGGTTTCCGGAAGGCAGTGCGGTAGCCATACCTATATTGATATTTTTCTTTTTGATGATTTTATTTTCATCAACGGAGATATTGATTAGGGGAAAATCACGGATCGCTTTGGCAACCGCCTCCATAAATATGGGGGTATAAGTGATTTTCTGATGATAGCGCTGCTGGAAGTCTTTTTTGATTTTGTTGCGCCAATTTACAATATCAGTGACATCCACTTCGACGAAGGAAGTAACGTGGGCAGAGGTCTGCTTGGACCGCACCATATGATCTGCGATGAGCTTGCGCATGCGATCCATTTCGATGATCTCCACCTGTCCATTCGTGCTGGTACTTACGGTTTGGGTCTGGCCTGTAGTTGTTGGGGCTGTTTTTTGCGGGGTAGCTTGTTTGGAAACGGGCGCTTGATCCCGATTTTCAATATAGGCAAGAATGTCCTTTTTTGTGACTCTGCCTTTGGCACCACTGCCAGTAATCTGATCCAGCTCTGCCATGGGGATATTTTCCTCTTGTGCAATATTTTTCACCAGCGGAGAATAAAAGCGATCACTGTCGCCGATACTCATTTGGGCAGCGGGCTGCGCTCGTTGTTTCTCAGTCGCCGTGGCAGGCTCTTTGGTTGCGGGTGTACTGACGGGAGCGTCTTTTTTGGTGGGCTCTTTAGCCTGACGCTCTTCATTATCCTGAACGGCATCACCGGAAGCGCCATCATCCTCGTCTCCTTCGGTAGCAATGTGGGCAATGACTTCACCGATCTTGACGGTATCATTTTCATTAAAAAAGACCTTGGTAATAGTGCCGCTGACGGGAGAGGGGACTTCAGAATCCACTTTATCGGTTGCGATTTCAACAATGGTGTCATCTACCTCTACATTATCTCCTTCTTTTTTCACCCAGTTGAGTATCGTAGCTTCGATAATACTCTCCCCCATTTTGGGCATGATTAGTTCGAACTTTGCCATAGGCTTCTTATTTGTTTGGTTAAATTTGGTTTAAAAATGGCCTGGGGATTTTTAGGCACAACAAAATTAAGGTAAAAACTAGCAGTATACAAATACCAACTGTAAAGGTATTCCGATATTAAACCTGTCCTTTTCCTGCCTTTCTAAGAGTCGGTTTCATAGTGTTTCTGTACAAACTTACGTACCTGATCGAGGGCATAAACGGCCGTATATTGAATATTCTTGACCCGATCTTTACCCGCATTGAGTAGTAGCGTCTCGGTGTTTTCGCGATCTCCTACGGCTATCCAGATGGTACCCACGGGTTTTTCCGGTGTTCCACCATCGGGGCCGGCAATACCGGAAATGGCTACGGCCAAATCAGTTTGAAACTTCTCCAATGCCCCTTTGACCATTTCCCGAACGGTGGGCTCACTTACGGCCCCTTGTTCTTCCAGCGTTTTTGCTTTTACCTGAAGCTCCCGTTGTTTTACTTCGTTTGCGTAAGCGACTACACTTCCCTGGAAATAGCGGGAAGAACCAGGTACAGAAGTAATGATATGGGCCAAATATCCACCTGTACAACTCTCAGCGGTGCTTATTGTTTTTTCGTGTTTCATTAGTAGTGCGCCAATGGCCTCCTCCAGGCTGGTCTTTTCGTAGCCAAAAATTAATTCGGGTATGGTGGCCTGGATTCGGCTGACTTGTTCATTTAGCGCAGTGGCTAACAAGTCGGGATTTTTTCCCCGGGCACTGAGGCGCAGCCGGACTCTGCCGAGGCCCGGCAGATAAGCTAATTTTATATTTTCCGGGAGCTCGTCTTCTATCGCTTCAATCCGGGAGGCTATTCTGGACTCTCCTTCACCGACGGTCAGGATAGTACGATGAGCAATCGCAAAAGAGTTATTGTTTTGCTTTTTGATACGGGGTAGAACGTGTTTTTCCATGATGTACTGCATCTCATAAGGAACGCCAGGCATGGATACCAGGATTTTGTGGCCTTTTTCGAAAAGCATCCCCGGTGCCGTACCCATTTTGTTGTATAGTAATTCCGCATTCTCTGGCATGAAGCATTGCTGCCGGTGCGCTTCGGTAGTAGACCTACCCCAGCGCTCAAAGAGTTTTTGAATACGCTCGTAGGTAGGCTGATGGAAAGTCAGGTTTACTCCAAAATACTCCGCAATAGCTTTTTTGGTAATATCATCTTTTGTTGGTCCCAGTCCTCCGGTCATTAGTAGCAGGTCTGCTTGTGCAAAGCCTCGGGATAGTGCTTTTTTGATGGCCCTTAAATCATCGGGAATACTTAGAATTTCTTCCACCTCGGCACCCATTTGGTTGAGTTCGGTAGCCATCCAGGCGGAATTGGTGTCAATAATCTGACCGATTAGTATTTCGTCGCCGATAGTAATGAGGTTTGTTTTCATCTGTATATAATTTTAGTAAAAGTCTGTTTTATAGTTAGTTA
>DATFKA010000102.1:0-32262 GCA_035268885.1 Saprospiraceae bacterium
GCCATGGCAATGGCAAGTTTGGCTTCGGTCACCGTATCCATAGCGGCGGAAGCAACGGGCGTATTCAGTCTTAGCTCTCGGGTAAGTTGTGAAGAAATATCCACTTCGCGTGGAAGAACCTCAGAATAGGCGGGCAGCAGGAGTACATCATCGTAGGTAAGCGCCTCGCCGGTAAATTTGGCTGTATCTGTTTTTATTCTTTCCATGCGCAAAGGTAAATAATAAATGAGGTACAACGCCAAGTTTTTTTTGAATTATTTTATTTTGGTCGGTGAAAAAAACAAAAGCCATGCTGGAAGCTTACGATGATACTTTTTTTATGCGCAAAGCCATGCAGGAGGCCGAGCAGGCATTCGAACGGGGGGAGATTCCCGTAGGGGCCATTGTGGTAGCGGAGCAGCAGATCATTGCCCGGGGGCATAATTTTACGGAGCAATTGAGGGATGTGACAGCGCATGCAGAGATTATCGCCCTCACCGCTGCCGCTAATTATTTCGACAGTAAGTACCTGAACGAATGTACGCTGTACGTGACCCTGGAGCCTTGCGTGATGTGTGCCGGAGCCCTGGCCTGGGCACAAATTGGTCGCCTGGTGTACGGCGCTAGTGACGAGAAGCGGGGGTTTATGCGCTTTGGCAAGGAGTTGTTGCACCCCCGTACCCAGGTAGCCGCAGGTGTCCTGGAAGAAGAAGCGGCGGAACTACTCAAGCGCTTTTTTCAGTCCAAGCGTTAAACCTTGTTAAATGCGGTTAAAGTTTTCTGAAAGGCCTTTTGGCGAAAGCCAGTTTGCCTTAAATTGTTAAGAAAAACACTGATGAGAAAAATTTTTTACCTGCTTTTTCTGGGTTTTTTGACCCTGAGTTCTTGTAGCCCGCGCTTATCGCCCCTTACGGAAAATATGGTGCGGCAGAACCGCTGGACGGAAGATGATCTTCGACAAATTCAATTTTATCTCTCCGATGACATCGTTATGACCCGCCGGGTAGGCGGTAGTGCTTCGACCATTGAGTCCGGAGAAATTAAAATTATTAACGGCCAAAAAGTGGAGCAAGTAGTGATCAAAGAAGGTACCCCGGGCATCGCCTTGTTCAGTCCGAATCGCGACGAGGTAGCAGTCAGTTTTGAAGCTGATAGCGACCGCCGCTTTTTAGTTTTCGGAGCCAGTGATCAGGTAGGGGGGCGTTACGTATTACGCGCCCGGGAATGGAAAAGAAGGACAGGAACCATTACCTACGAGGATAAGCTTTACCGGGTGCAGGGCAATAGTGCCTATGCTAGTCTTTTGGTAGACCTAAAAAAGGTAAATAAAACAATAGTGGACTCTCGCCGGGCCGGTGGGCGCAGGATTAACTAAATGTCTTCATCCGGATTAATTCCCTCAACAAAGGGTACAAAACGAAAACGCCCCAGTTTTTCTTTTTCCCACTCCTCTTCCGCCGTACGGGTAATGCGGTACATCTGCTGGGATTTTTTGCCTACGGGGATAATCATTAATCCCCCGATTTTTAACTGCTCGAGTAAGGCGGATGGGACTTTCGGAGCACCCGCCGTGACGATGATTCGATCGAAGGGCGCCATTTCTGGGAGCCCCTTGTAGCCATCGCGCAGGTAGCAGCGGATTTGTGGGAAGCCCAGCTTTTTTAATAATTCGCTGGTGCGCCGGTACAGGGCAGCCTGCCGCTCGATGGTGAAGACCCGGGCACCCAGCATACTTAATATGGCGGCCTGATAGCCAGAGCCGGTTCCGATTTCCAGCACTCTTTGTCGTTTTTCTACCCGCAGAGCTTCGGTCATAAACGCTACGGTATAAGGTTGGGAGATCGTCTGCTCCTTGCCAATTGGCAGGGCCTTATCCAAATAGGCCTTTTCGGCGAAAGCATTATCCAGAAAGAAATGGCGGGGCAGTCCCTCCATGGCTTTCAGGATGCGCTCGTCCTCGATGCCTTTTTTGCGTAAGCCTGCGATTAGTTTACTGCGCAATCCTTTATGTAAATAAGTATCTTTCAATCCATCTTGACTTTGACGGACCGTACAAGTTATGAAGAATCTGTACGGCCCGAATTGACTGATATCGGATTTAATTCTTTTTAGCCGGTGTATTAAAGGGCGGAACGGTCACCTCCTGATTACCCTGTTCTTCCAGTAGCCGTAGGGCTTCTTCCACGGCACGTTCCAGCTGTGGATCATTCCCTTGCGTCAGTGCCCGTGCGGTCTGCCTTACGGCAATATCCGGAGCTACCCCCTCATTCTCAGCTACGAATTCATTATTGATGGGGTCAAAAACGGCATTATCCGGAGCCGTCAATGCGCCGCCGTCTACCAGAGGATAGTGCACTGACGATTTGACCAGGCCGCCCCAGGTTGTTGCACCAATTAGCGGCCCTGCATTTTGCTGCCGAAAGACCCAGGGGAAGAAATCTCCTCCCGAACCGGCTCGTTCATTGATCAATAATACTTTAGGTCCCAGAATACCTGCGGGTAAGCGGAAGGGGCGTCCGTCAGGGACTTCATTAGTCAGGCCCGCCCGGATGGAGCGGGTCATCAGGTCGACCATATAATCATCGAGTAATCCGCCACCGTTGAAGCGTTCATCAATTACTGCTCCCTGCTTATCCTGCTGGGCAAAGAAATAGCGATTAAAGGAGACAAAGCCAGGGCCACCGGTATTGGGTACCCAAACGTAGGCGAGTTTGCCATTTGAAAGCTCATCGACTCTGCGTCGATTATCTTCTACCCAGGCGCGCTGTCGTAAGGCATTCTCGCTGCGGATGGGTTCGACCACTTCCGTCCAGGCCCCCTCAAATTCGGGGCGATCATTGAGATGCAGAGTAGTTTGTTTGCCAAGCGTACCGTCGAGTGCCTGAAAAAGATTTTCCTGATTGTTGAGTTCCTGACCATTTATCCCTACCAGATAATTTCCTTCCTCAAGCTTAAGTCCTGGTCGATCCAGTGGACTGGATAGGTTAGGATTCCAACTTTCGGTGGTGAAAATGCGATCAATTCTCCAGTAATCCCCCGCGGCACTGAAATCGGCACCCAGTAATCCCACTGGACTATCTTTCGTATCGGGATAATCTCCGCCAAACACAAAGCTGTGTCCAACGGATAATTCACCGTTAACCTGGTCAAGCAGATAAGTAAGATCAGCCCGATGGCGAATGTAAGGGACCATAGGGGCGTATTTATCGTAGACCTTTTGCCAATCGCGACCGTGTAGATTGGGATCATAGAAATAATCGCGCTCATAGCGCCAGGCTTCTTCAAACATTTGTGCCCATTCCGCCATTCGATCGAGTTTCATCTCCAACTTGACCTGAAATTTCTTCCCGCCTTTTCCGGATTTTCCCGCCGTATTACTGACTTGCCAACCCGGTCCGATCTGAGCCAGCAGCTTTTTGCCATCGGCAGAGATGCTGAATTGACGAACCCCGGACAGGTATTCGGTCGGTTTGCGTTCTTTTAAGGTGAATTTCTGAAGCGTGAGGCCCGGTGAGCCTGGCTTGCGCTGGGCAAAAAAGACTGAACCCGCCGGGCCACTAGCAGTTGAGCGGTAATTACCACTTGGCATATCCAGTGCAACGGTACGGCGGCCGATATCTTCAAAATCGATTTGTAACCCATTTGCTGTTGTTGCTTCCTGATCCTCACTTTCTTCTGAATCTTCTTCCTCCTGCTCTTTTTCTTGCTCCTCTTCTTCTTCGGTCTCTTTCTCTTCGTCACTACGGGGTATAAAGGGCGAGTCCTGATCTTCCTGCAAGACAACCACGTAAGCGGCATAAGATGGATCTGCTTGAATGGAGCTGGTATTTGCCCAGCCTGAGGCTAATGCCAAGTCGGTGCTGGCCAGGAAATAGAAGTGTTTTTTATCTTGGTCCCAGGCGGGTGCAAAAGCATCTGCAAAAGGATCTGTCAGCGCCTGGCTAAGGTCTTTTTCGGCATCCCATATCCAGATTCTGCGGAAATTATTGGTCCCGCTTTTTACGTAAGCCAATTTTTTGCTGTCTGGTGCCCAACTTAAGCCAGTCCGGGACCGATCGAGGTTGTTGCCACCGGTATCGATAGTCTTTATGGTCTCGGTTTCAAGATCAAGGACTCGTATTCTGACGTCGTCATCTGCAAAGGCAAGATATTTTCCATCGGGTGACCAGGCAGGTGACCAAATCAATTTAGAGACACCAATATTTATTTTTTGGGGTTCCTCAAAGCCGTCCTGACCACTGAGGTATATGGCATAGCCACCATCCCCCAGATCAGAGACCCAGGCGATTTTATCTCCTTTAGGTGACCAGATCGGGCGTCGATCGGCGGCATCAGAGCTCCGGGTAAGGTTCCTTGGGTCTCCGTATTCTACCGGAACGGTAAAAATATCTCCACGGGCTTCCATCAATACCCGCTTTCCGGTAGGGGAGAGAGAGACGGAGGTAGCACGACTACTGACATCTTCCCAGGCGGTGGCTGCCCACGGGAAGTCGGCCTGAATATCAATATTGACCGGTCTGGTTTCACCCGTTTGTGGATCGAGGAGGTGTAGATAGCCATTTTGTTCGATGACCAAGGCTTCGTCGTGGAAGTTTAAATGCTTTACATCTACGTCTTCGAATGCAGTGACCTGACGCAGACCCCCATCCTGGGGATTATAGGCCCAGACATTCATGGTCCAGTCGCGGTCGGACAAGAAATAAATTTCGTCTCCGATCCAGGTAGGTTGGATGTCGGTCGTTTTTTCATTTGGCAGAAGTACTTCGCTTTGATCCTCCAGATCGAGAATGATGAGTGGCGTATTTTGTCCTCCGCGATAGGCCCGCCATTCGGTGTCCCATCGGCTCATCCTGTCGAGGGCTATTTTCTGGCCATTTGGCGCAAAAGAACCATCGTAGCCCCATTGTTCCGATAATTGGGTGGAAGGTCCACCTCCGACCGGTACGGTCCATAATTTATTGTGGGGTACCGGTGCGGTCTCTCGGGTAGAGGCATAAAGGATGTGCTTTCCGTCGCGTGTCCAACCCCGCACATTGGCGCCGGAGGGGTGCCAGGTCAGTCTTTTGGGCATGCCGCCCTCTTTGGCCACTACATAAACAGAAGCGCTTCCGGAACGATTAGAAGAAAAGGCAATCCACTGGCCATCGGGAGAAAAGTGAGGATTGCTTTCCACCGCGGGTGTACTGGTCAATCGCTTGAGGTTATTTCCATCTTTATTAGCGATCCACAGGTCAGCGCCGTAGGTGAAAACAATATGATCAGTACTGATATCGGGCTGGCGTAACAATTGGGTGCCCTGAGCAAAAGCAAGATGCACGGTAATTAAAGCGGCGAGTAATAATAAGGATTTCTTTGACACGATATATTAGTTTTTATTTTGAATAATGCTTCACCCCTTGATCATCGCGATGTGTGGAATCCCATCTTCCAGGTATTCTGCTCCCTTGGTTTTGAAGCCAAAAGATTCGTAGAAGTTAATCAGATAGCATTGTGCTGACATCTTAACGGGCTCATCCGGGAATAAGTGCTGCATTTGATTGATAGATTCCCGCATCAGAGCTTTGCCTAGCCCGGTCCCCCTAACGGATTTATGGGTGACGACCCGACCGATGGATACATAATCGGGATAAGAAACGCCCCTGGGCACCAGTCGGGTGTAAGCTACGAGTTCTTGCCCCTGCCAGGCTAAGAGGTGCCAACTCCGCTGGTCCTTACCATCGGCATCGAGGTAGGGGCAATCCTGCTCTACGACAAAGACTTCCTGTCGCAACTGCATACTGGCGTACAATTCCTCAATATTCAATTCCCTGAAATGTTTACAACTAAAGCGAAGCTCCTTAGATTGATTCATTGAATGATTAGAATGATTTTCGGTAAAAATATAAAAATAGCTACGGCCACGGCAACGATGGCCGTAAATAAAACGCCAGCGGCGGCCACATCCTTGGCTTTTCCGGCCAGTTCGTGGTAATCCGGAGAAACCAGGTCCGTTAAAAACTCCAGCGCAGTATTGAAAGACTCCGCTACCAGGACACTACCCATGGTTAGGGTCAAAATGGCCCATTCCGTCGGACTACAGGAGCATGCGTAGGCCAGGACCACGACCGCGATGATGGCGAGCAGATGGATTTGCGCATTGGCCTGGGTGCGAAATAGCGTGGCTATTCCTTTAAAAGCGTAGCCAAAGCTAGCCAGGCGTTTTCGAAAATAATCCATTTTAGTACTTATTGAAGCTCAAGTTCTCGCGGTTCGTAGTACCCTTCTTTATCTTTGACAGCGGCTCGGACTTTCCGGACTTGCTCCGGGGTAATTACGGTACCCTCATTACCCCAACTGTTACGTACGTAGGTTAATACCGCAGCCACCTCTTCGTCGTTCATTAAGCCTTCGTAGGCGGTCATGGGGACTTTCGGATCGTATTGTTTACCCTTTACCGTGATGGGGCCATAAAGGCCTTTTAGGGTTAACTTTATCAATCGATCAGTATCGATCATTACCCACTCCGAGCCAGCAAGTGGCGGATACCCTACGGTTTCCAATCCCTGCCCGTCTTGTTGGTGACAGGTGCCACAGTAGCCTTCTCTTTCGAAAATCTTAGCTCCCTTTTCGTAAAGGGCTACTTCCTCCTTGTTCAGGTAGGTGGGTGCTTCGGTTTTCGGGGCGGGTTGTACGGCTTCATTATTGAGATGGGCTTCGGCAGTGCGGTAGGCGTGGATCATCCAATTGTCGAGGGGGAGTTTTCCGGCTTCCGCCAAAATGGCCAGTCCCTGCTCCGGCTTCAGCCAGGAGGAGGCAACAATGGCTTCCAGGCGTACGCGGCCGTGTGGGTCGAGTGCAGCGGCCTGAAACAGTTCTTCTGCATTGTCGACCTGGTGATGCATATAGCGCAGCACACGTACGCCTCCGGCGCGCACCCGATGGTCTTCTGCCCGGAGTACTGCCTCTAGCAGCTCCTGATTGACCTGATTCATGCCCCAGCTTACCCATAATCCTTCGAGTAGCCAACGTTCGTATTCCGGAGTGGAATCGTCCAGGTTTTTCCACCAATTTTCCAAAGCGGTTAAGACCGGCGCCTGATCCCGTCCTCGAAGTTCTCGTCGCGTGCGGTAGCGCGTGCGGTATTCGGGTAACTTGAGGTTGTCTAATAAAGTCTCGATACTGGCTCCGGCGACCTCGGCGGGCTCTACCAGCGGACGGCTGGGGTACGTAATTCGATAAATTCTTCCGTGTACGTGATCACGCAGAGGGTCTCGGGCATTATGTTGCATGTGCCCAATCAATACATTGTGCCAATCGACCAGGTATAAAGAGCCATCGGGAGCAAATTCCATATCCACGGGGCGGAAGTTGGGATCGTCCCCTTGAGTTAAGTCTAGGCGGTGTTTGGTGGAGTAGCCCGTGCCGTCTTCGATCATTTGGTGCTGTTTAGTACCCAAAAAGCCGATGGTATTATTGATCAGCATATCTCCCTGTACCTCCTCGGGGAAATGGCGGCTGGAGACGAACTCCAGACCGGAAGTGGGGCGAACGCGCTGGGCCTGCTCGATAATACTGTAGGATTTATGGGTAGCTACTCCGTAACGCGATTTAATGCTACCCGGCATCATCCATCGCACATCCGGACCGGAGGTTTCGGCAAAGAAGTGCTGCCCCCAGGCGTCAAAGGCAATGCCCCAGGGATTGGGAATGGAAAGCTGGGCGTGTCGTTCCAGTCGCTTGCGCTGAGGACTGTAGCGGTAGAAGCCACCATTGGTCGCCCGTACGGTGCCGTAGGGGGTCTCTACATTAGTATGTAAAAAGACACCTTCGCCCATGAGAATGGCTCCGGAGGGATCGGCACAAAAAGCACTGATTACGTGGTGGGTATCGTGATCGTCAAAACCACTCAGAATGATCTCGATCTCGTCGGCCCGGTCATCTCCGTCGGTATCTTTAATTAATTTTAGATTCGTACCCTGTGAGACGTATA
The DNA here is from genome assembly GCA_035268885.1 of Saprospiraceae bacterium. Lineage (GTDB taxonomy): Bacteria > Bacteroidota > Bacteroidia > Chitinophagales > Saprospiraceae > DATFKA01. The sequence goes on from DATFKA010000102.1 coordinate 7,949, forward strand.
CGCCTTCGGGAGCAAATTCAAAGCCTACGGGAAGGTGTAGCCCCTCGGCAAAAGTGGTCTGTTTGTCGGCTTTGCCATCTCCGTCGGTATCTTCCAGGATGATCAATTTATCGTTGGGTTTAGGATCGCCCGGGCGGTAATGCGGATAAGTGGGCATGGTGGCTACCCAGAGCCGGCCCTGATTATCAAAAGAAAGCTGTACGGGATTCGCCAGGTCCGGAAACTCCCGCTCGGAGGCAAAAAGTTCGATTTGGTAGCCCTCGGGTACTTCAATGTGATCCAGGGCTTCCTGGCCATAGAGATAACGGGGAGGCTCACTGCCTTCTCTGGTTTCGTAGTTGGTAGCCACGGGAGGTAGCGGATTGGTTTGGGCATCGAGGCTGTCCAGGGGTAGTGTAGTTCCCTGTAGACTGGCCCAGATATTGCGATCGCGGATATCCGTCATCTCGCGAATTTTCTGCAGCTCCGCCGGATAGTTGTCGGGACCAAAAGGATTGTAGCGCCGGCCGTACACGTGTACGCCGTTGGGTATCTTATAGTCGTGGTGCCAGAACCAGTTTTTATCCTGAACCGCGGCATTTACCCTGGCGAGATCAACTTTGCCCGACGGATTTTTATCAAAAAGGCGACGGGACAGGTAGTTTGCTAACTGGACATTGCCCTCGTTATTTAGCTGAAAACCATCGATGGTGAGAGGATCCTCGGATTGTTGATACCAGTCCTGGCTGGCCTCAAAAACGTTAACAAAGGGTAATTCGTAGGTCTCGGCTACTTCCCGTATCGCCTGGGTATACATCGCGAGATGCTCGTTTTCGGTCGTGCCGTCTGGCAGGTCGTATTGCTCGGAGAGGTCTTCAAAAGCAATGGGGGATACAAGAGCTAAGTCTGGGGCATTTTGGTCGTTGTATTTTTGCGCAAGCGTATGCTCCACGAAGGCGCTCAGCTCGGCCTTGAAGTTATCGAGGCCCTCAGCTCCTTCAAAAGATTCGCTGTAGCCAAAGAAAGCGAGGATGATGTCGATATCCAGGCTGTCGAGCCATTCGTCGGGATAACGAAAGTGCCCTATGCTGCCCGATGGCTGGGCATATTCGTCCTGAAAAGCACTGGCATCCGGGAAAACCCAGGCAGAATCCCGGCCGGAATGTGGCCGAAAACCAGGCCGATCCCCTCCGTCGCACATATTGCGGATAAGTAAGGAGTCCTGAGGGTAAGAGGCCTGAATAGCCGTCTCCAAATGGCCATAGTTGATCATCCGTGAGCATAAGTTACCACCGATAAAGGCGATGCGATCATTTTTTTGGGGACTAATCCTGGCTGACGGAGACTGGCAGCCAAAGGTAAGAAGGAGTACACTTATTAAAAGCGTAGAAAAAGTGAGCTTGCTATTCATCGCGTTGTTTTTTGTGGCAATGAATATAAGAAGATTTCGATTATATTATGAAGTTGGCTGCTCTCTAATGCCTGCTGGCCAGTATGCAAGTCAATTTTTTGACTTTTTTATCTCCTCTGGGCGTAAATAATTCAATCCAGAGTACGTAAATCCCCGTTCTGGCTTTTCTTCCTTCCTGATTAGTACCATCCCAGGTGATCAGTCCGCGGCTGGCCAGGGATTCGTTGCGGCTGAGGTGTTTTACGGGGCGGCCCTGCGCATCAAAGACCTGTATATTGGCCAGATACCCAGGGTTTTCCGTTTGGTAATGGAGTAGCAGCAGATCTTCAAAGCCATCGCCATCCGGCGAGAAAGTTTTGCGCTCCAATTCGAAGATATTACCGGCATCAATTTGGGGGCGAACCCGCTGTGAATTAGCGTAACCCGGGGTGGCCAATCCGGTAGCAGCCGTGGCGGAAGCCCAATTCTCCGGATCATTTTCTGGCAGGAGAAAGGACAGTCGTTCGAGGGAGACCCCTCGGTTATTATCCAGTAAGGGGTTATGCATGGTCTCCGAGTAGTCAAAGGATTGCAAGAGCTGATTATTATGGAATAAACTAACATTTCCCTGGTCGGCGTCAAGCGTAGGCAGATCATTGGCAAAGAACCGGGCGGTGTCGGGTAGGGGATAGCGAGCGCGAATATCGGCAACCTCATCGGTAATGGCCAGGTACTGTCCAGGGAGTAGTAATACTTCCTGCTTAATGTCTTCTTCCGTTTTGCCGCTTATCTTAAAGGTGTTTCTAATGAGCAGGCCGTTTAAATCCAGGAGCTTTGGGGAAGCGTTGTAGACTTCAATAAAGTCTTCACCCCCCGATTGTGGATTGAATAAGACCTCACTCAGTAAAAGATCTCCGGATTGCGGAGCTTGGGGAATGCGTACCGAAAATTGGCCATTCAGGATTTCGGCGGTATTACCCCTGCGATCCGCTATGCCATTGATCTGTACGGTATAGGACCGAAGGTTTTGGAGGGCCTGACTAAGCCTTAATTGAACGGCATGGTCCCGATCGGGTAAGGTGCTTACGGCCAGGGGCTGACCAATACCGCCGGAAATAGAATAGCGTTCGGGCTGTAGTGCATTCTGGCCGGGGGGTTCGCTCAATACCAGCTGGAGGGTTTCGAGATCCAGGGCAAAGACGCTGTCCAGTGTCGGAGGGAAGGTATCGACATATAAAGGGTTAACAAAAACATCATCAAAGAAAAAGCGTTCACTACGGGTAGCCGTATAGCGGCAGTAAAAGCCAAAATAGGAAAGCTGATTATAGGTGTCGTCCAGTGCGGCGTCTTCCATTTGGAATGCGGTACCACCGCTGTAATCGGTCTCCAGGGTCCAGAGCCCCTCGGGAGTACGGGTGATTTGCAGCTGTGCGCTGGCGGGATCGTTCGCCACGGCCCCTACCTGTCCGCTTAGTATGGCCTGACGATCACCGTTGCTGTCCTGTCGATAAAGTACGAGGGCATCATCGCTGCCCGAAATACCACCGATTTGCAGGTAATAGGCATTAGCGGTACTTAGCTGGCTGGAGCTGGCGGCCAGATATACGCGGGCAAAGTTGCCAGGAGAAGGGCTAAAATTGAGCTGAAAAGCAAAGCGCCAGGTGGTAAAGGCCTCCATACTACTGGGGGCCGCTGCGTAGAGCTGGGCGGTATTATTACCGGAAGCATCGGGGTGGTAGACTTGAATTTGGCCTTCACTTATGCGAAAAAGACTGGTGTCGCCCTGCCAATCTACCTGGCTATTCAGATTCGGCCCGGAAAAATCGTCGGTGAGTTGGGCGGAAAGTGAAATTAGCGTCAAAAGGCTGGTGATTGTCGTAAAAAGTAGGCTTTTCATGGTCTTGAGGTATGGTAAGTGTTTATTTTTGCCCTTATATTTGCGCATTGCAAACTTACCTTAGATCAGTCAAAAAAAGAACTGGCGGGGTTTAATTTTCTGCTTTAAACCTCATTCGTTTATTCAAAAAACAGCAAAAAATGAAAGTAGCAGTAGTTGGAGTTACCGGATTAGTCGGTAACGTAATGTGTAAAGTATTGGAAGAAAGGGACTTTCCGGTAAGTGAGTTGCTGCCGGTAGCATCCGAACGCTCGGTAGGAAAAAAAGTAAGGTTCAAAGGGAAAGAATATGAGGTGATGGGTATGCAGGAGGCCATCAATCGCAAACCCGACGTGGCTTTATTCTCAGCGGGTGGAAGTACCTCGCTGGAATGGGCACCCAGGTTTGCCGAAGTGGGCACGACCGTGGTCGATAATTCTTCGGCCTGGCGCATGGAAGCTGATAAGAAGTTGATCGTACCGGAGGTTAATGCATCTTCATTAGGTGCAGAAGATAAAATTATCGCCAATCCTAATTGTTCGACGATACAAATGGTGGTGGCCCTGGCACCACTACATAAGGCATTTGGAATCAAGCGCCTGGTGATTTCTACTTACCAGTCCTTTACCGGCACTGGTGTCAAAGCCGTCAAGCAGTATAACCTGGAAAGTAAGGGTTTTAAACCCGATCCGGGAGAGATGGCTTATCCCCATCCCATTTTTGAAAATTGTCTGCCCCATTGCGATGTGTTTTTGGACAATGATTACACCAAAGAAGAGATGAAGCTGGTCCACGAAACCCGTAAAATCCTTTCGGCACCGGAAATCAATATTACGGCGACGGCGGTAAGAGTACCCGTGCACGGCGGACATAGTGAGGCAGTAAATGTAGAGTTTCACCAACCTTTTGAAATAGAAACCGTTAAGCAGATATTACGAGAAGCCGACGGGTTGGTGGTGCAGGATGATCTGGCTGGTAATCATTATCCGATGCCCCGCTTTGCAAAAGACCAGGACCCCGTATTTGTGGGGCGTATTCGCCGGGACGAATCGATTGCCAATGGCTTAAATCTCTGGATCGTCGCGGATAACTTGCGCAAAGGTGCCGCTACAAATACGGTACAGATTGCAGAATACCTGCACGCACAGCAGTTGATCGGCGAGAAAGTATATTAAAGACCAGAAGTTTTTCTAAATTTGGGCAGCCTGCCAATCAAACCGTGGGCTACTACCAGTACCGGATAGGTCCGGCCTTGATGGCCAAGGCCTCATTGTTTTAACGAAATTACTTGCAGTATCATGAAGACCAAACTAGTCGTCTGGGGATCAAACGCACAAGAAGAAAAAGTATTGATTGCACTGGAACTACTGACGGAGAGCAGCACCGTTAATATTTACACCTTTCCTGAAAAAATGGTTACCGAAGGCTTTTACAAGCTGATGATGGAGGAATGGCGTAATGATAAAGCGGTGGCCTTTCCGGAAGGATACGAATCAGAACAAAAGCAGCTGACCGTTACGGATCGCCTTTTGCCGGAAGGCCTCAAAGCCGAAAGAGAAGACCTGATCGTTCGCGCCCAAACGGAGTGGCACTTTATTGTCTTATCCGGAAAACTGAACCAGGCCTACAAATCAGAGCTGGAAGAACTACGGGATCGCATTGAAAAACTAAATGCTTTCGATGCGGGGGTATGGGAAGAGCTCAAAGGCTTTTGGAGTAAGGTGCAAACCCAGCTCAGAGATCGAAACCTTTTTAAGGAGCACGCCGATACCCTGAGGGATATGACCAATGCGCTCTTCTCGGAAATGAAGCAACTGCGCTCAAAAATGGATGAGGAGTTTAAGAAAAAATCGGAAGAGCAGCGGGATTTCTTTATGGAGCGTTTAGCCGAAATCGAAGATAAAATCAATAAAGATAAAAGACTGCAATCCATCTTTGAGGAACTAAAGAAATTACAACGGAACTTTAAGCATACCAAGCTCACCAAAGAACATCGCTCGAAGGTGTGGGAGCGGCTGGACGGAGCCTTTAAAACGGTTAAGGAAAAGCGTTTTGGTCCCGGGGCAAACAAAGATCGTTCGCCCCTGGAGCGTTTGAAAAAGCGCTACGATGGCCTGCTTAATGCCATCAATAAAATGGAACGATCTATCCAGCGCGACGAGGATGATTTGAAGTTTCAACGTCGCAAAATTGAACGTACCGATGGCCAGTTAGAAGCGCAGATCCGCCAGGCCAAGTTGGTCATGATCGAAGAGCGTATTCGTTCGAAAAGAGAGAAATTGGACGATATGCTCAATACCAAAACAGAACTAGAGAAAAAGCTGGAAGCACTCAAAAAGAAAGAAGCGGAGCGCAAAGAGCAAGAACGCGTGGCAGAGGCGAAAAAAGAAGCGGAGGAAAAAATTGCCAGGGATATTAAAAAAGCGACCAAGGCGACCTACGAAGACAAGAAGGAAGAGTTGAAAAAAGCCGCCGCCGCGATGGATAAAGGAACAAAGCCCCAAAAAGATACGCCTGCTAAACAAGAAAATTTCTTATCGGCCGCCGCGGCTACGCTGGGCGAAGCCTTTGTGGATGTTGTAGATACGGCTAGGGCAATAGCCGAAGTAATGGAAGATAAGCTAGGGGAAACCTTTCAAGAGGTACGCGACCGGGCTAAGGAAGTGGGGGATGAGCTGAAAGAAGAATACGGCGAAGCCAAAGCCAGAGTGAAAGCGGCTCAGGAGGCCAAAGAAGCCAGTGCTAAAAGCGCAGCGACCGAGGAAGAATAAGAAATTAGGCTAATTTGAAATGAAATGTGCCCGTTTTTCGATTAGAAAAGCGGGCACATTTTTATTTTATTTTCACATCGATACGTTGTAATCATTTGAATTGCAGTGTATTATGTTTTTTTTAATCCTTTTAATTTTCACAATGAGTTAAAAATGTACTTGTCAGGGGGGGCAATTGAGTGCATATTTGTAATGTGAGAAGGAAATAGTGCAGCAAGATATCAGCGACCAAAGGGTTGCTCAACAGTTGAAAATATGTTCATGGGATTATAACGATAATCGCTCCGCCCTCGGGCGGGGCGACATCTTTTTCCATGTAAAAATAAAAAAAGGTGGCTTAAAAGCCACCCGGTCGTTCACATTCATGGGATTATATAAGTAGTGTCGAGATTATGATCTGTTATGATTGTGGCGTAAAGATACGTAGCTAATTGTAATATCAAAATTTGTACGTATTAAAATAAAATAAAATTGAGAATTAATTTTGGATATGTTCATGGGATTATAATTGAAAGGGTCACACATCAAGTGTGACTTTTTTATTTTGGGTATCCCTGCCAGCCAGAGGGTTCCCTCCTCACAGATACAGCATCAAAGTAAATCTTTTCTAGGCTAAAAAAACAAATCCTGTGCCATTCGGAAGGTATTTGCGTGTGCCTCTACAATGTGGGCAATGCGTTCGGAATACCCGCCTCCCATACTGATGGCTAAGGGTACCCGATGGCGTTTACAAAGTTCTAAGACCATTCGATCCCGCTGTTTACAGGCTTCGATACTCAGGCTTAATCGTCCGAGCTTATCGGTTTCCAGGACGTCAACCCCCGACAGGTAGAAGACCAGTTCGGGTTGCACCTGATCGAGTAAACGCGGCAAGGTCTCGCGCAGGATGTTGAGATAGGCCTTGCCCTGCGTTTTGTCGGGCAAACCGATATCCAGGTCAGAAGCTTCCTTACGCAGGGGATAGTTTTTAGCCCCGTGCATGCTAAAGGTGAAGACCCGGGGATCATTCTGAAAAATATAGGCATTACCATTGCCCTGGTGTACATCTAGATCGACGATCAGGATACGCTTCAGCCCTTCGTGTTCCAAGAGGTGGTTGGCGGCGATGGCGATGTCGTTAAACACACAAAAGCCCTCGCCGTGGGCGGGGTAGGCGTGGTGGGTACCGCCGGCTACATTCATGGCGACACCGTAGCGCTGGGCATAATGCGCACAATCGAGGGTGCCACGCGCGATGTGGCGTCCGCGTCGTACCAGGTCGGGCCGCATCGGAAAGCCAATGGCGCGTTCTTCTTTACGACTGAGGCTTTGGCTTTGTAGTTTTTTCCAGTAATCGGGGTGGTGGGTGAGTAGAATGGTCGCTTCCGACAGCGGCTCGGGATGAAAGAAGTTCGCTTCGCTTACCGTCCCTTCGTAGAGAAGCTGTTCGGGGATCAATTCGTACTTAATCATCGGGAAGCGATGACCGTCGGGAAGTTGATATTTGTAAATAGGCGAAAAAGCAATCTTTAGCATAAGCTCCGTACCATCTTTTTTTATGCGCGCTAACTGAAGTTCTTGAACAAGGGTTAACAAAAATAGTTGAGAAAGTGGTATTTTTGCCCGCTCATTGAGAACTTTTTGTTTGAAGGAAAAGTTCTACCGAAGAATATTAAATAAATACCCAACTATGCAACTAAGCGAACAGGAAATCGTCCGCCGAGAGAATTTGGAAAAAATCAAAGAATTGGGCTTCGATCCCTTCCCGGCATCCGCCTTCCCGGTGAATGCCCACAGTAAAGAGGTCAAAGCAGCTTTTGAAGAAAATGAAGAAGACCCCAAACTCAAAGAGGTCTACCTGGCCGGACGCCTGATGATGAAACGCGTGATGGGTAAAGCCTCCTTTGCCGAGTTGCAGGATAGTGCCGGCAGAATTCAGATTTACGTGGCCCGCGATGAAATCTGTCCGGACGAAAATAAAGATCTATATAATAAGGTATTCAAAAAGCTACTGGATATTGGCGATTTTATTGGCGTCAAAGGTTTTGTCTTTAAGACCAGAATGGGCGAAACCACGGTACACGTCCAGGAGCTAACCGTTTTAGGCAAGTCTTTACGTCCACTGCCGGTCGTGAAAACCAAGGTCAACGAGGAGACGGGAGAAACCGAAACCTACGATGCTTTTAACGATCCGGAACTGCGCTACCGCCAGCGTTATGTCGACCTTACGGTAAATCCGGAAGTACGCCAGATTTTTCTGACCCGTAGCCGGGTTATCTCCGCTATGCGCCGCTATTTTGACGATCAGGGCTGGCTGGAAGTAGAGACGCCCATCCTACAGCCTATCCACGGAGGTGCTGCGGCCCGCCCTTTTGCGACTCACCACAATACCCTCGACATGCCGCTTTATATGCGTATTGCCAATGAGCTATACCTGAAGCGCCTGATCGTGGGGGGCTACGATGGGGTCTACGAGATTGGGAAGATGTTTCGTAACGAAGGAATGGACCGGACCCATAACCCCGAGTTCACCTCGATGGAGATTTACGTGGCCTACAAAGATTATGATTGGATGATGGAGATGGTGGAGCAGTGTCTGGAATACATCACCCAAGCCGTTAATGAGGGCGATACGAAGGTAGCGGTAGGAGAATATACCATTGATTTTAAGGGGCCGTACCGTCGCTTATCCATGTACGATTCCATCAAAGAATATACGGGCATCGATATCTCAGAGATGGACGAAGAAGCCCTGCGCAAGGTTTGTAAAGACCTGCACATTGAGATCGATGAATCCATGGGCCGGGGTAAACTCATTGATGAGATCTTTGGCGAAAAGGTAGAAGATCACCTAATTCAGCCAACCTACATCACGGATTATCCGATTGAGATGACGCCACTGGCCAAGAAACACCGTTCTAAAGATGGATTGGTAGAGCGTTTTGAGTTATTTGTCAACGGCAAAGAGATTGCCAATGCCTATACCGAGCTCAATGATCCGATTGATCAGCGCGAACGCTTCGAAGAACAACTGAAACTGGCGGCTCGCGGGGATGATGAAGCCATGGTACTGGACGAAGATTTTCTGCGTGCCCTGGAATACGGGATGCCGCCCACCTCCGGATTGGGGATCGGTATTGATCGCCTGACGATGTTGCTGACGAATCAGTCTTCTATTCAGGAGGTACTGTTTTTCCCGCAAATGCGTCCGGAGAAAAAATCGGATAATAACGAATAAAAAAGGGCGTTTGTCTATTATACTTGTTGAAGGAGCAGAAGTAGTGCATATTACTTCTGCTTCTTGTATTAAACCAAAATCTATGAAAACTATTTCCTTTTCCAATTTCATTTTGTTGCTTTTTTCCATTCTGATGGTTGCTTGTTCTGGTGATCAGCCAGAGAACGCTTCCGATAATTCGGTCAACGTCGAAGGAACGATTACCGATGGAAATGGTGACGAAGTAGCGGTCAACAGTCCGGAAGATATTTCGAATGTCATCTCTAATGCCCTGCGGGATCTCAACGACGGGCAGGAGGTAGAAGCTGTAGACTTCCGCGAATTAAAAGCTCTATTACCCGAGCGCCTGGCCGGTCTGGATCGAACGAGCCTGGAGGGTGAAAAAACGGGTATGGCTGGCCTAAAATACAGTGTTGCCAAGGCGAAATACGGAAAGGGAGATACGAAAGTAGATATCAATATCGTAGACGGCGCTGGTTTTGCGGGGATTGTCACCGGTTTTGCGGCCTGGTCGATGGTCGAGGTAGACCGGGAGACCGATACGGGCTACGAACGCACCACTAAAATTGACGGCCATAAAGCCTTCGAAAAATACGATTCCCGTACCAAAGACGGACAATTATCGGTCATTCTCGAAGACCGATTTATCATTAATATTGAAGGAGGTGACCTGGAGCAAGATCAAGTTCTGAGGGATATTTTTACCGGCCTTGATTTGCGTAAGCTGCAGCAAGTTCAGTAAGCAGGTCTTAATGCTTAACAATTCTTTGGATCACCGCCCCAGGCCGGCTGAGTTGGAGATAGTACATTCCGGGCGGTAAGTTGCCCAGAGAAATTTGCGTCCTTTCCGCTCGAAGCTGTCCACTTTTAACGACCTGCCCCCGGGCATTACGTAATTGAAAAGGCCCTGGCTCAACGTGATCTATCCAGATTAAATCGGTAGTAGGATTCGGGAATAAAGCCATTGCTGATGCTTTTTTTAAGGCATTCGTATTGGCCGTACTCGGATTGCTGCGGAACTCAAAATCCCAAATTCCCCGTCCGTAGGTGCCAAAGCGCACCCGATTCTGATCGGCGAGGTACTCGACCGACCAGTAGGTCTGTTGGGGCGTGCAGGCATTGCCCAGATAGTGCCATTGATCCCGACTGAGGTCAAGTACAAAGGGTCCTGCCTCCGTGGCGGCAAATAGCCAATGCTCCGCTGGATCAAGATGGAGATCGTAAACCAGAGTAGGGGGAAGGCCCGCACTTTTATCGACGAAGGTACGGCCACCGTCATTGCTGTAAAAAACGGCGGGATTCGCGTAACCACTTCCAGCCAGGTAGACTTCCTGCGGATTTTTGGCGGAAGCCTGAATGGCCTGACCGTACAAATAATTACCGGTGGGTATAAACTCCAAACTCTGCTGCCAGTGCTGACCGCCATCGCGGGAGTAGAAGAAGCGGCCGTTGGTGGTGGCCAGGTACTGATAGCTAGAATCGCCGGGTGCAATTTCAATGGCCGATAGGGTACCGTCGATTGCTTCCGCTAAAAAGTCGGGCGATTGGCTGCTTGCGGATATTTCTCCATCCTGATAGCGCAATTCAATCAGATAAGAACCCGCTTCGCCGTCGGGATGACCACCGGCCAGGTAAGCGTTTTTTTCCGTAAGGGAGCCCCCCGCGTGTAAGGGCGGCAACCAGACGGTCTCATCCGGCGATTCCAAATCAAAGCTCGCGGTTACCTGTCCGGTATAGACATCCTCAATGAAAACGACCCAGCCGCCCGGATAAACGGCCCAAAGGGAATGACCATCCGCCGAGAAACTCAGGTGCCCGTAATCGCCGCCAATCAGCTGATCAAAATGGAGCAGGGAGTCGGGCTGCTCATCCAGACTCGCCTGTAGCCCCTGATCCTGGGAGCCGGCGTAAATCAGGCGAGGATCGTCGGGGTGGCTGCGCACACTGTAGTACTGACTTACGTTCAGGGCATCCAGACCCAGGTTTTCCATGCTTTCAAAATCATCATAAGAAAGATTAAGCCCGCCGTGATTGCTAATGAGGGTAAAGTCCTGACCATCAGCGCTGGTGAAATTCCGGATATGCATCATGTCCGCGTGCAGATACTGCTCAATATCTTCGTAGTATTCCCACCAATAATTGATGAGGTCCCAGCTTTTACCACCGTTGGTACTTTGGTAGGCCTCCACCCCTCCGAGATAATGCAGGTCTGGCTGGTCGGTATTGATATGTAGGGTATGCGGCCAGGGAGTAATGGGTAGTTCTGACAGTAGCGTCCAGTGTTGCCCCTGATTACTACTGTAGTGATAAGTCGTTGTTTCGGTGGCTTCTTCTTCGATATAGGTATACAGAGCCGGTTTATCCGCCTTTCGGCCAAAAGTAGCTTCCAGGGGCGCATCGCCCGCGGCAAAGCGACTATCTGGATTCAATAATTGTAATTGCTGGCGCACAAAGTCAAGGCGGTATATCTGCAAGTTTTTCTCCTGGGAGCGTTGTAGCAACCAAATGTCATCGCTGTCGGGTACGGCCACCAGGTCGAAATTGTTGAGGTCGTGATCCTCCAAAAGCGTCAGGCTTTGTAGACTTTCTCCGTCGTCTCGGGAATATAGGATTTGCAGATTACTCCAAAAGGAGGGTTTGGACAGATAGGCAATCACTCCCGTCTGGCCCTGGCTGCGCACGGGATGACCAAAATAGCCTGGGTAATCGCTCGTCACTGCTTTTTTGTTGGCGGGTCGCCAGCTTTGGCCCTCATCGTCGGAATAATGCAGCCAGTTATGCACAAAGGCGAGTATTCGATCGTGGTTGTGGTGGGGGCTGAATTCGAGGAAGCCCCGATTTAATTGCACTTTTTGGTTGATGAGGGTCCAGTCGTTTTTTTGTCGGCTACGGCGCCACAGACTTCCCCCGGCGGAGATTACCCAGATCTGATCCTGCTCCGCCCGGTAGTTGATATCCAGAACGCTGCCCGCCTGGTTGCGGCTACCCCGCTCTATCCATCGGCCCACTAGCTGGTCCTGCGCAAAATGCTGAATACCACAGGTGTTTCTGGGTTGTATGCCAGGGGGGCTGAGTCGCTGCTGGTTCTGATATTCGATTTGTCGCCAGTCGAGGCCCGGTGGTCGGCGGTGCATACGGTCGATCCACTGCTCACGCCCGGCTGAGCCCGGTATTTCGGCGGGACGCCGGATTTCCGCTTTACTTTCCTCTGGAGGACGATCGCAGCTCCCGGGGAAGATAGCCAGAAAGAGTAGAAAATAAGTTTTAAGTGCAGTAGTTGTTCTCATCAAAAATCAGCAAATAGGCTAAGGCAATCAACCAATTTACGAATTTTTGAAAAAAAAGCATTTCTGCGGGGCTATTAGTTGCCCGATTCCTGCTCGAGCAGTCGGTATTCGCGGCGTAGCTCGTGGTATTTCCGGTTCAGCACCTGAATAGAATCCATCAAGAGCTGGTTTTCTTTTTCCAGTTCCTGTTTGCTATTACTGCTGGTATTAGTCGTGACGACTTCCGTTTTTTCTTGTTTACCGTCTCCTTCAAAAATGCTGCGTACGGCATCTTCTCCCTCATTTATATAAATGGCGGTAAAGTAGGCAATAGGTGCCAGGAACAGCATAACGATGAAAAAACGAGCAAAGCCGGTGAGTTTATATCTTTTTCTAGCCATAGTCTTTATATCTTATGTTTATGCCTACAATATACAAGTATCTGTCCTTGTCCGACCAGTATTTTCTACTGAAATCCGCAATTTTCGGACAAGTACCTGTATTAATTGTTGAATTGGCGAATTGTTGGCTTGTTGAATTTCGCGGATAATGCCTTTTTGGTACAGAAGGAAAGAATGATTACCTTGTAATGAATAAAGTAAAACCTCGCAAGTCTATTTGACTTTGCAGGTTTGGATGTTTAAGTCAAATACTTTAACCTTGATACTTTCTCCTTTAACCTTGATTGATACTTCGCCGTAGGCGTGCTCCTCGGCATAACCTTAAAATCACACACCTATGAAAATCGACAGAAGACAATGGTTAAGCCGGGCTGGTTTGGTCTCGGCAGCTACCTTATTGGGCGGTCTGACGCCTTTACAGGCAAAAAGTACGGGTACGAACTGGTTTCCGGAGCGGCCCATTATTGATGGGGAGCCGATTCGCCTGAGTGCCAATGAAAATCCCTACGGACCTTCGCAAAAGGTGCGCCAGGCGGTGCAGGAGGCCTTTGATGTGGCCTGCCGCTATCCCAGTGCCAGCCGCGACGGTCTACTCGATAAAATTGCAGAAAAAGAAGGGCTGAGCCGCGACCACATCGTGATCACCGGTGGCTCGACGGAGGGCTTGAAAGTATGTGGCCTGACCTTTGGCATGGATGGGGGAGAGGTGATCACCGCCGCACCGACTTTTAAGGCCCTGTACAAATACGCCGAGCAATTCGGCGCGCACATCCACGAGGTGCCCGTACGCGAAGATATGCAGCACGATCTGGCGGCCATGGAGCAGCGCATCACTAATGAAACCACTTTAGTCTTCGTCTGTAACCCGAATAACCCAACGGGGACTCTACTGCCCGCTGATGAATACCTGAACTTCTGTAAATCGGTTTCCGGGCGGGCGATGGTTTTCGCCGATGAGGCTTACTTCGATTTCATTACCGAAGCGGACTATCCTTCGATGACCCGGCTGGTTAAGGAAGGCCATAACGTCATTGTCTCCAAGACCTTCTCCAAGGTGTACGGCCTGGCTGGTATGCGCATTGGTTACCTGGTGGCGCGTCCGGATGTGGCCCAACGATTAATCCGCAATCGGGTGGCCTATACCAATGTGCTGGCCCTACACGCCGCCTCCACCGCGCTGGATGAGCAGGAATTTTACGATTACAGCCTGGCCAAAAACGAAGAGGCCAAGGACATGATCTACCAACAATTGGATGAATTGGGACTACCCTATATCAAGTCCCACACCAATTTTATCTTCTTCAAGAGCGGTCGTCCGATTACCGAGGTACAAAAAGCTATGTTGGCCGAAGGGGTGAGTGTGGGTCGCCCCTTTCCGCCCTTTCTGGATTGGTGCCGCATCAGCACCGGTACCATCAAGGAGATGGAAATATTTAATAAAGGCTTAAAGAAAGTGATGGGGTAGGGGAAAGTGAAAGTTTAAATGCAAGTGCAAGTTCAAACGCAAGTACAGAATGCTACCTATTGCACTTGTGTTTGCGTTTGTACGCTAAAGGTATTGTTTAGCCATGGTAGGGGGGGGACTCTATAATTAGTTGGGGAATGCGTGCCTTTAGGTACGCAACATGGGTAGAAAAAGAGCTTAGTGAAAGTCCGCCGTGCCTTTAGGCCTGCCTGCCTCAGGTAGGTACGGAACGTAATTAATACCGAAGACCACGTTCGGTACCTAACGGCACCGTTTTAAGATAATAAGCATTCAAATCTACCCACGTTTTGTGCCTAACGGCACATTTGAATAGGACATGGCTCAACACCAATCAACTCTGCTTAGGCAGAAAAGCACAAGCATGGCTCAGGCATCATAAGTCTAAAAGTTCAAATGCAAGCGCAAGTTCAGGTATAAGTTCTAGTGGAAGCTCCAGCTTCCACTACCAGCTTTCGCCTATTGCTCTTCCCCATACATAGCTTCTCTGATCTCCCGCCAATTAATCAATTGGATATCACTGGCCGCAAGCTTTTCGCGAAAGGCGGTGCTAGTAAAGGTATCCAGGTCGATCTGTCGCCACTCGGCCCCGAAATTGGGATGGTCGATGCAGACGGCCCGCATTTCGGCATTGTCGTAGGCCGGGTGGATAAACAGAATACTTAATCCTGGCTTAAGTTGATCCAGCACTTCGAAGTAATAATCGGCCATGGTACCGGTCTGGAAGAGCTCCCAATCGCCCATGAAGACCTGATCGAGTAGGGGGTCTTCCGCTTGCAGACAGCTGAGATCCTGCCCCACCATTTCCAGCAGCTGTCCATTTAGGCAGATGGGGAGCTGGTAGTTGCGGCCCAGCTTTCGGTATACCTCCAAAAAGGCCGGATCGGCACCGAGGCTGAACATGTGGGAATCCAGGTGGCTGGGCTGCAGACCGTAATCCAGGGCGTAGTCGATCTGGGCGCGTAGTTCTTTTTCTACTTCCGCTGCGGTGGCCTTGGCCACCAACTGGTGTCGCTTTTTATAGAAATGGCCATATTTATCGACCAGGCCGGGTACCTCAGCGGCTGACGAGAGGGGCCCGAAGCGGTACTGATGCCACTCGCAGGTCAGCGTCAGGTGGATGCCGTAATCGTATTCCGGATGTGCTTTCGCAAAATTCGCCATCTCCCCGAACCAGGGGCAGGGCACCATGATACTGTAGGAATTAGCCAGGCCATTTTGGAGTACTTCTTTGGTGGCGCGATTTTCACCGTGCGCCAGTCCGGCATCGTCGGCGTGGATCATGAGGAGGCGGGTATCGGCGGGGTAGGGTAGTTGGTCGAAGAGGCGCATGGTTGTTTATTGGAATGGTTCAAAAATGGGTGTTGCCTGAAGATAAGGAGGCTTTGATTAATTGGATGGTTTTTTGGGAGGGTATTTTGGTGAGAAAGCTACTTTATTGCCAGTGAATAGGGTGTTTTATAAAACGAGGGTTTTGTGGGAGTGTTTTTTATGTAAACAACACCGTTTCAAGACTTCGATTCTCTAGGAGGAAAGATTTTAAAAAAAAACATACTCATAACTTGATTGATAAATAAAAAGTAAATATATTCATCTGCATAAAGTGTCCCTGAACTTCTAGAAATGCTGATCTGCTGAAGTTTTAACAGATAGACCCCTGGCAAAACCTTCCAGCTACATCTTCTCTGATGTATTGAAAATCAGCCACCTGTAACAAAAAAATAATACCTGTAACTCTGTAATCAAGTTACTTCATCTACCTTGTTAATCAGAACTAATTCTTTGGCGTAGATTACTGCCCAGTAGAATATATCTATCGGCGGACTCCACTACCTATGTAGCCTAGTGCTTGTTTATAGTTTGTCCATAAAATAGACTGTTATTTAATACGCTAAATTTCAAAAACTATGACGAAAGCAATTGTTCGCCTTTCGGGCTAGATTCTTATGCCCTTAGGATAATACTTTAATCACTAATTCAGGGATAATGACTGGACAGGATAGATATTTTGAGGTGGATAAGCCAGCCTCATCTGATTTAATACGAAAGTTTTCGCTCTGATCATGCAGCGGCTAGAGAAATATTGTTAATCACATTGGTCACTACTTAACTCTTGATAACATGCAAAACAAACTCCTCTTTTTATCATTATTCGTGGTTTGCCTTTATTCCACTTCTTTTTCTCAAACCTATGATGTCGTCTGGACGGATGCCGTAGGTGTAAGCGTAAACGGGAATTCTCTAACCAAAACGGCCTCAAATAGAGTTTGGGGAAATGCGGGAGCAGCTTCTACTAATGTATTACCCGCTGGACAAGATGGATATGTAGAAACCGTAGTTGCCGAGACTACCACTGCCCGAATGATTGGTTTTTCTTCAAGTAATGCTAATGCGAGTTGGAATACGATTCACTATAATTTTTATCTGAATTATCATGCAAGTTCCTCACCAAGAGTTGAGATTTATGAAAGTGGTACCCAACGACTAATTCATAATTCTTTTTCTACGGGAGATGTGGTAAGAGTGGAGCGAATTGGTAGCACCGTTTACTACAAGAAAAATGGAACAGCCATATACACCTCTACGGTACCTTCTACAAGTGCTCTTATCGTAGATGTGGCCTTATATGAAACGGGAGCTACCTTAAATAATGTAATTACTTCTTTTCCACCTCCTGGCGGCGGCGGCAATGGCGGAGGGGGATCACTTGCCTGCAATAATACGATAAGTAGTTTTCCGTATAATGAAGGTTTTGAATCTAGTTTACCTTGGTCACCACAAAATAATCCAAGTACAAGTACCGGCTGGCGAAGGCATTCCGGAACGACTACTTCCTCAGGTACCGGGCCTTCAAGTGGAGCGGCCGTAGGCACCTACTATACTTATTTAGAAACCTCCAGTCCGACTACGGCTTCCACTGATTATTTTTTAGAAGGTCCTTGCTTTGATTTGACAGGTGCTTCTTCTGCCTCATTTGGTTTCAAGTATCACATGTATTCCACCAGTGTAATGGGAACTCTTAGCTTAGAGGCGACTACGGATGATGTAAATTGGACCAGCGTCTGGTCCGAAACTGGAAACAAAGGGGATGTATGGCAAACCGCATCTGGCATTAGCTTAGATAGTTACGCGGGACAAACGGTAAAACTAAGATTTAAAGGTACGACAAGTAGTTCAGGTTATGTGTATCGAAATGATATGGCCATAGATGATTTGTCTTTGACAACCTCTGGTGGCGGCGGAGACGCGATTTCTCCCACGGCTCCAACTAACCTTTTAAGTAGCTCTACGACTTCTAATAGTACCCAATTAAGTTGGACGGCCGCTTCGGATAATGTAGCCGTAACTGGATATGATATTTATAGAAATGGTTCTTATCTGGGTAGCACTACTTCTACCTTCTATTCTGTGACGGGCCTTAGCCCATCAACGACTTATAGTTTTTTTGTAAGAGCCAAAGATGGGGCTGGTAATGTTTCTGCCAATAGTAATACCCGTCAGGTAACTACACTGGCAGCGCCAGACAACACGGCTCCAAGTGCTCCAACGAATTTAGTAAGTAGCACAACTACAGCAAATAGTACCCAACTAAGCTGGACGGCTTCTTCTGATAATGTTGGGGTCACCGGATACGATATTTACAGAAATGGTTCCTACCTGGCTAGTACCACTTCTACCTCCTATTCTGTAACGGGCTTGAGTGCGTCTACCACCTATAGTTTTTACGTAAGGGCCAAAGATGCCGCAGGAAATATCTCCGCCAACAGTAATACACGTAACGTTACTACTTTAGCAGCAAGCGGATCTAGCCTGTGGACCCAAAATGGAAGCGCTATTTACTATAATTCCGGTAATGTGGGCATTGGCATAACTAACCCCACCGAAGCACTCACGGTTAATGGGACTGTTTTAGCTAAAGAGTACAAAGCCACTTTGAATTATGCCTGGCCGGATTACGTTTTCTTACCCTCTTATCCAATAATGCCGCTAAAAGAGGTGGAGGCCTACATTGAAAAGAATGGTCACCTTCCTAATATTCCTTCCGCTGAAGAAGTGGGAAAAGAGGGCGTTAACCTAGCAGAAATGAATACCAAACTGCTGGAAAAAGTAGAGGAATTAACCTTACACATTATTGCACTGGAAAAACGGATTCAACAACTGGAAAAACAGTAATTGAATTCAGTAAACGCAGATAGCGTATTACCATTTTCCAACTAAAACATCTGATAGCATGAGAAGTAGATGCCTCATCGTCTTAATACTATGTGTTCTTCCCTCTTTGTCCTATGCGCAATACTGGAGAAAAACACAAACCCAAAAATACCAGAAGCAGGTGGAGAAACTTGACTCTGTGGAAACCTCAGGCCAGGAATTGGTACTCCCAGCGACTTTATCATTGGTATTCCATATCGTCTACCCGAAGCGAAAGGAAGCGCCGTCTAGAGCAGATATTCAATGGCAGGTAGATCAGCTCAATAAGCATTTTAGCATGGCAGAATTCTATGAGAAACAAGCTAAATACGGTGTATCTAAATTTGACGCATTGGCAGTTGATACAGAGATTAGATTTTGTTTGGACAAAATATTTTTTAGCCCCTCTGACAGTATTAATTTTAAGGATTTTCAAACCATTAAGAATGACAAAACTAAAGGAGCCAAAGCCTTTAAGCCACAAGAATATATCAATATATGGGTAGGTAAACTTGCAGACAATAGTGGGTTTTCCCAAATGCCGGGTGGTATATGGGAAACGGATGGTATCGTAATCGATATCGATTTATTTGGCCCACAGCCTCCTCCCTATCACGAAGGGAAAACCCTCACCCATCTGATGGGGAACTATCTGGGGCTAAGAGATATTTGGGGCGATGGCTATTGTATGGATGATGGTATTGCTGACACTCCGATTCATAATGCTCCCAATAATGGGCATATCACTAATGGGCAGGCTCACTTCAGTACCTGTACGGATAGTGGATTAGAAATGTATATGAACTTTATGGACAATACCGAAGATAGTCTTTTGTATATGTTTACGAAAGGGCAAAAAGCCCGGATGCATGAAGTTCTACAAACCACGAGAAATTCACTTTTAGCGACGAAATGTAAGGGGAACAATAAAGCTAATGGTTTGACGGAATTTAGAAACCAGGCGGTTATCGATAATGCTCTTGAAAATATAGATCATCCCATACTTACCATTTTTCCTAATCCGGGAACGGATATACTAAATATACAGTACCAAGGTAAGAGTGAAGCCTCCTATGAGTTGACTGTCCAAAATATCCTGGGGGAGACCATTTTTTCTACCATTCTCCCACAAAATCAGGTTCAACAAATCGAAGTTACCAGTTGGATGCCCGGCATTTATCTGATTAGAGTGAATGACCCCTACTTAACGACTCAGCCCTTCATTAAACAATAATACCATGACTAAATATATAATAGCGATCTTTCTGGTGACCATTTTTAATGGCTCGCTTTGGTCCCAACCCGTTAATCATCAAATCGGAGATGTGACTATGCCTTCAGCAGAGGCTGCATCACTGGGTAAATATGGTGATATTCCTACTAATTACTTTACAGGTGTTTCGTCACCAGGCATACCCATTGGTGCCATTCAGCAAGGGCCATTGGCGCAAAGCGTAAGTTTAAGTTATCATAATTCCGGAGTGAAAGTAGCTGAGCTGGCAAGCAATGTGGGCTTAAACTGGAGCCTCCAGGCGGGAGGCATGATCTCCAGGACAGTAAATGGTCTGCCGGATGAAGATGCTCAAGGCTGGCTTTTTAGGGATGTTAATGAAACGGTCTTAGTGGAGAATATTTCGACAGTGGATACCGAACCGGATGTTTTTAGCTTAAGCATACCAGGGCAATCCTATAAGTTTGTCTTTGAAAATCAGGCTGGACAAAACACCAGTATCATGGGCAAAACTATTCCCGAATCTGATATAAAAATATACTTAATCCGCGATGGTGGGATAACTGGCTTTAAAGTCGTTCTTACTGATGGTTCTGTTTGTTACTTTGGTTCGTATAACGGCACAAATGTAGTAGAGAGGAATCAGACCCAAGGCAGTACAGTAATTGAACAACAAACAGGATGGTATCTTTTAAGAAAAGAAAGTGCCGATGGAAATCACGCTATAGATTATGAATATGAAAGAAATGAATACATGTTTCAAAGTCCATCATCGGCTGAAAAATACACCGTTCAATACACGAGTGCAGCCTGTGGAACAAATGTTGAAACAGGATTTAAGTATCTCAACTCTAATAATTCCTTTTTTTCCACTAATCGCATTTTAGGATATAGAATAAAAAAGATTACTAATTCCTCGGGCAAGCAGGAGATCAACTTTCATTATAGTCTTAACAATCGGGAAGATGTGGAATCCATTTCTTCCTATCCAGCTAAACCACTGGAGAAAATCGAAATTAAATCTGGGACGTTTACAAAAGCATTTCGGCTTCAATATTCTTATTTTCAAAGTCCCACTACCTTATACACCACTACAACAAATGGTGCTGACGGGCATTTAAAACGGCTCAAGTTGGATGCCATCCACGAAGAGGATGCCCTTGGTAACTCTTCCGGAACTTACCAATTTGAGTACTACGGTACTAATGGTGATTTGCCTAATCGACTTTCGCACGCAGTAGACTCCTGGGGCTTTTACAATGGAAAAACGGGGAATGATGATAATCCCGTAAACGTTCCAAGAACAGTCTTAAGTAATGTTAACCAGGTTTATGGTAGTTCTGATCGGGATAGTGATGGTACCCATATGATAAAGGGAAGTCTTAGAAAAATCACCTATCCTACAGGCGGTTCTGTGGAGTACGAACTAGAAGCCAATCGTTATGAATTTTCCAGCTTTGAGAACTTCTCTTACGAATCACGCAATTTCGTAACGACTATCTATAATTTTGAAGATATTGAAGATCCTGCCAATTATGGTTGTGTATCCTTTACCGAAAGGGGCCCGGACTTTGCATTAACAGCGGAGGAAATCAACACAGCTCTTGTGGAGATCGACTTTATTGATATATTAATGGATTTCACCAATTGTGTAGAACAGCAAAGGGTATTTACGGGTAAATTATTCACGAAAGCTGGTCAATTAATTAAAGAATTTGGCTTCAATGAAAGTATAGATATTGATTGGCCCGCTCAAAGTAGAACCTTATTAGAATGGTTAGATTTAGGGCCGTCTGCCCTACCCGCTGGAGAATATTATTTTGAGATTACAGGGACCAATGATCCCGTTGAATTAGAATTGCTGGTCAGACCTGCCAATGTAGAAAAAGAAGTAGGCGGACTTCGTACCAAATCTATCATCAAGCGGGATATCGATGGAAGTATTCTGGATGAAATTCACTTTGACTACACCCGGACAGATTCAGAGCTTAGCAGTGCCTATTTGTACAATTCGCCGGTTTATGGTGCCACTATTCAGAGCAACCAGTATACTAATGTATTCTTTAGAGAAATGAGCATTACCCCGCTGGCTGATTTTAATGGTTATCATGTGGGTTACGAAAGAGTAGCGGTCAGTAAGCCTAATAATGGAAAAACAGTATATATCTATGATGTAGAACCCTCAGAAAACCCCGTCTTATTTCCGCAAGTTCCCGACGAGTATTTAGCTAACAATGGACTACTTAGGGAAGAGCATCATTATGAGCAAGGGGCTTCCAATGCCGTTTCCTCGAAAACCACCTCTTATATCAACAACTACACGGACATTATTTCCAATGCCCAGAAATACTTCATCCATCGAGAAAGCGATCCGTTTTCTGGTAATAGCTGTCTGGTTGTAGCGGCGAGGACATACGCCGTTCGTACTGCCCCCCAATTAGTAAGTACAGTTACTTCTACGATGGATGGCCTCACAACCTCTAATAGTCATTTATATAGGTTTCCACGACGCCAATTTCTGCCTTATAAGATCGTTACTGTCCATCCCGACGGCACTAGTCAAGAAGTTGAGACCGATTATGTTGCTGACCTGTCCTTTCCAACAGCTGTCTATCAGGATATGAAAGATAGGAATATGGTACATATCCCTATTGAGACCAGAACATTTGTTAACGGAACACGAGTTGGTGGAACCAAAACGGACTATTCTCTCAGTTTTGATGGTTTTCCTCGGCCTCAGTATGTGAAAAACTGGAATACGGAATTAAATAGCAATATGGGTGATTATGAAATTGAACTAACTTTCAATAGTTATGATACCCAGGGGAATCCCAATCAAATTACGCAAAGGGGCTGGCAGTCAGAGACCTTTACCTGGGATAGTGACCAACTCTTGACCAGGCAGTTTGACAATTTCATTTGGACTTACCAATACCATCCCAATAGTAGGCTGTTACAAAGGTTTACAGAACCCAATGGCTTATTTACAAGCTACAGCTATGATAATTTTATGCGTCTGGAGTCAATTAATCAATACAATGGTAAATCGTTAACCGATATTGATTATCAATTTCACTCTGTAGCGGGTATCAATAAGGTTACTACAACTATCACCCATCCAGATGGGGCTGATTTTACTTCGGAAGTAGAATTTGACGGCTTGGGTAGAAAGACACTGGAACGAAAAGTCGGCTATGGCCAAAACAATCAGAATGTCATTACTAAAATAGACTATGACAACCTGGGCAGAGTCTGGAAAGAGTATCAACCCGGCTTTGGTACTACACCTGGAGCGGCCACGACCTACACGTATGAGCCTTCTCCACTCAATCGGGTCAGCCAGATGACGCCTCCGGCTCCCCTAGGACCGACTACCTATACTTACGGAAGTGAGAACAATCTTTTCACTAAAACCGAAACCAATGCACTGGGGCAAATCAATAAAACCTACACAGATACTCGAGGTAGGATGCGAAAAACGGTAACGGGAAAGAGTCCAGAACTAGCCGAAACGAATTATTACTATGATGACCGGAATAATTTGACCAATATTGTTCCACATGGTAGAGATATTAATACGGACCCCAATTACATTTATACCTACACCTACGATGGTAGAAATAATGTACTAACCAAAAAAATACCGGAAAAAGCCCTGGTCGAAATGCGCTATGATCAGCGTGATCAGTTGACGCACTATAAAGATGGTATTCATCCGGTCGTCTATACCAACTATGATGCATTTGGCCGGGTCAACCAGACTGGTTTTGTGAGCTCGCTAAGCGATGTAAGTATTGCAACTGCGGATTTACTCAGTGACATGGATTATGTCACTAATCCAAGTGCACCAGGTTTTGGTCAAGCCTATTATTCTAAAATAGCACTACTGGATCCAATGGGTGCACCCACCGGGCAGTTCATTGAAAGTCAGACCCTGGCCTGGGATGCCTATGAGCGCCCTACCTCTACAGCGGGCAATCATCCCTTAAATATGTCCAACCTTTCTGCTTTGACTAGTAGTACAGTCTATAACGATCTGGATCAAGCCAAATCGGTAAGCACAACGGTACAGGTAGGCTCCGATTCCTGGTCAACGGTTAGTTCGTCTACCTACGACCATAGTGGCCGACTTTTAGTCGAAAACTTCAACTTCAATGGTATACAAAAAGAGGTCAGTCGAGTAGGTGCCTATGATGTATGGGATAATGTCACTACCAAAGTACTCGGTGGTAATCTGCAGACCCTTAACTATGGCTTTTATGCCAATGGATTCCTACAAAGCATCAACTCGCCGCTGAGTGGCAGTATTACAGCCCGCAGTAATGCTACACTGAATATTAACAGTAACGCAGACCTCTTTTCGATGGGACTCACCTATGATGCGGGAGGCAATATACAGACCTGGACGTATCAAAACCGTGGCTTCGCTCCGGAGACCAATACCTATACCTATGATGGTTTGAACAGGATAAAAACCAATACCACCGCCAGTGGCTTAAGAAACCAGTC
>DATFKA010000103.1:0-58222 GCA_035268885.1 Saprospiraceae bacterium
AGGGTAAAGGTTAAAATGTGACATGACTTTAACCTTGGGACTTTAACCTTTAACCTTTAACCTTCGAATTCAACCTAAGCTTAAGCACTACATAACTATTTATAAAACAGACTTTTACTAAAATTATATACAGATGAAAAACTCATCATTACTTATGGCCTTACCCTTCCTGACGATTTCTTCCGTTTTTGCGCAAGCCCTGGAGATCGGTGCTACCGTACCGGCTTTCAGGTTGGAATTGTTACAAGAACAAGAAGACGCCTTTACGGAGGAAGACCTGTCAGGCAAAGTCACCATCTTTGAATTCTGGGCGACCTGGTGCTCGCCCTGTGTTGCTTCTATGAAAGATATGGTCGAGCTGAAGAAAGAATTTGATCAGCAACTGCAGATCCTTGCCATTAGCTACGAAGATCAGGCACGTATTAAACGCTTTATGAGCAATCGGCCCCTGGATTTGGTGTTTGCTTATGACCACGAAGAACAATTAAATAGCTACTTCCCACACCGTACGGTACCACATACCGTCATTATCGATCAGCAGGGTAGGGTAGCGGCGATTACGCGTCCGGGGGCAGCTACGCAGGAGACCATACGAAAACTATTACGGGGTCAGCCAATAGATTTACCCCGAAAAAATGATGACCTTGGATTTGATTACCAGTCGGATTATTTCCGGGCAGATACCAATACGCTGGCCTCTTTTGTATTGGAGTCGGCCATCCCTGAGGTAGGTACTTTTAGTAAGCAACCGAATCAAGGCCCTTTTGCCGACAGGCGGATCAGTATGCACAATTTTACCATCGATGGTCTCTACCGTACGGCCTATGAGACTTCGGCCTATCGAATGGTATACGAAGTAGACGAAGCACTTTTTGATTACGATGAGGAGAAAAATAAATACTGTCTGGACTTGATTGTAGCACCCGGACAGAATGATCAATTGCATACCATCTTAAGAGAAAAAATACATGAGCAGTTTGACATCCAGGCCCGCTTAGAAAAGAGGAAGGAAGAAGTGGTGGTCCTTTATCGTCCGGATACTCTGGAAAGTAATCTACAGGAGGCAGACAAGGCCATGCCTGTCCGGGCGGGCGGTGATCATTTTGCCTCGGAAGGGGCCACCCTGGGCGAATTTGCGGATTATCTAGAAAGTTTTGGTATCGTGGGAAAGCCGGTGGTTGATGAAACGGACGATGAGCAACGCTACGCTTTTGACTTTTTTTTCGAGCCTGAGAACCCGGATACTTTTCACAAAGCGATTCGCGAGATGGGGCTGAAACTAAAAAAGGCGGAGCGAGAGATTGAGGTATTGGTGATTTATCAGGGCGCAGCGCTGGCAGAATAAGCAACTTCAGTGCGGGAAGTGAGCTAAAAGGCTGGGTTCCCGTACTGTCTTTTCTGGACCAGATACCGAAATCTTCCATTAGAAAAGTTATATTTGGTGCACAACCAAATAAATAGACGAATGCGAGTTTTAGCTGTTTTTTCTCTCTGCTTGCTGTTTACCGTTTCGGTTTTTGCGCAAGCAGATATACCCAATACCTCCCGATTAAGTATTGAACAGATTATGCAGGGCCCCAACTTTGTGGGCGAATCCCCCAGCCGTGTCTTCTGGGACAATGCCAGTGAAACGGTCTACTTCAACTGGAATCCCGAACAGGATACCCTGGCCAGTCTTTATAAAATCACTCTGGATAACCGCGAACCGGAAGAAGTATCTCTGGAGGAGCGCCGTGCATTACTGACGGGGGGCGAATACAATAGCGACCGCAGCCAAAAAGTGATTAGTGAAAATGGCGATATTTATTTGCTCAATATGGCCAGTCAGAAGGTGACGCAGCTTACGAATACCCTTAACAGCGAGTCAAATCCCCGCTTTACAGCCAATGATGAGGGGATCCTTTATGTATCTGACAATAATCTCTTCCACTGGGACTTATCGACTGGCCAGTTGGAGCAACTAACCAATATTACGGATCGCTCTTCGCGTGGCGGGAGTCGTTCGCAAGCCGATTTTAAGGAGTGGCTGGAAGACCAACAGATGGAACTGTTTGAGGTGCTGCGTCAGCGGGATGCCGAAAGTGAAGCCCGGAAAGAACGTCGCGAAGCATTGGAGGTCGAGCGGCCAGCGCCAATTTATATTGGAGATAATTATGTCTACGGCCATACCGCCAGTCCGGATTTACGCTTTATTACTTTCGTAAAAGTCCAATCCGCCAGTAGCGAAAACACCAAAGTACCCAATTACGTCACCGAATCGGGTTATATCGACGACATCCGGGCCCGACCTAAAGTGGGGTCGCCGCAGCGTACCTACGAGCTGGTCATTTTCGATCGCGAGCGGGACACCTCCTATACTTTAGATACGGAGCAAATCGAAGGTATTTATGACAAGCCCGAGTTCTTAAGAGAATATTACGAAGGCGAGGAGCCTTTTGATGATCAATACGAAGACCCCAGAGAAGTGTTTGTGACGCCCCCAATCTTTGCCGACGACGGGAAAGCCATGCTGGTCATCCGTGCCCAGGACAATAAAGATCGCTGGATCATGCAATTGATGCCAGCATCGGGCGAATTGAAGCTCATAGATCGACAGCGCGACGAAGCCTGGATCGCAGGACCCGGTATCGGCTGGAGTCGCTCAAGTGGAAACGTGGGGTGGATGCCCGATAATGAGCACGTCTGGTACCAGTCGGAAAAAACGGGATTTTCTAATCTATATCTCGAAAATGTAGAGACGGGTGCTGTACGTCCACTGGCGCCTGGCGATTACGAGATTCTGGATGCAACCTTATCGGCTGATGGCGAGATCTTTTTTGTGACGGCCAATGCCGAGGGGCCACACGAGCACCATTTTTATCATTTACCAGTGGAAACTGGTGAGCTACAAAAAGTAACCGAACCAGTCGGAAATCATGAAGTAACCATGTCGCCCGACGAAAAATACCTGGCGATTCGCTACTCTTACAGCAACCAACCCTGGGAACTTTTCGTAATGGAAAATAAGGCCGGGGCTGAAAGGCAGCAAATTACCGAGTCGACTACTTCCGAATTTAAAGCCTATTCCTGGCGAGACCCGGAGATTGTGCGCTTTACTGCGCGGGATGGGGCCGAAGTGGCGGCGCGTTTGTATCGTCCCCGGCGAGCGAAGCGGAATGCTCCCGCGGTAATTTTTGTGCACGGTGCGGGTTATTTGCAGAATGTGCACAAGTGGTGGAGTAGCTACTATCGCGAGTATATGTTCCACAATCTGCTGGTGGATAATGGGTATACCGTCCTGGATATTGATTATCGCGGGAGTGCCGGTTACGGTCGCGACTGGCGTACGGGCATTTACCGTCATATGGGGGGGAAGGATCTGAGTGATCAGGTAGATGGTGCGAATTTTTTGGTAGAGGAATATAATATTGATCCGGATAAAATTGGTATTTACGGGGGGAGCTACGGTGGTTTTATTACCCTGATGGGTTTATTTAACTATCCGGGTACCTTTACCAGTGGAGCTGCCTTGCGTTCGGTGACCGATTGGGCGCATTATAATCACGGCTACACCTCGAATATCCTGAATACGCCGGTGGCAGATCCGAAGGCTTTTCGCCAAAGCTCTCCGATCTACTTTGCCGAGGGGCTGGAAGACAACTTACTCATCCTGCACGGTATGATTGATGATAATGTGCAGTTTCAGGACGTCGTTCGACTCTCACAGCGCCTGATTGAGCTGGGTAAAGACGACTGGGAGTTTGCGGTTTTTCCGGTCGAGCGCCACGGCTTTGTAGAGCCCAGCAGCTGGTCGGATGAGTACAAACGGATCTTTAAGCTCTTCCAAACCACCCTAAAATAACGTACAGCCAAGGCATGCCTTGGCTCAACCTCTAAACTTAACACTTGATTTATGCTAGGAATGTTACAAGTCGTCATCGGACTCGTTTTTGTCTTGCTATTACTTAGCCTTTTGGCGACGACCATTATGGAATTACTATCCTCTTTTTTCGCCTTGCGTGGCAAAAACCTGGAGACGGCGCTGCGCAATATGTTATCCTCTGCGGATTCGAGCCAGCAGTTATTTAAGGAGTTTAAGAATAATTCTTTGTATCGGCAGCTTTCGCAAAAAGCGGGAAAGAGTCGGCGCTCTCCTTCTTATCTGGCGGCGGGTTCTTTTCAATCCATCTTATTTGACGTTATTCTGAAGGGGGAAAAAATTGATAAAATTGTCGACAAAATTGAAGCGCTGCCCGATGATGATCTTAAGAATGTGCTCAAGCAGCTACTCAACGATGCCGAGTACGAGTTGGAGGATTTTAAGGGTAAGATTCACGCCTGGTACGATAATATCATGGATCGGGCTTCGGGGTGGTACAAGCGTACAGTGCAAAAAATCATTGTGTTGGTTGGTCTGGTGATTGCGGTCGTTTTTAATGCCGATACGCTGGCGATATACGAGCGATTGGAGTCCGATCCCGAATCGCTACAACAGGTGTTAGAACTGGCGGAAAACTATCTGGCCAAGACCGAAACCGAGCAGGTCATTCGCACTACACCCACTTTTGATCAGCAGATGGATAATGTCCGTGCTTTAATCAATAATGAGATCGAGCAAGCCAAGTCGCCACTGGGCTTGGGCTGGGAGGGGGTTACCTTTTTTAGCTTTACCCCGACCCAGTGGGGCGTCAAAATCCTGGGTTGGATCGTAACGGCCCTGGCAATTTCACTCGGCGCGCCCTTCTGGTTCGATATGTTGAAAAAACTGGTAAATATCCGGGGGAGTGGCAATAAACCCAATTAAGAACAGTTGTTGCATTAAGTATTCGACAATTCAAAATTTAACAACTGAAGATGCGCATTATACAAATCACCGATATCCATATTGCTCCCGGGGGGGCTGAATCACAAGGCGTAGATACCAGGGCTAATTTCCTACGTATTCTGGAGGAAACAAAAAAGCTGAATCCTGATAAAGTGGTTATCACGGGTGATTTCTGTTTTCGCGATCCACAAGCGGCGATTTACGAATGGGTGAGGGCCCACCTGGCGGAAAAAGAAATGGAAATTGATCTGATCTCCGGAAACCACGACAATCCGAAAGTACTGGCAGAAGTTTTTGGACGGACAGAAGATTTGCACGGGGATGCATTCTACTATCGTACCCAATGGGCAGGGCGTGCGGTATTCTTTTTAGATTCCACCGTAGGAACCATTTCTCAAGAACAACTGGATTGGCTAAAAGCGGCCTTGAAGCAGACCAAAGGTAGGGTGTTGATTTTTGTACATCATCCACCGCTGGCGGCCGGGGTGCCGTACATGGACAATAACTATCACCTAAAAAATGGGGAAGACCTGATGGAAATACTGGTGGCTTATGGTCAGCCGGTTAATGTGTACAGTGGCCATTATCACGTTGAAAAAACCATTAATCGTGCGAACGTAACGGTACACATCACCCCCTCCTGTTTTGTACAGATAGATCAGTATCGGGAAGATTTTCAGGTGGATCATCATCGCATTGCACTGCGAGTGATCACCCTACAGGAAAAAGAGATACTCAGTACGGTTCATTATTTTGATGGACAATAAGCAGATCGCCTATGGAGTTAACCAAACGAGCACCCGCCGAACTGGAAGGCCTGGCCGCGCTGGCCGAAGTACTGGATAACCGCTATCGGATTCCGGGCACCAATATCCGTTTTGGGATTGATGCCATCATTGGTCTGATCCCATACATTGGCGATGTATTGACCTTTATCATTTCTGTCTATTTGCTGTTTTGGATGGTACGCAAAGGTGCCAGTGGTATGCTCGTGATCAAAATGCTGGGTAATATTCTCTTCGACGGCGTGATGGGTACCCTTCCGATACTGGGTGATCTGCTCGACTTCCGTATTCGGGCCAATGCCCGTAACGTGGATCTTATGCTCGAGCATTACGAAGAAGGGCAACATCAGGGCTCGGCCTGGCCGGTGGTTATTATGCTGCTCATTCTGGTGATTTTGTTAATTGCGCTATCTGCTTATGTGGTCTGGCGTGTTCTTTATTGGGTTTTTAGTTGAGCCCATGCAATAAAAAGGATTTAATCAAATGAGATACGTGAACTTATGGCTAAAAAGAGTATACGCGTTTTAAGAATCGTAATACCCCTGGTCGCTATTATCAGTATGGCGTTTTTTGTCCCCTGGGGAATAGTGAAGGTTTGGATAAGCCCATTGCCAGATACCGTACAGGAGCAAGTCGACGCGGCCATCGATTACGGATTGGATGGCGTGATGGTGTACGTCGATCAGGCCGATTGTGAACCGGTCATTTACACGGCTGGTTGGAAGAATAGAGAAAATAAAGTACCGGCAGATCCGCAGGCCTTATTCAAAATTGCCAGCATCAGTAAGTTATATATAGCGGCGGCTACGGCCAAAATGGTCCACGCAGGACATTTATCGCTGGATAAGACCCTGGCCGAGTACTTACCCGAATTTTCCGAAAGGATAGCCAATGCCGATCAAATCACTTTGCGTATGTTGGTACAGCATCGGAGCGGTATTCCTAACTTTAGCGATCATCCAGATTATCCCTGGACGGAACCATTCCAGAATAATGAGGATACCTACCAACTGGTGCTGGATCAGCCCGCTGATTTCAGTCCAGATAAAAAATATCGCTATTCTAATACGAATTATTTGCTGATCGGGGAGATCCTTGATCGTACGCTTGAATATAGCCACCATCAGTACATCAAGCAAGAAATACTGATACCCCTGGGGCTAAGTAAAACTTATAGCTTGTTAAAAGAGGTTGATCTGGCGGAAGTAATGAGCGGCTACTTTGTGGGCTACGAAAAAGATATTAAATATAACGATTTCATCCAGCCGGGGGGATCAATGGTCGCTACTATTCAAGACGTGGGTGTTTTTTTGAGGGCGCTCAACGACGGCTCTCTATTGAATGCGGAAGAGCAGGCGATTTACTCCTCGATCTATGAATATGAACATACGGGTTTACTGCCCGGCTACCAAAGTATCGCCAAATACCATCCCGACCTGGACGCAGTCGTCGTGCAATTTGTGAATACCAGTGGAGGCAATAGCTGGACCTTATCGGAACTGAACTATAAACGGGTAATGAAGATCCTGAGACAGAAAGCAAAAAAAGGCTAGGCTTTTTCTTTTCCCTGTCCCATAGCACTTTCAGCCAGCCCTCCCCTGAATTTATAGCGCAAGAAATATTGCTTCCACTGGGGCTGGAATCTGCGCGGCGATCTAAACATTACGGAGATAATGTCGACGGTGGATTATACGCCGCGGTGTCTGATGTATACCAATATGTAAAAGGTCCTGCAGCACATGCCCAAAGTGGGGAAACGGATTTTGAAGGCTATGGCTGGAGCATCAAATACTTTGGCGAAGAGAAAATACACTTTACGGCGGGTAGTGGTTATGGTAGCAAAAGTGTTATTATCCGCGCACTGGAATCCGGCGATTTTATCAAAGGCGAAAAACTATAATATTTCCAATATGCAAGAATGGACCCAACAAATCGACGAAATCACCCAAAAGTTTACCGAGGCCTTCGGCTCCCTGAGTAATGAGCAGCTAAACTGGAAGCCGGACCCAAACACCTGGAGTATTGCTCAAAATATAGATCATTTGATTACCATTAATGAGACCTATTTTCCGATCACCAAGGCTATACGGCAAGGGGATTACCGTCTGCCTTTTACGGCGAAGTTCGGATTTCTGGTCCGGTTTTTTGGTGACCAGATTCTCAAGGCCTCTCAGCCTGAACGGAAAAATAAAATGAAGACTTTCCCGGTATGGGAACCGGCTAGCAGTAAAGTGCCTACCGGAATTATAGAGCGCTTCAAAACGCATCAGGAAACGCTTAAAAAATGGATCGAAGATGCCCAGGGTCTGGCGGCGCAGGGGCAGGTCATTTCTTCTCCAGCCAATAAATACATCGTTTATAAACTGGAAAAAGCCTTTGAAATAATAGTCAACCACGAACGGCGACACTTTAACCAGGCGAAGGGAGTCTACGAGGCTTTACCATAAAAAGCTAGTGGTTCAAAATGCTACATTTTGAACCACTAGCTTACCTTTTAAAAGTGACTTGTCTAATATCGACGCCCTCGAGTATACGGCGCGCCTGCCGCTTCCATTTTCTCTTCAAAGCCTGTTAGGCCTTGCAGATAATCCTCTAGTTTGTCTTCAAAGTTGGCAAAACTTTCCTGGGCTAATTCCAGATTGTTCCGATAAGTCTGGGTAGGCATCTGTCGGGTACTCCAGTGGCCGTAAGCCACTTGACCTATCCGGTTGCTGATGGAGGGGCTAGTCGCTTCGTTTAAGCGCTGACGGGCCGGATCGCCCGATAATTCCATGCGCAAGTCTGCCAGTGATTTTTTAAGTTGGCTCAATTCCGAAAAATGTTCTGCCCCTGCTTTTGGCGTTTCCCGCAGGGCAGCCTCCAGATAACGCAGTCGTTCACCGGCTTCGCCCAAACGGCGGCTGGCAGCGTTGACTTCTCGTAGTAATGTGCTGGTCGTTTGCTGGAAATCTGCTACGGCCTCTACATTGGTTCCCTCGGGTAAGGTGGGTACAGCTTTCACCCGGAAGTTCTGCGGCTCTCCCTGGGCACTCAGCTCTCCATCCTGTTCGAGGTATAATTGGACACTGTAGGTTCCGGGCGCCGCCAGGGGCCCCTGTGGATCTCCGGCCCAGGGTGGCGTGAAGGCGGGACGCGACAAATTGATTGGATTAGGTGCTGGTAGCCGTAAATCCCAATTTGTCCGGTGCAGCCCCGCTGAGCTGGCTCCGGGCAGCCAGCGGAGGGCATTACCCGCCGCATCCCGAATGAGTAATAAAGTTTGTGGGCTTCCCTCGAGTTCTTCTTGTCGTAAGGTTTCCCAACCGGGGAAAGGAGCATCTTCCATTTTCACCCGCAGGTTCTGCTCTGCTTGCTCTCTTTTGGCCTTAGCCGTCTGGGGGAAATCAGCCAGGTAGTAGGTGATCAATGCACCAAAGGCTGGATTATCCGCTACAAAAGCCGTTGAGCCCAGCGTCGGCTGGCCCTTGGCTTGCATAGGCTCGTTGGGGATATACCACCAGGCATCCCTTACGGGAAAAAGGGCATGCTGCTCGGCCGTTACCACCTCATTCATGCTACGCAGCGCCGAGTAATCATCCAGTACGTAAAAGCCACGTCCAAAACTGGCCCCGACCAGATCGTTATCCCGCTGATGTAATTCAATATCCCGAAAGGGAATCGTCGGTACCCCCGCTTGTAAGGGAATCCAGTTTTCGCCCCGATTGTAGGAAAAATACAGACCAAACTCCGTTCCGATAAATAATAAGTCTTCGTTTTCGTGATCCTGCTTAATCACCCAAACGATGGTCCCGTCGGGTAAGTCGCCTGTGATCGACCGCCAGGAACGACCCCGATTCGTACTCCTAAATACCAAGGGCCGGTAATCTCCAAATTTATGGGCATCCGCTACGGCAAATACCGTATTGGCATCGTGTTGGGAGGCCTCGATGTCATTGATAAATGAACGCTCGGGCACACCTGGAAGGGCTGCTGCCCGTCGCCAGTTCTCTCCCCCGTCTTCGGTCACCTGGATCAATCCGTCGTCCGAGCCAGTATAGATAAGGCCTTCCTCCAGTGGTGATTCAGAGATACCCGTTAGGGTAGCGTATTTTGACATAGCGCCGTTATCGTAGAGCGCATCTACACTCCAGACTCGGTCATCCATCATCTCCAATTCGTAGCGATTGGTGTTAGTCGTGAGATCCTCGCTAATGGGCATCCAGGAATCACCCCGGTCATCACTGCGCCATAAACGCTGGGAGCCAAAATAAAGCCGCTCGTGATTATGTGGACTAATCTGAATAGGACTGTCCCAGTTCCAACGTTCGGGGAGATCATTAGGTGCTGGCTGTGGTTTTATGCTCAGTACCTCATGGCTGCGTTTATCGTAGCGATAGAGTTCTCCCTGCTGAATTTCCATATAGGCAGTATTCGGATCTTCGGGATCGAAGGCCGAGTCGTAACCATCGGCACCCAGGGGGACGTACCAATCGCGGTTGCGTACGCCTTCCACGTTAGTAGTACGGGAAGGGCCGATCAGGGTTCCCAGGTCCTGCGCACCACCAATAATGTTGTAGAAAGGCTCGCTATTGTCCAGGCCGAGTTTATAAAATTGCGAAACGGGAAGATTGGGGAAATGTCGCCAGTGACTTCCTTCGTCAAAGCTTTCGTAGAGGCCAGCATCAGTACCCGCGATGAGGTGTTGACCATTGTCGGGGTCAATCCACAAGGCGTGGTTGTCACTGTGTTTTTCCCGGCCGGTACCCAGGTAGTCAAAGCTCTTACCGCCGTCGCGCGATACGTGAAAGAAGACGTCCATTTGGTAGATCAGCTCCGGATTATCGGGGGATACTTCAATCTCCTGATAATAATGCGGACCGGTACCGCCGGAGGTGTAACTACTGCGCTTTTCCCAGCTTTCGCCTTTGTCCGTTGAGCGATACAGGCCTTTTTCCTGATTATCTGCCTCTATGGTAGCATAGACCAGTTGTGGATTGGCGGGCGTGACGGCCAGGCCAATTTTTCCCATGTCGCCTTTCGGCAAACCGGTCTTTACCTTTCGAAAAGAATCACCATTATTGGTTGATTTATAGATGCCAGAATTTGGTCCACCAGCCATTAAGGCCCAGGTCTTACGACGACGTTGGTATGCAGCGGCGTAAATAATATCTGGATCCGAAGGGTCGAATTCCAGGTCCGTTACCCCTGTGTTGTCGCCGATTTTTAGGACCTGCTGCCAGTTTTGACCACCGTCCACCGTTTTGTAAACACCGCGCTCCCCACCTGCTGACCAGAGCGGGCCTTCGGCAGCGACGAATACGACACTACTATTGCGTGGGTCCACCAGGATTTTACCGATGTGCTCGGAGTCTTTTAATCCCATGTTTTGCCAGCTCTTTCCACCATCCATACTTTTATAAACACCGTCTCCCCAGCCGACGTGACGTCCGCTGACGTTCTCGCCGGTACCGACCCAAACGGTGCTGGGCTGATTCGGATCGATGGTCACGACTCCGATTGAATAGGAGGCTTGATCATCAAAAACGGGCTGCCAGGTGATGCCGGCGTTGCTGGTTTTCCAGAGGTTCCCCGAGCCGGCCGCCACGTACCAGGTGCTGGCATCTGCCGGACTAACG
The DNA here is from genome assembly GCA_035268885.1 of Saprospiraceae bacterium. Lineage (GTDB taxonomy): Bacteria > Bacteroidota > Bacteroidia > Chitinophagales > Saprospiraceae > DATFKA01. Next base: position 11,205 of record DATFKA010000103.1, read on the forward strand.
GCGATATCCGCTATCCGTCCGCCCATCAAGGCGGGGCCAATACCGCGTAAGGATAGGCCGTTTGCCGCTTTTTTAATGCTTGCCGGGCTATCGGATTGTGCAAAAAGGTCTGGAGCCGTAGCAAGCAATAAAAAAATCAACAATAAAAAACAATTCCATTTGAGTACACGCATAGTTAAAAGTATTGAAGGTGTAATGATTGAGCCTGGATTTGTGCGCCTACGACTCTTCGTTCTCCAGAGAGCTTAAGAAAGCGACCACATCACGCAACTCGCGCTTGGAAAGAATATCTTTCATATTTGGCATGGCCGAAGGAATACTTTCCCGGCTGCTGATTCGTGATTTTTCTATGGTCTCCAAACCCGTACTGGTCTTGACCGTAATCGAATTATTATTTTCGCTATTCACGATACCAGAGACGGTACTATCATCTTTAAGTTCCAGAATGACGACCTCGTAGCCAGGGGCATAACGTGCACTGGGCGCGATCATTGATTCTAGTAACTGTTCCCGTTCGAGCCGGTCGCCTACGCCCAACAGGCCGGGGCCGGCATTACCGCCCACTTCAAATACGGCGTGACAGCGTACACACTGTGCCGCTTCGTTACCGTAAAAGATACGTCTTCCACGCCAGGCGTTACCTCCCTGAAGGGCTTCTTTGTACTGCTCTAGTAGCGGAGCGTCTTTCCGACTGGCTTCGTAGGCGGCGAGTTGACTTTGTACTTTTTCGTTGTCCTGAGCGGCGGCGGCTTCCAGTAAATCCAGTTGGATGGCCGGATCTACCTGGTCTTTTGCCAGTTTTTCCATCATATTAGAGAGGAAATTAGCAATGGCTGGTGTCTTGTATTCACTCATGGCGGCGAGGGTTGCCTGCTGCTCTTGCTGCGAACCCTTAGCCATAATGGATTCAAAGAGGGGCAGTGCTTCTTCGGCGGCCAGTCCGGATCCCGGAAGTAGTTCCAGGGCTTTCGAACGAACGTCGCCTTCCTTATCAGCCAGGGCTAATTGTAGTGCCTCATCCAGATTGTCTGCCTTTAGTTGTTGTAAAGCTTCGAGAGCAGCGACTTTGACATTTGGGGCTGCGTCACCTTTCAGGAGCTCAAATAGGGTAGGGCTTACTTCTTTTAGTCCCAGTCGGCCGGAGGCCTGGATAGCGGCTACCTGCACGGCGGGTGCCGAAGCCTGGATGCTATTTACAAACAGGGGCTTGGCCGCTTCCCTTACGGCACTATCATCCCGCTTCATTTCGCCGCGGTATCTGCCATCTACCCGGTCGAATACCGCCGGGTCTCCCCAGTTACTCAGAGCAGCTAAGGCTTCGGCACGCATGGCCGGAGTAGCGTATTCACTCTGCGAATAGTCCAACAGCATTTTCCAGTTTTTCTCCTGACCTACTTCTACGTTGGCATTGATGATCCTACGCATCAAAGGCTCATTGGTAGCGGTGGTAGTGCCCAGCAGGTTCGCCAGCTCGGGTAGCGCTGCTTCGATGTTCCAATCGTCATTAATGGCGCGAGCCGCTTCGGTAACCACCAGCTCGTTGGGGTCTTCTAAAAAGACGGCTACTTCAGGGGCCTCCATTCGACGCAGGGCCACCACAGCTGCAATGCGTACCGCCATAGAGGGATCATCTTTTAGGGCGACCAGTCCCTCCGTATTACCGATTCTTCCCAGAGCGATCATACCGGCGTGGCGTAGCCACATATCTTCGTTATTATTTTGGCGCAAAGCCTCGATAATAGCCGCAAAGGCAGCATCACCTACGGAGGATCCCTCGGCTATTCTTCCCAGTGCTTCGATACTCATCAAGCGGATACGTGGATTGGCATGGTTAACGAGAGTGACCAGGTCATTTTCGGCAGCAGCATAACGTAGATCGCCCAGCATTTTGGCCGCCTGAGCGACTATTTCTTCGTCTTTATCTTCTAGTAGAGGAAGGTAGTTTTTAGCTAGCGTAGCCTCTTTTCGGGCTAGCTGGTTTAGTCCCCACATAGCGTGGATTCGGGCCAATTGGTTTTCTTCATTCATCATCACTTCTTTTAAAGTGGCTAAGCCAGCTTTAGGCCGCTTGGCCAGTTCAAACTGAGCTTTTTGGCGGACACGCCGATCCTGATGGCCTAATTGGGTGCCGAGTTCTGTTTCCGATGTGGAAGAGAAATTAGCAGTAAGTAAGGCTTGCGTTTCCTTGCGAATGGCTTGCTCCGGACCATTGGGCACGTCCAGTTTCCAGATGCGCCCTTCGTTTTTTAGGCCCCAGCCGTCAATCCAATCAGAGAAATAGAGGGCACCATCTGCACCGAAATCAATACCCGTCGGTAAGCTTCCGCTGACCACTTCCTGGGTACTCGATAGCTCAAAGCTGGCTCCTTTGGGCTCCAGCGTGAAAGCGTGGATGGGAGAATTCGCTGGCGAACCCCGAAACTCGGCGATGAAAAAATGATCATACCATTCAGGACCCAAAGCAGTACCGGGATTGAGGACAAGGCCGGTGGGACCGTTCACATAATTTTGAATGGGAGGCAAAATATAAGCCGCTTGTCCATCCCAATGGGGTACACTTAACCGCTCGTCCATCCATACTTTGTAGCTATTACTCTTAGGATCGGTGTACTTACCAAATTGCCAGTTGGTACGCCAGCCACTATCGGAGCCGTTGATCAGGTAAACCAGGCGCTCGCGCTCGCCGCGGTGGTCGCCATCGTTATCTTCGGTGATCAGATTACCGTAGTTGTCAAAGACAAATTCGTGCGTGTTACGTACGCCCATGCAAAAGACCTCAAAATTACTACCATCCGGCTCGGCGCGTACCACGACGCCCCGGTTGGGATACTTCCAGCGTTTGCCATCCTGATCAACTACGTTGGCACCGATATCACCAATCCCCCACCATATACGGCCCTGGGGCCCTACCTTGACGCCGGACATCCCGTGACCACTAAAGCCGATATGCACCGCATAACCGTGGCTGATAGAGCCGACGCGGTCGGCCCGACCATCCTGATCGGTATCTTTGGTACGCCATAAGTCCGGTGCGGCTGCGATGAATACTTCTCCGTCGTGAAATTCCAAACCATTGGCCACGTCGGTAACTTCCTCGTTGAAGTCAGCCAGGTATAATTGGGCCTGATCCGCAATGCCGTCGCCATCTGTATCCGCTACACTCCAGACCTGCTCTTTCTCAACGGTCAGATCCCGCCAGTCACGGACGCCGTCCTGGTTGAGGTCTTTGAGGTGTCGCTTTGATTGTTCGCTATCGGCCGAGAAGGTCTCCCGTAGGAAAGCGCGACGATCTTCAACCGACTCAAAAGAGATGGAGGCGGTCATCCAGTCGCGATGCCCACGAATGTCAAATTCTGAATTCCCCTGCCGCGAAGCGCGCGTGTAATAGATACGACCCTGCGGGTCAATACTGATCGCAATGGGATCTTGCACCAAAGAATCAGAAGCCCAAAGATCAATTTCCAGGCCGTCGGCAATCGTAAGTGCCGTCTCTTTTTCAATTTGTTGGGCCAGTTGTTGGGCCTGTTCGGCATCCACATTGACGACCTCATTGGGGTATTCTTTCGTTTCCCCAAAAGGAAGGGTGGAAGGACCGCAGGCCGCCAGAAAAATAAGTAAGAGTGATAAAGACAGATATCTCATTTGTTTTGGTTTTATCTTGTTCAAGTCAATTACTCGACAGATCAATAATTCAACAGTTTATTTTGGAGTGTCTAAAATACACTTCTATTTTGGAAAATCGAAAAGGACTATTCACTTTCGCAGTTCCATAGCATATCTGAGACGACGTATGACTTCGGACGATAGCTGTAATGCCACCATTCGGTACGTATCCAGCGGAAGCCCTGCGCGTCCATTGTTGCTTTGAGAAGATCGCGGTTGGTTTGTATCTGCTCGGAATGTCCGGTGTAGGTATGGTGGGCCTCTGGTCCGAAAAAGTCGAATCCGGTGCCCATGTCCAGTTCTTTACCCTGAGCATCGACGATGGTCAGGTCCACTGCGGCCCCGCGGTTGTGCATGGAGCCTTTGCGAGGATCGGCCACGTAGTTGGGATCGGGTACTTTATTCCACAGCTTCCATTGAATAGGGCGGGGTCGGTAGCAATCAAAGAATTTGAGCCCGCCGTAGCCCTGTGCTTTCAGGCCCCGATGCGCTCGGATCACGGCTTTGGCGACGTCTCTGCGCAGGAAGCAACGACCACAATCGTACATCACTTCTTCTACAAAATTATTGGTGCTGGCGTAGCGCAGGTCCAGGTGTACACTGGGATCCAGGTCTTTCAGGTCGAACCACTGGGTAGTGTCGTAATCGAAACGTGGCTGATATTCCGTTTTTTGAGGCAGGGGCTTAGATGGCGGAGTCGTGTCGGCAAGGGCTATTTCGGTATTTACGGCCTTTTCGGCAGGTTTTTCGGGGTTTTGGCAGCCAAAAAGAGCAATCAGTAAGAAGGTAAAAAATAGACGCATCATCTGGTTTGGTTTTTATTGGAATGGCAAAGCGACCCGTGTTTGCCATAAAAAAACTAATTTTGCGGCATAAACACGATTTCTGATCAATGAAAATCACCAGGCGCGCGTTATTTGGGTTGACCTTATTGCTTTTGCTTCCCGCATTGCTCATCAATTTAGGTCTATTAACCTTTATCGACGATGAGGGTATTCGTTCCCTGGTGGCGCTGGAGATGGATCTGTCAGGAAATTGGATCACACCAACCCTACATGGTCACTACTACTACAAAAAACCACCACTTTACAACTGGATATTGGGCGCCTGGTACCAGATTACCGGAGAGATTAATGAGTTTTATGCCCGTATACCTACCGTTGTGGCTTTGCTCGGCTATGCGGCCAGTATTTTTCTGTGGCTACGGCCAAAATACGGTACCCGCTTTGCTTTCCTCAGTGCTTTAATCCTGATTACTTGTGGTCGTATCTTGTTCTACGATTCGATGTTAGCATTGATTGATATGACTTTTTCCTGGATGATGTTCCTGCTCTTCATGGTGGTCTATCATTTCATGGAAAAGAAAAAGTACCGGTCTTTATTCCTGCTTTCCTATTTGCTATGCGCGGTTGGTTTTCTGCTAAAGGGGCTACCCTCGATTGTCTTTCAGGGGACGACGCTGCTGGCCTGGTTTATTTATCAGAAGCAGTTTCGGAAACTGTTTTCGGTGCAGCATTTGTTCGGGGGGCTGGTCTTTACCCTGCTGGTGGGTGGCTATTATCTGGTTTACGATCAGTATAATTCTCTGGAGAACGTTTTTACGACCCTGTTTACGGAGTCGACCCAACGTACCCCTACCAACTTTAGCTTTTGGGAGACCTTTGGGCATATTTTTACCTTTCCGCTGGAGATGATCTATCACTTCTTGCCCTGGTCGTTGTTCCTCCTCTTTTTTTTCCGAAAGGATATCAGGACAATACTACGAGAGGACTCCTTTATCACTTACTGCGTCTTTATTTTTCTGGCTAATATTTTGGTGTATTGGATCTCACCGGAAGTGTACCCGCGCTATTTGCTGATGCATGCGCCATTAATCTTCATCAGTTATTTATATTTGTACGATTTTCATCGAAAAAAGCAAACCTGGCAGTATCGACTCGTTGATCGCTTGCTATTTGGCCTGATGGTCTTACTGAGTCTGGCGGCCTGGGCACCGCTATTTCTGGAAACCAGTAGAGAAGTATCTTATTATATTCCCAAAACTATTTTTGGGGTTTTCATCCTGACGGGGGCAACGATTGCTTACCAATTGCAAAAGGAAAATCGATTACTTTATTTGCTTATTTTCCTACTCGGATTTCGGATTATTTTTAACTTCTTCGTTTTGCCGGATCGCAATGCTAATGATTTTGGGGATACGGTACGCAAGCAATCAAAAGCCGTTGGAGCCAAACGTTTGGAAACGGACTTGTACGTGTATAAAGATCTGCTCATGGAACCGGCTATCTCTTTTTATCTGACTAACAGTCGCGGAACTATTATACCACGCAGGTTCGAAAATTTTCCCAAAGATGCCCTGTATATCATCCACCCCGATTCTTTCCCGGAAGTACAATTGGACATAATTGTAGATTCCTTACCTTTGCGTCACGGAGAACGCCCCGTGTACAAAGTCGCCAAAATAAAAAACCAATAGATAGCGACAAGGCATGCCTTGTCGCAACAGCATAGCCCTAAAAGGGTCTAATGACACAACACCATGCAACCAAAAATATCGGCAGTCGTAACCGTCTATAACGAAGAAGATAATATCCAACCGCTGGTCGAGCGGATCAGCGAGGCACTTCAGGGCGTCAACTACGAAATCGTCTACGTAGATGATGGCTCCACGGATAATACCGCAAAAGTGCTCCACGAGCTGAATCACGATCGCTTGAAGATCGTTGAATTCAAAAAGAACTATGGTCAAAGTCTGGCACTGATGGCCGGGATTGATCAGGCCAGTGGGGAGTATATCGCTACTATGGATGGCGATCTGCAAAATGATCCCAGTGATATTCCGATGATGATGGAAATACTGGAAGAAGGGGATTTTGATATGGTCGCCGGTAACCGGGCCAATCGAAAGGATGGTATGTTCCTGCGTAAAATCCCCAGTAAGATCGCTAATTATATCATTCGTACGGCGGGTGGTGTTAAACTGAAAGACTACGGATGTGCACTTCGGGTGTTTCAGGCTGATCTAGCGAAAGATCTGGGACTTTATGGAGAATTACATCGCTTCATTCCCTTAATGGCTCATCTGGAAGGGGGCCGGATCACTCAGGTAGATGTAAAACATCACGCCCGAAAATTTGGGAAATCAAAATACGGCCTGAATCGAACCTTCAAAGTGGTTTCTGACTTGTTATTGATGTTATTCTTTAAGCGTTATATGCAAAAGCCCATGCATCTGTTTGGAAACACGGGTATTTTTATGGTTGGAGCCGGCGTCCTGATCAACATATATTTGTTAATCGTAAAGCTAATGGGTAATGACATATGGGGTCGGCCCCTCCTGATCCTGGGTATGCTCCTCCTGTTTATGGGCATCCAGTTTGTGACCATCGGTATTGTAGTGGAAATCCAAATGCGCACTTATTTTGAGTCCCAGGCCAAACGCCCTTACAAAATACGCCGCGTCACCAAAGGCGAAAACGTAGTTTAAGCAGGCCACCGGAAGCTCTGCCCCGAAGAGATGCCTATGGTATGGCAAAGGGGCGTCACAACACAACACAACACACAACACATAGCACATAGCACAGGAAACCATGAGAGCAGTCATCCAAAGAGTAAGCGAAGCATCTGTCACCGTCGAAGGTGAAATCACTGGCGCAATCGGTCCTGGCCTACTTATCCTGGTGGGAATCGAAGACGATGATACCTCCGAAGATATCGAGTGGCTCTGCAAGAAGATCGCCAAACTACGGATCTTCAACGACGAAAACGGTGTCATGAATATCTCCGTCAAAGACATCCAGGGCGAACTGCTGGTCGTCAGCCAGTTTACCCTCTTCGCCAGTACTAAGAAAGGTAATCGACCCTCTTACCTGCGCTCCTCTAAACCGGAGGTGGCTATTCCCATGTACGAGAAGTTCTGCCAGCAGCTTGAATACGTAGCTGGTCTACCGGTAAAAACGGGTGAATTTGGTGCCGATATGAAGGTTCGGCTGCTGAACGACGGTCCCGTCACCATCATCATCGATACCAAAGACAAACAGTAAGATTATTTATTATGACCATCAAAGAACTACAAAGCACCGTCGACAACTGGATCAAAACCATCGGCATCCGCTACTACGACGAGCTCACTAATACTGCTATCCTTATGGAGGAAGTTGGAGAGGTAGCCCGCCTTATGGCGCGCCTCCACGGCGAACAATCCTTTAAAACGGAAGCACAAAAAGAAGAGGGCCCCGCAGCACTGGCCGACGAAATGGCCGATGTACTCTTCGTACTCACTTGCCTGGCCAATCAGACCGGCATCGATCTTACCGAAGCCATGCAGAAGAATCTGGATAAAAAAACAAAACGCGATAAGGAGCGCCATGCCAATAACGAAAAGCTGAAAGGATGACCTTTTTCTGAAAAACAATCTTTTAGTAGCACTGTTAGGTCAGCGGTAAAAAAACAATAGTACATGTCTACCGCAATTTATTGGTTTCGCAATGACTTACGCTTACACGATAACCCGGCCCTGGATGCTGCCATCAAAGAAAATGAGGCGATTGTCCCGGTTTTTATACTAGATGAAAAGTACCTCCAAGAAGATCGCTGGGGATTTGTACGCACGGGGAATTACCGCCTGCAATTTTTGCTGGAAAGCCTGCAAGACCTGAATAATTACTTAAAAGAAAAAGGGAGTCAGCTTTTGGTCAAGCGGGGAGATCCCACCGTACTTCTTCCACAATTAGCGGAAAAATATAATGCCCGGCGCGTCTATGCAACCCAGGAATACACCCACGAAGAAGTAATAGTAGAGGAGTCTATTGCCGAAGCAATAGACTTGCAATTGCACCATGGCCTTTGTCTTTTTCATCCGGAGGATAGTCCTTTCTCGATCGAGCAACTCCCGGATGTCTTTACGCAGTTCCGCAAACGGATGGAAAAATACAGTCAGGTACGAGAATTAATTCCCAGCCCTGAAAAAATAACCAGCCCCGAGCTGGAAGAAACCGGTATTCCCTCGGTGGAAGGGCTAGGCTTCAAAAAGCCGGAGCCGGATGAGCGGGCGGCGATCCCATTTAAAGGGGGCGCGCTGGAAGCAGAAAAACGCCTGGACTACTACCTCTGGGATAGCGATCAGGTGGCTACGTACAAAAAGACGCGCAATGGTCTGATTGGTGCTGATTACAGCACCAAATTCAGCGCCTGGTTGGCCAACGGCTGCATCAGCCCGCGTACCATCTATCACGAAGTGGAGGCCTACGAGTCGGAACGTACATCAAATTCTTCGACCTACTGGGTAAAGTTCGAGTTGATGTGGCGGGATTACTTCAAGTACGTGGCCATGAAGTACGGGCGCAAGATCTTCTGGAAAGGAGGTATCCAGAATAAAAACATTAAATTCCGTACGCACCAGCGCGTCTTCGACAAATGGGCGGAAGGTCGTACGGGTGACGATTTCGTCGACGCCAATATGCGCGAACTGCTCCATACTGGCTTCATGAGTAACCGGGGTCGACAGAATGTAGCCTCCTATTTGGTCCATCAATTGAATGTAGATTGGCGCATGGGGGCCGCCTGGTTTGAAAGCTTATTGGTCGATTACGATGTGGCTAGTAACTACGGCAACTGGATGTATGCGAGCGGGGTCGGCAATGATCCGCGCGATCGCGTCTTCAATACCAAAAAGCAAGCCAATAATTATGACGCCGACGGATCTTATCGCAAATTGTGGCTGAAAGAGGGATGATTTAACGCATGCAAGAACTCATTGATACTGGTAAAGCTTTTTTCGCTAATCGCGGCTGGACGCCTTTCCCTTTTCAGGAAAAAGCCTGGCGTGCCTATCTGGAAGGCTGCCACGGCATCATCAATGCCCCGACGGGAAGTGGTAAGACGTATTCGCTGGGGATGCCCATCTTACTGGAGTTTTTGCGCGAAGCAAAAGACAAAAAAGACCAGGCCAATAATGGATTGCGAGCCGTCTGGATTACCCCCATTCGCGCCCTGACCCGCGAAATACAATCTTCGCTACAAGCCGCCGCCGATGAGCTGGGACTCAACTGGAACATCGCTATTCGCTCCGGTGATACTTCCCAAAGCGAACGGGCTAAACAGAAACGTAAGCCGCCGGAGGTGTTGATCACCACGCCGGAAAGCCTGCACCTGCTTGTAGCCGCCAAAGGCTATCCCAAATACTTTGAAAACCTGAAGACGGTAGTGGTAGACGAGTGGCACGAGCTACTAGGCTCCAAACGTGGGGTGCAGATGGAACTCGCCTTGTCGCGTCTCAAAGGGTTCCTGCCCAAACTAAAGGTATGGGGGATCTCGGCGACCATCGGGAATATGGAGGAGGCCATCGAAGTATTAATGGGCTCCGCTAAAGATGATGAGCACTTCCGCTTGATCAAGGCCAATGTCCAGAAAGATATCCAAATGCGTACTGTTCTGCCAGACGAGATAGAGACCTTTCCCTGGGCAGGCCATTTGGGGGTAAAGCTCATCGAAAAGGTGCTACCCATCATCAATGAAAGTGAAAGTACCCTGATTTTTACCAATACCCGGGCACAGTGCGAAATATGGTACCAACGCCTGCTGGAGGTAGCGCCCGAACTGGCCGGGATTATCGCCATGCACCACGGCTCCATCGATCGCAAGCTGCGCGACTGGGTAGAAAATGCCCTGCACGAAGGGATGCTGAAGGCGGTGGTCTGCACTTCAAGTCTGGATCTGGGTGTAGATTTCCGGCCAGTTGAGACCATCGTCCAAGTGGGTAGCCCTAAGGGCGTAGCGCGCTTTGTACAGCGGGCTGGGCGTAGTGGGCACCGTCCCGGAGCGGAGAGTAAGATTTATTTTCTACCCACACACTCCCTGGAGATTATGGAGGCAGCGGCCCTGCAAACCGCAATGGATGAGCAGCAGCTAGAGGCACGAATTCCCTACATCCGTTCTTTCGATGTGTTGGTACAATACTTGATCACGCTGGCGGTTTCGGAGGGCTTTTTTCCCGAAAGGGTAAAGCAGGAGATACAACAAACCTACTCCTTTGGTAGTGTCACGGATGAAGAATGGGCCTGGTGCCTGAGCTATATCACCAGTGGTGGAGAAGCTCTGTACGCTTACGACGAATACAATAAGGTAGAGATCGAGGAGGACGGCCGCTACAAAGTAAACAGCCGGCGCGTAGCCATGCGTCACCGTATGCAGATTGGTACGATTACCGGCGATGGTAGCCTACAGGTCAAATATTTGAAAGGGGGGCGAATTGGTACGATTGAGGAGTGGTTTGTGGCGCAGCTAAAGCCGGGCGACACCTTCTGGTTTGCCGGGCGCAGTCTGGAGTTGATCCGCATCAAAGAGATGATCGTTCAGGTGAAACGCAGCAAGAAAAAGACGGGCAAAGTGCCCGCCTGGATGGGGGGGAAGATGCCTTTTTCTTCCCAATTGTCCGTATATCTACGCCGCAAGATGGACGAAGCCCATCGCGAAGCCTACGCACAGGTCGAGCTACAGAAGTTAGCTCCACTTTTCGAGTTTCAGCGCGAGCGCTCCCATATCCCTGCACAAGATGAACTTCTGGTGGAGTATTTCAAAAGCAGGGAGGGGTACCACCTGGTCGTCTATACTTTCGAAGGGCATAATGTACACGAAGGGCTGGGCGCTCTGATGGCGCACCGACTGTCACAGCTACGGCCGATCAGTTTTACCATCGCCAAGAATGATTACGGTTTTGAGTTGTTGTCAGACACTCCCCTGGAGATTGACGAAGACTTGATGCGGCGATTATTCACCGCCGATCGCTTGTCGGAAGATATCGAAGCCAGTATCAATGCCGCCGAACTGGCCAAGCGCAAATTTCGCGATATTTGTAGTATCGCGGGGCTCATCTTCAAGGGCTATCCGGGTAAAAAGAAGAAAGAACGGCACGTACAGGCCTCCTCACAACTGTTTTTTGAGGTGTTTAGCGACTATGACCCTGATAATCTCTTATTATTGCAGGCTTACGAGGAGGTGCTGACCTTTCAGCTGGAGGAGGCGCGCCTGCGGGAAGTGCTGCGGCGAATCGCCGGTCAGCGGATTATCGTTCGCCAGCCTAGTCGCGCTACACCCTTTGCTTTTCCGATCATCGTGGATCGCTTACGCGAAAAAATCTCTTCGGAGAAGCTGGAAGATCGTATTCGGAAGATGAAATTACAGTTGATTAAATGAAGCGATTTAAACTTTTTCAGTTCGCTGAGTCTTAAAGTCTTATAGAACCTGGACGGCAGCTAATTTTCGATCCATAACTTTGGCTACGCATCTCAAATTGAGCTTTGCCAGAACCTACAAGCTTTTTAAGACCGCTTGAACCAAAAAGTTTCAACAACTTCCATGAATAAATTAGCTTGAAATATATGCCACAAGGAATAATATTGGTGGAGGTCGCTGGTCAGTCTTTCCAACTGCACCCCTTCAAAGTCATCTTCTGGGAAGAACAATCGAGCCTGTTGATTGCCGATTTGCATCTGGGTAAGACGCGGCACTTTCGGCGTGAGGGCTTCTGGGTGCCGCAGTCGGCCGGTGATCAGAACTACGATAAGTTGATGAGCCTGCTGCTAGATTTGCGTCCCCGGCGGGTCATCTTCCTGGGCGACTTATTTCATAGCGACTACAACCAGGAGTGGGAAGCCCTGACGGATATAACGAAGGGCTTTTCGGAAATACAATTCGATTTGGTGCGCGGTAACCATGACCGGCTGAGCGATCACGCTTACGCAAAAGCCCGAATAGAAGTCTACGAGAAGCCCCTGCTAATTGATAATATATTGCTCTCGCACGAGCCGCTCCAGGATTATATCGAAAAGCCCTATAATCTGGCTGGACACATTCACCCGGCGGTGCGTTTGCGTGGGCGGGGTCGGCAATCTATGCGGCTGCCCTGTTTTTATTTTGGTGAAAATCAGGGCATCCTACCCGCCTTTGGCAACTTTACGGGGATGGCTAATCTTTCGATCAAAGAAGGTGATCGCGTCTTTGTGGTGGGGGAGGATCAGGTTATTGCGGTTGGATAAACAGTTCTGCTACTGCAAACCCATCCTGTGGAGTATTCTCTGCACTTTATTCTACCTCCATATTTAAGTTTTCCTGGTACATCTGAATATTCTCCGGCAAGCAATGCCGCTGCCAGATACTGGGTAAATAGGCTTTTACTTCGGGCCGTTGGCGGTAGGCCCAGTAGCGATCGCGGTGCCGACTGGTGGCTTCGGCGTAGGGGAGGACCGGTGTGGGATAATCGGTACCGATTTCGCAGTGGTAGAACTGCTGCTCCAGCCGGGGCATGGCCCAGGGGCGATAAATCTGTGGAGCGGGTACTTCCCGTAGCTCGGGCACCCATTTTCGGACAAAATGCCCTTCGGGATCGTGTTTTTCGGCCTGTATAATGGGATTAAAGATGCGTAGGGTATGGTAGCCGGTCAGGCCGGCCTGCATCTGTATCTGCCCATAGTGGATCCCCGGCTCGAAGTCGGTGAATAGATTGGCCAGGCGTAGGGCAACGGGCTTCCAGTCGAGCCAAAGACCAAAGGTAGCGTAGGTAGCCAGCATGGCGCGCATGCGAAAGTTGATCCAGCCGGTCACTTCCAGACAGCGGATACTGGCATCAACCATGGGTAGGCCAGTATGGCCCGTGGACCAGGCTTTCAACAGTGCTACGTCCTGATGTCGGTCGATGTCTAACAACTGCCGATTGATGGGCTCGAATTCCATCTGCCATTCCGATTCCAGTTTTTGCATATAATGGCTGCGCCACCAGACCCGCGACTGAAAATTATCAATTTGGTGTTGCCGTCCGGGACGGTTCTTGAGGTGCTCGGTGGCCTGGTAGATTTCACGCACGGAAATACAACCGTAGGCAATGTATGGACTCAATCGACTGCAGGAACGCCGACTCGGCCCTGGCTTAGAAAGGTAGCGGCTGTAGTCGTCTATTCGATCTTTCAGGAAACTCCGCCAGTAACGCCGCGCCAGACTTTCTCCACCCTGCTGGAAGCCTTCCTGATAGGTCTTGTAGCTGTTGGGTAGCGTTTTATCCTGCCAATAGTGGATGGGTGACCAGTCCAGTTCAAGGGGCTGTAATTGCTCCAAATCCGGATTGGCAAAGGGCGCACGCATGTCTTTTTCCCAGCGCTGAGGCCAATTGCCACGTTGGCGCAGGCCCCGGAAGACACCATCTTGCCGGTATTCTTTCCAGGTTACCTTCCTGCTTTCGCAAAAGGCTTGGACCGACAGGTCGCGGTCATAGGTGCATTTCAGCCCCGTTTCCTGGTGGGAGAAAAGATGTTCGATGGTATATTGCTCGGCGAGGTGCTCGAATACAGTAAGCACTTCAGCGTGAAAAATCTCCACTTTTGCCCGGAAGGGCGCCAGCTGACGATTCAGGTCAGCGATGCATTCCCATTGGAAGCGCCAGTGCCGATCGGCGTACTCGGCCTGCCGAATCAGGCTGGGTTCGAAGAAGGCACAAAGGAGTACGGGCTGCCCCTGTGCAATGGCAGCGGCCAGGGGCGCATGATCCCGCAAACGGAAATCGCGTTTCAACCAGACAATGTTTATCTTTGGCTTCATTCGTGGACAAAACAATACGAGTTGAGGACTGTTCAAATCAACAACCCGACAATTCGAAAATTCACCAATTAAAAAATGGCATTACTAGAATTCACCAATAAAGGAATCTATTGCGCGCCCGCGGACGTCTATATCGACCCCTGGAAGAAGGTCAAGCGCGCCTTGATTACCCACGGCCACGCGGATCATTCCCGCTGGGGGCACAGCTATTATCTCTGCACCAAATCGGCGCGGCCCGTCATCCGGCATCGTCTCGGCCCCATCAATATTGAGACGGTCGACTACGGCGAGACCAGGACTATCAATGGGGTGAAATTTTCTTTTCATCCGGCGGGGCATATCCTGGGTTCCGCGCAAATTAGAGCAGAGTACAAGGGAGAAGTCTGGGTAGCCTCCGGGGATTATAAAATCGAGGATGATGGTTTGGCGGAAGCCTTCGTACCCATAAAGTGCCACGGCTTTATTACCGAATCGACCTTTGGACTGCCGGTCTACAAATGGCAGCCCCAGGAAGAAGTGTTCGATGAAATCAACCAGTGGTGGCGTGAGAATAAAGCGCAGGGCAAGGTGAGTATTATCTCCGCTTACTCTTTGGGTAAGGCCCAGCGGATCATGCAAAATATTGATCCGGGCATCGGCCGCATCTTTACGCACGGTGCGGTGGAGAATATCAACGAAGTCATCCGCAAGCAGGGGGTGCCGCTGGTGGAGACCACCCGGGTACACAGTAAGATCAAAAAAGACGAATACAAAGGGGGACTGGTGATTGCACCACCCTCTGCCACTGGGGGTAACTGGATTCGCAAGTTCCGACCCTATTCCGTAGCGATTGCTTCGGGCTGGATGGGGCTGCGCGGTACACGCCGTCGCCGGAATGCTGACCGGGGCTTCGTCCTTTCCGACCACGCCGACTGGGAAGGACTGAACCAGGCCATTAAAGATACGGGCTGCGAAAAGGTGATCGTAACGCACGGATACACCGAGGTTTTTACCAAATGGCTGCGCGAGCAGGGTTACGAGGCTTACGCGGAAAAAACGCAATTTGAAACCGAGACACCGGAGGATACAGACGAATAGATTATGCGATTATTTGCCCGTTTATTTACGACACTTGATCAAACTACCAAAACGAATACCAAGGTAGCCGCCCTGGCGCAGTATTTTGCGGAAGCGGAAGACAAAGACCGCCTCTGGACGGTAGCCATCCTTAGCCGTCGCCGCCCCAAGCGCACCGTTAATACGACCATGTTGCGTACCTGGGCCGCTGAATTATCGGGCCTACCGCTCTGGTTATTCGAGGAGACCTACCACGTGGTAGGTGATTTGGCAGAGACCATCGCCCGCATCCTACCCGAACCCGAGCGAAAAAGCAATCAGCCGCTGTCTTATTGGATCGAATACCTACAAAACTTACGGGATCTGGACGAAGCGCAACGCAAAGAAAAGGTGGCCGACGCCTGGGCACAACTCGATTACACGGAGCGCTTTGTTTTCAATAAATTGATTACTGGCGGCTTCCGGATGGGCGTCTCGCAAAAGCTGATGACGCGTGCGCTGTCGAAATACACCGAAATCGAAGAAAATACCCTGGCCCACCGCCTAATGGGCGATTGGACTCCCGACTCTACCACCTTTGAAAAGCTGATCCTGATCGCCGATCCCAACGAAGATATCTCTAAGCCCTATCCCTTCTATCTGGCCTATCCACTGGAAGAGGCACCCGAAGAACTGGGGGCAGTATCTGAGTGGCAAATCGAACAAAAGTGGGACGGTATCCGCGGGCAGGTGATCGTACGCGATGATGAAGTCTTTGTCTGGTCACGCGGAGAGGAGCTGGTGACCCCTAAATTCCCGGAGTTTCATCCGCTGGCAGAGCAGTTGCCCAACGGCACCGTGCTGGACGGGGAGATCATGCCTTATCAAGACGAGCAGCCCCTGCCTTTTAACCTGCTGCAGACGCGTATCGGTCGTAAAAATGTAACGAAGGCCATCCTTAAAAAGGCGCCGGTAGTGCTGATTGCTTACGACTTGCTGGAGTACGAAGGTGAAGATATCCGGGAAAAGCCCATGGCCGAGCGTCGGCAGCGGTTGGAAGATTTATTAGAAGACAATCCTACCGAAGGCATCGTCTTACTGTCTGAGTTGGTAGAAGAAAATACCTGGGAGGGATTAAAAGAAGAAAGAGAAAACTCCCGGGCCCACTTCAGTGAAGGCCTGATGCTCAAACGACGCGATTCGGTCTACCGTTCGGGGCGGAAGCGCGGCGACTGGTGGAAGTGGAAGGTCGATCCGCTGACCATCGATGCGGTGATGCTCTATGCCCAGCGGGGTCACGGTCGGCGGGCGAATTTATTTTCGGATTTCACCTTCGCCGTTTGGGACGGTGAGCAGTTGGTACCCTTCACCAAAGCCTACTCGGGCCTCACAGATAAAGAATTTAACGAGATCACTGCCTGGGTGCGACGCAATACCAAAGAACGCTTTGGCCCGGTACGCAGTGTGAACCCTCACCACGTCTTTGAGATTGCTTTTGAAGGTATCCAACGCTCCAAGCGACACAAGTCGGGGGTAGCGCTGCGCTTTCCCCGCATCAGCCGCTGGCGGAAGGATAAGCCCGTCGAGGAGGCCAACACTTTAGAGGATTTGCAGGGGTTGCTGGAGGTGTATGGGGCTTAGAGTTGATGGTTGAATGGTTGAACTTAGGTTATTGGTTAGTGGGATTGCGGAGTTAGAACTAATCCATCAAATTACTAATTAATTCTACCTCGCCCGCCGCCAATTAAAAGCCAGGGCCGTAATACAAAAAGCCAGTCCCAAAAACTCCCGCGTATACTCAATGTGTGGTTCTTCGGTCTTCATACTACCAGCAATATTGGGCATACCCATCTGCAACCAGTTGATGAACTCGGGTAGGAGGGTAGCGATCCAGATCACACAGACCGCGATACCGGCAATGGGTACCCATTTATTACGTTTACCCAAGGCGGCGAAAATCAATACGACCGCTACAAAACCGTATAGCGCCATCCAGGCCCAGGGGTCGGGATCATTATATTGCGCTACGGCGGAGAGGAGGAAGAGGATACCGAGGATGAGGTTGATGATTTTCACAGTTGTTGAATTGTTGGTTTTGGATTGTTGAATTGCTACTTCCAATATAGAAAACCCAACTCAACAATTCAAAATTCACCAATTCAAAATTTGCCTAGAAGGTCCAACGATAACTTAAAATAGGAATGATCCCTAATTGATTACGCTGTACCACCGTACCCGTATAGCTATCGAAATAACTGAAGGCCGGATTCTGCTGATTCGTAGCATTCTGGATATCCAGGATCAGCATGGAGCTGCGTCCGGGCTTGTTTTTACGTAAGTAGATGCGTAGGTCGGTGCGGAAAAAGCCATCCTGCTGGATAGTGAAGGCCTGTCCGGGAACGTAGATTGTCCGATCGGCTTCCTGAGAGGCAGCCACGTCGATGGGGGTGTCGCGGAAGCCACCCAGTGTAACTATTCGCAGGTTTATTCCCCAAATCCGTTGCTTGCCATTGTCTTTGTTTTTGCTCCACTCCTTACCACCGGTGAAGTTAAAGGTATAGTTGCCATTATAACGGGTGTCCCGCTCTACGCCGTCACTACCGGTGTACTTAGACTGATAGAAACTTATATTTGACAGGTAGAAGAACTCACCATTGAAGTATTTCTCGATGCCTAGCTCCAGGCCATAATTACGGCCGGTGCCACTGTTTTCTAATGGCGCCCGAACGAAGCCTTCCAGCATGTTGATGGCCGAGAAGTCCGTTTGTGCGCCCCGTACGACCGGAATGTCATAAAGATCCTGATAATAAATTTCTGCGGTTAACCTGGTTTTGACATTGAGGCGCTTTTCGTAGCCCAGTACGTAATGGTGGGCCTTAGACAGTTGCAGGTCTTCATTGGAAGTATTGCCGACAATGGAGAAATACAGTTGTGGAATTTGCAACTGGCTGTGCAGCCCGTAGGCCAGGCGCAGGTTTTGATCGGGTGCGATGCGCCAGTTCAGTGAGGCGCGGGGTTCAATGGCATCGGTATTGTTAAAGGTGAAGCGCGAATAGCGCAGACCAGCATTGAGCTGTAGCTGGCCACTAAGCTGGGCCGAATAATCCAGGTAGGGTTGTAGCAATAGGCCGCCGCCTTCTCCCTGAGCGAAAGCTTGCTGGTTCTGCTCCTGGTAGATCTCATACTGCTGCTGGGTAAGTACAGCACCGGCTTTTAGTTGTTGTCCGGGACTGAGCTGATGCGTAAAAGTGGTATGCAGGCTGGCTTTGACCTGATTGTTAGTAGCCAGGTCGCGTGGCTGTAGTTCGAAGTTGTCATCCAGCACCTCTGCGGTGCGTTCCGTATTCAGGGTAGAGTAGGCAAATACGGTACGCCAGTTGCTTTTTTTGCCAATCGGCAGCGATAAAGTAGCCCCGGTAATCACCGTGTTTGACTCAAAGGTAATATCCTGATTGTCTTTTTCAAATTCCCAAAGTGTGCTATCCCGCTCGGCCTCGAACAGGTTTGTGCTGTTACCCAGGACACCAAAAACGGTTAATTCACCGCCCTTTTGGAAGGGAAAGGTCAGGTTAAAAGAAAGATCCGCAAAATTGATGGCTTCGTCCCCCAAATTTACCCCCAAAGCACTAAGCAGTCCCAGGGTAGAGTAGCGGGTATTGATTAGGTAAGAAGATTTAGCATTCCGACTAAGGGGCCCCTCGACGGCCGCGTCGATACCAATCAGCCCTACCTGACCGGTGAATTCCATATGCTGATTGTTACCTGGCCGCAAACGCATATCCATTACGCCACCCAGCGCATTACCGTACTCGGTGGGGAAAGCACCACGAAAGAAAGCAGAAGTACCCAGTAGTTGGGCGCTCAACATATTCACCCCACCCCCATTTTGGGTCACCTGATCACTAAAGGTACCGGCATTAGGTGTGTGGTTGGGGTTGACAATATCCGCGCCCTCCAGACGCCAAAGTATGCTATTGGGAGAATTACCCCGAACGATGATGCCGTTGGCCTGGTCGTTATCATTAACCACCCCGGGATAGGTCTGGATCAGTCGTGCCGGATCGTAAAAGGTTCCTGGATAGCGGACGGTGGCTTCTTGAGTCAACAAGGTAAGGGAAGGAATGTCATTGGGAAATGGATTGCTTTCTCCGGTAATGACCACTTCCGAAAGGATGGTGTTACCGGGTCGAAGCTGTAAATTCAGCACCGTCTCTTTACCAGATTGGAGTAGTACTTCGGCAATGGTCAGAGTGTCAAACCCCACGGCGGTAGCCCGTAAAATATAGCGGCCCACCTCAATGCCGGAGATGCTAAACTGGCCCCCGGCATTGGTGGCGGTACCGTAGCGACTATCCAATAATTGAATATTGATATCCTCCAACGGTTTATCGGTGATTTTGTCGGTAACCGTACCGCGCAGGGTTTGGGTAAGTCCCTGCCCAAAAAGGCTAAAACTGGTTACTGTAGTTACGAGTAAAAATAGAGTAAGTAGACGCACCACTCGCATATAGGTATGTATTTTTCCGAGTAAAATAAGACAAAATTCGTAGGGGATAGGCTGGACTGAAGGCCTTTTTGTATTTTGTCGGTCTTAAAAGCGAAAATAGTGAAACATCGTCCGCTCCTCACCGGTATCATCGCACTCTTCCTGATTACGGGGAACCTGCTTATCGATCGTTGGCCGGATACGCTTTTCTACGGCGATTCCAATGGTTATTATATGCATCTGGTCTCCTTGTTTGTGCATCAGGATGTGGGGGATTACGATGAGACGATCCGTAGCATGCGAACCATTAACCCAGCCTCGCCGAATCCCAAGGCGGATAAGTTTGGTATGCGGCTTACGCCAAAAGGTCGCTATTATATCAAATACACGCTGGGAGTACCGGTGATGGAGACGCCCTTTTTTTTGCTGGCCCACGCTTACGCAAAAATCTCCGACCGCTACGAGGCTAACGGTTGGTCTAAGCCGTATTTTTTCAGTGTAGGTTTTGCTACCGTCGTGTACGTAAGCCTGGGGCTATATCTTTTGATGGGCGTATTACAACGCTTTTTTTCCGAACGGATCATCTGGATGGTTTGTCTGAGTCTGGTGCTGGCTACGAATCTGTTCTACCATACCAACTACGTGATCATGTCGCACGGTTTCTTGTTTTTTCAACACTGTTTGTTGATCTGGCTGACGGTGCGTTTTTGGGATAAGCCCGGTTTTTGGCGCTTCCTGGCGGTGGGGGCTAACGTGGGCCTGATTGCGCTAACGCGGGTGCCGGAAGTCGTCGTAGCTCTGGTCCCGATACTCTGGGGAGTAGTCAGTTGGTCTACCTTTCGGGAGCGGGTTCTTTTCTTTTTGACGAACTACCCTTACGTAATTGCGGCGGCATTGGGCTTTTTTGCCGTCTTTGGACTGCAGGTTTATTATTGGTATTACGTCAGTGGCCAACTGGTTTTTAACCCCTACGAAGGGGAGACCTTCGATTTTACAAACCCGAAGATTTACGAGGGTTTCTTTCATTTTAAGAATGGTTGGCTGCTCTATACGCCGATCATGGCTTTTGCAGTTTTTGGTTTGTTTGTCCTGCGTCGATTTGCAAAGGTCGCCTTCTGGCCGGTACTGTCCTTTTTTGTTCTGCAGGCCTATATTCATTATTCCTATTACGCCTGGACCTTTTTCCCAGGCCTGGGGCAGCGCCCGATGGTCGAGACCTATCCGCTACTGAGTTTTGCGCTGGCGGCGGGTTTTACTTTTTTGAGGAAAAGGAAGATCACCGCCTGGTTGCCTTATCTGGCGATAGGATTATTCGCAGTACTAAATCTCTTTCAGACCTGGCAAATGCGAGAAGGGGTGATCTGGTCGGAGCGGCATAATGCCGCTTTTTACTGGGAAACCTTCGGTACTATGCGCTCCACATTAAATTCCCTACGGGCTTACGATACCAAGGAGTTACAGCCTGATGAAGAGGAAGTAAGGGCAATACGGGTACTCCGCCAAAGCTCTTTTGAAGATAGTACCGCCGTAGCCGATAGCCTGCGCAGTACAGCTCATGTCCACAGTGGCCAGTATGCCTACTATCATCCGCAATTGTATTATACCCTTGCGGAAAATGGTGCGGCGGATCTGGTAGAGGGCGATTGGCTGAAATTGAGCATATGGGCCTATATGGATGAGCAGGATCAAATTTACCAACGTGACGCGGCCATGAATCTACGGATTGAGTTTTTCGATGCGGCAGGTAAGCGACGAAAGGAGCGGAATATTAAGATATCTCCCTTTTTGGGTAATGATTCTTACTCGATCTGGACGGTGGGTATACCGAATGTATGGGGGGAAGCTTCCTTTTATACCAGGGTGCCCAGGAATCTGGAATCGGATGGGTCCTATCTGGTCTACTTGGTTAACCCTTACGGGCAAAAGCTGTATCTTGATGACTTCGAATTAGTACTGTACAAAAATAAATAAGATGCCCAGGTCTGTTTGTTTCAAAACGGAGCGACTTTGGTTAAAGCCCACGGATGTGGAAGATGCTGCGTTTTTGCAGCAGTTAATGAATTCGCCAGGTTGGTTACGCTACATCGGTGATCGGCAAATTCATTCGGAAGCCAACGCGCGTCGTTATATTGAGGATAAAATCAAACCCCAGTACGAGCGGCTGGGTTTTGGGGCCTATACCTTATCCTTATTGGAGGGAGGAACCAAGGTGGGGATCTGCGGACTTTATGATCGCGAGGGAATTGATGGGATTGATATTGGATTCGCCTTACTTCCTGCCTTTACCAAACAAGGCTACGCCTGGGAAGCCGCCAATTGTCTCAAACAAATGGCTTATGGTTTATTTGGCTTAAAGAAATTATCGGGAATTACGCGACGGGAGAATATCGCCTCCCAACGCCTCCTGGAGAAATTAGGCCTGGTAAATCAGGGGAGTATTCAACTGCCTCCTGAAAAAGTACCCTTGCTGTTGTATGAATTAGACTTCGAAATATAAGGGCCAGTGCAGACTACAGCGTGGATTAAAGTCTGCGCCACAGTTAGGGCACCGACTGTCACAAGTCTGGTATTGCTTTATCGTCATTTCGTACTGGCAGGCACCGCAAAGGATGGCTTTTTCTTTCTCGAAAGCGGCTCGGGGCCATCGCTTGGTAGGATGATTGGCCTCTTCTTCGTGGCAGCTGTAGCAAGCGTAGTATTCACCACAGCAGGCGAATTTTATCGCAATAATATCCCGCTCGGAGTGCCAATGTGTACAGCGACCGGAGGAGTCGATGATCTTGCCTTTGATCTCTGTCATTTTTTTGTACTTTAATGACAAATGTAAACAGAATCATGAAACCAATATTAAAGTACTTTTTGGGAAGCCTTTTGTGCCTGTTCGTTTGCACTAACTGTAGTACCACTGAAAGAATGGACGAAGAGACACCTCCAAATGTCATTATCCTCTTCTGCGACGATATGGGCTACGGGGATATGGGCATCACCGGTCATCCCGTTATTCGTACGCCCAATTTGGATCGTCTGGCAATGGACGGTGCGCGGATGACCAACTTTTATTCCGCTTCACCGGCCTGTACCGCGAGTCGGTATGCACTGCTTACGGGGCGCTACCCGGTGCGTTCTGGTTTTGCCTGGGTCTTATACCCCAACTCGCCCCGTGGTATCCACCCGGAAGAGCAGACTATTGCGGAGCTGCTAAAACAAAAAAATTACGCTACCGCCTGTTATGGGAAATGGCACCTGGGGACCGCCCAGAAAGATTATTTACCCCTGCAAAATGGGTTTGACGAATACTTTGGCCTGCCATACAGCAACGATATGATCCCGCCGAAATGGCCCGATATTCCATTAATGGAAGGCAATGATACTCTGGAGCTGAATCCGGATCAGAGTAAGCTTACGGCGGCTTACACCCAACGGGCGCTGAACTTCATAGAAGCGCACGAAGCAGAGCCTTTCTTTTTGTATATGCCCTATGCCATGCCGCACGTACCGCTGTATCCAGGAGAAGAGTTCAAAGGGAGTTCCGCTCGTGGATTGTACGGTGATGTCATTGAAGAAATCGACTGGAGTGCCGGTCAGATCCGTGCCAAACTCGAAGCACTGGGGCTGGCCGAAAATACCCTGCTGGTCTTCACCAGTGATAATGGTCCCTGGATTATTAAAGATGAGAAAGGCGGTTCGGCCGGCCTGTTCCGCGATGGAAAAGGCAGTACCTGGGAAGGAGGGATGCGTGTACCGGGCATTTTTTACTGGAAAGATAAAATCCCGGCCGGTAGTTTTATTCAGCGCCCCTCGTCCACCATCGATTTATTACCTACGATTGCCGCCCTGACCGAGACTGAAATTTCTAATAACGAGATCGACGGAAGAAATATCTGGCCACTAATCGGGGATTCCACTTTGGATAGCCAGGGCCCTTACTTCTATTATGGTCTCAATAATCGGCTTTTTGCTGTCAGGCAGGGCCCCTGGAAATTGCACATCAATACCTACAGTCAAACCGGGAAGACCTACTTTGATAAGGAACCACCGCTGCTCTTTAATCTCTCCGTCGATCCTTCGGAGCAGTACGAGGTCTCTGCGGAATATCCCGATAAGGTGGCAGAACTCCAGACTTTGATCGAGACCCACTATACTAATTTAGCTAGCACACCAGGACATTATGGCCCCTTGAATATTCAGTAAGGGCCTGTGTTTCAAGGTGCTTTCTACCAAGTGCCGGATTTGATCTACGAATTTTTTCGTACTAAACTTGCAATTACGAAATCTTTCGTATATGTTTGTCTACGAAATGATTCGTAGATGATGGGCTTATTTCCTATCTCTACCATTAAAAACAAGGAACGGAATGATGATGAACATTAAAAAGCTGCTTTATCTATTTTTATTATTAGTGCTGTCTACGAGTATTCAGGCGCAGGATAAGCACCAGCTAGCTATGTTGGATCAATTCCTGGAAGCTCATAATAAAGGGACGGAAGCAGCCATCAGTAATTTTATAGAAAAGACATATCATCCGGTACTGTTAGAGAAAATTGATTTGGAAAAGCACATTGCTTTTTACGATCATATTATAAAAGAATTTGGACCCTTGCACCACACACCGTACGAAGTAGTGGAGGTGAAAGCTAATAAGCTCATTGTCAATCTGATCAAGCAAGACGAAAAGTTGGAAAACCAGGCTATTGATGCCACTGAAATTTTAATGGTAGAAATAGACACCGACGTCAACCGGCCCGAATTTTTAAGTCGGGGTTTGGGATTGGGAGCATTGGCTTGTTCTGTAAGGAAGGATCAATAAGCAGTGAAAAAATAAAATTCAAAATAGATGTCAAAAAATAAATCTGTACAGCCGACCGAGTCGGAGCTAGAAATCCTGCAGGTACTGTGGGCGGAAGGACCAAGCCCGGTACGTGCGGTCAACGATCGCCTAAACGAGCAGCGGGAGGTAGGTTACACCACTACCCTCAAGATGATGCAGTTGATGTTGAAAAAAGGACTGGTGGCGCGCGATGCGAGTAGTCGCACGCACATTTACCGCGCCGCCGTGACGGAAGCACAGACCCGGGCCCAACTACTGGATCGCTTTGTCGATACCGCTTTTCGGGGCTCCGCGATGGAGCTAGTCATGCAAGCACTGGGCAACGAAGACACCTCCGAAGACGAATTAAAAGAGATCAAAGACTTTATTCAGCAAATTGAGTCTGAACGCAAAAAAGGTAAGTAATCATGGAAAATATATTAAGCAAGCTGAATTTATCTTCCGCGCTGGTAGAGGCTATTGGCTGGACGGTTCTGCATAGTCTTTGGCAGGGTACGCTGATTGCCCTGGTGGTCGGCGTTCTGGCGGCTTTTATCCAGCGCCGGTCAGCGGTAGTCCGATACTGGACCGCACTGGCTGGTTTATTGGCCAGTTTGATTTGGTCGGTGATTACTTTCGTAAAATTATACGCTACAGGTACGGAAGCACCGGTAGAAGTCATCACTTTGGTAGGAGCTGCCCCTACACAGAATATAATAGTGGCCGAAAGCGGCCGCTGGGGTTTGCTTTTGCAGTATTTCGAGGCGCAATTACCTTTGGTGTTTACCTGTTGGTTGCTGGGAATGAGTGTTTTTGCCTTGCGCTTTTTAGGAGGTATCGCTTACTTAAAATACCTGCGTGTGCATAGTCTACCGGTAGAAGAGGATCGTTTCTTGCAACTTTTTGACAGTTTGCGGGAGCGTATCGGGATTTCATTTGCCGTGGAATTAAGTACTTCCAGGAAGATCAATGTTCCCATGGCCATGGGCTTTTTGAAGCCGTTGGTACTCTTGCCGGCGGGTACACTCTTAGCCTTGTCACCCACCCAGTTGGAAGCCGTTTTAGCCCACGAGCTGGCCCACATCAAACGTCGGGATTACCTGGCGAATATACTACAGAGTGTGGTAGAAGTCATTTTCTATTATCATCCGGCTATTTGGTGGCTGTCCGCCCAGGTGCGTCGCGAGCGGGAGCACTGCTGTGATGATCTGGCGGTAGCGGCCTGTGGCGATGATCTCGCTTACGCAAAAGCCCTGTTGAGTCTGCAGGCTTACGCCAAAGGGGCGCCCAACTTTGCGATGGCTTTCTCTAATCGTAAAGACCACCTACTCAACCGAGTCAAAAGAATTTTAAATCACCCGATAAATAGAAATCGAATTATGGAAAAATTTTCAATGGCCAGCCTGGTACTGATATGCCTGCTGGTCCTATCCATGCGGGATAATTTACCCGCCAACGACCCCGAAGTGCTTACTACTCCTGTTGAAATTGCGGAATGGCACGAAATCTTAGTGGATGTCCAACCGGATGGAATCTCCGAGCAAGGGGAAATCATTACCGTGGTATTGGACACCCTGCCGAAAGGTAAAATCAATATTGATATGACGAAGGACGGAGAGCGTATTCAGGCCAAACTGGCGAATGGAAAAATCCAGGAACTGAAAGTGAATGGGGAAGTTCAACCGGCTAGCGCTTATGATGCTTATCTGCCCTTGTTGGAAGAGATGGCAGCGCCACCGGTTCCGCCTGCGCCGCCTGCTCCTCCGAAGGCACCAAGTCCTCCAGTCGCCCCAAATGCGGTTCCGGCACCTCCTGCGCCACCTGCGCCGCCCGCACCACCTGCACCACCCGCAGTGATCAAAAAAGGGAAGACTAAAGTAGAGGTTCGGAAATCAAAAGACGAGGAAGGCAATATGATTGTTTTTGTTACCACTGACGCAAGCAAGGAACCAATGAAGATTAAGGTGACCAGCGGGAATATGCCAAAGGTGATTGTCAATGAGGAGACCTTATT
Organism: Saprospiraceae bacterium; assembly: GCA_035268885.1. Classification (GTDB taxonomy): domain Bacteria; phylum Bacteroidota; class Bacteroidia; order Chitinophagales; family Saprospiraceae; genus DATFKA01. Next base: position 37,797 of record DATFKA010000103.1, read on the forward strand.
TGACGGAGAAGAAATGATCTTTGTACACGGGGAGGATGCTTTCGCCCTGGAAGGCGAAATGTTCACGGATGAACAGCGCGCCCACTTGGAAAAAGCCCAGCAAGAAGCGGCCCGTATTCACCAGCGGGTAGTGCTTCGTCAGGAGCAGGTTGCCAGAGAGCTGGCCGAGCATCAGGCACAAATGGAAACACAGGTCATCGAAATGGAAAAAGTGACCAAAGAGCAGTTCGAAGCGGCGGCTCAAGAGGCAAAAGCAGTGCAGCTCAGGGTAGAGGGATCGGCTAATGAGAACCTAATGCTCAACGCAATGCTCAAAGACGGCTTGATCGAATCCAAAGACAATTATAAAATTAAACTAAGTGATGAGGCTCTGCGCATTGATGGTAAGAAACAACCGGCTTCGGTTTTCCAAAAATATTTAAAGCTTTATGAGGCGCAGTATGGACCACAGGGTAAATTTAATGTGACGATTCAGCGATCAAAAAATTAATTTTGGCGGAAGCCAGGAGTTTTTAAACAACTTCCATATAAAAAAACAGCGGAACAGATGAAATACATTATTAACACATTATTGGTATTGGCCCTGCTGGTACCTACCCTGACGCAGGCACAAGATCTAAAAGTAAAAGACGTTAAGGTGAACGTTGAAGAAGAGAACGGCTACAAAAAAATCACGATTAGAAAGACCATGGAAGATGGTACGATTGATGTGATTAATTGGGAGGGAAAAGGAGAGATCCCAGAAGAGATTGCCAAAGAGTTCGGCCCGGGCGGAGGTATTATTATTCTCAAAGAAGGAGAGACTGGGGACAGTACCAAAGTTATCACGAAAAGCGTGACGGTCATTGTAGATGAAGAAGGTGAAAAGAAGGAAACTTCGGAGGAGAAACACGTGGAGGTCATCATCAAAAAGGATGGAGAGCATATCTTACATGAGGGAAAAGATGCCGAAGTGATCATCCTTAAGGATGGAAAAGAAGTGGATGGGAAAGAGGTAAAAGTCTGGATCCAGAAGGAAGAAGGAGAGGGTGCTGAGAAAATAATGAAGGTACGCGTTCATACTGATGGTGAAAAAGACCTGATCCAATCAGGGGAAGGTGAGGAAATCATCATTATCAAACAAGCGGGCGGAGAGCCGGAGAAAGTGATCATTAACAAAGCAGAGGGGCCGACGGCGGCACCCAAAATTGAGCGAAGTCTCAAGTTAAAGGATTTCCAGGTGTCTCCGAACCCGGCCAGTGAACGCATTAATCTACAGTTCAAAGCAAAGAAGGCACCGGTGACCATTCGCGTTTTTGATGCAGCGGGGCGGGAAGTATATAAAGAATTCCAACGCGAATTTGACGGTAATTATCAGAATCAAATTGAGCTGGAAAATATTTCTTCTGATTTCTTCTTTGTTTCTGTTGAACAGAAAGGAAAGGTATATACCGAAAAGGTTATACAGAAACAATAAGATAAAATCATCCGATATTGTTATGCAAGGTGCTGCTCGTTGGGGTGGCACCTTTTTTATCCAAAAGAATTACTTAAGATAAAGACATCGAGCGGTGCCTCTTCCTGAAAGAAAAGTGCATATACGATGGTAGCTAAAAAAAGGATAATGGCCCAGGTTAGTTCTACCCGGTTATTCGTTTTTTGGGAATTTTCTGTCTCCATAGTGGTTTTTTGGGATTATACTGGGTACGATACTTAATGCGGTCGTTCAAATTTACATTTTTACGGGCAGCTAATCAATTATTTGGCCGAATTATTGATCCAGCCATTGTTTGAAATCTGGGACGCGGTCTCTACTGACGATCGCATCGAATTCCGTTTGGGGGCTTAAATCCAACAAAAGCCGGCTATTAAAATAAGTGTGAATTTTATGAATGGCGTTTAGTTGAACGATCAATTTTCGATTGATTCGGAAGAAGAGTGCCGGGTTCACTAGCTTTTCTATCTGATCCAGAGAATAGTCCAGGTGAAACTTCTGTTTTTGTGCTACTTGTGCAAAAACCAGGCTATCTTCGGAGAATAAGTACTGAATATCATCGGTGTTAATAAAGCGTAGTTCCTGTCCGGACTTAACTAAAAATCGTTTCTTATACGTTGGTTGTTGCTGACTTTGAATAGCTGCCAGGACTTCCTGATAGTTAATGGTGTAGCCATTTGGCTGCATAAAAAATTGTTGATACTTTTCTAAAGCCCCCGTTAATTCCTGGGGGTCGATGGGTTTTAGTAAATAATCAATGCTATTTACCTTAAAAGCTTTCATGGTGTAGTGATCGAAAGCAGTGGTAAAGATCACGGGGCTATTAATGGTGACTTGCTGGAAGATATCAAAGCTTAAACCATCGGCCAGTTGAATATCCATAAAGATCAATTGCACCTTAGCGGCTGATTTGTGGAGCCAATTTACGGCGCCTTCTACAGAATCCAGGATGTCCAAAACCTCAATTTGTTGATTTTGTTCCCGTAATAACTTTTGTAATTGCCGTGCTGCTGGAATTTCGTCTTCAATGATCAGTACTTTCATTTTTCTTTAGATTGGGTGTTCCGTTAGCCGGCTTGCCACCATTTTTTTAGTGGGGCACTTATCGTCATTGTTTTTTGTTGGAAGTTAAATTTCACTTCCTCAAAGGTGGGCAGGCGAAATCGGGAAGGGGGCTTCCTGGAAAAGGCAAAAGGCTCCGAAGGTATGCCGATCAGGTTTTGATCCATGACGCCATTATTGTTTTCATCGTGAAATAGGGCGAAAGCATAGTCGCCGTAAGGAAGGTCATCAACCCGCAGCTCCATAGCTTGCCCTTTTTGCACCTCTTTTCCAATGAGGATACATTTCTCTTTGATGAGAAATTCTTCTTCTGAACGATAGATGCCCAACCAGATCATTCCTTCTTCCTGATCGATATTTTGGACCGTTATCGTTAAGCTGCCTTTTTCCACGAAAGTGGTGGGAAAGAGGCAAAATAGCATTAATATAGCTGCGAGCATAAAAGAATATTTGAAACCTTTTACTTCAAAATACGTATAATTTTAACAAAGCAAAAGGGCTATCTGCAAATCAAATCTTGATATTTTCAATCTAAGTTGTATATTTATAGTAGAAAGAGCAAAATCGTTAAGAAATCATAGGAAAAAATAGACGCCTAAAAGTAAAACCGGTTTTTCTACCGCTTACGTCTCACCTGTGGTTTAATAGAGTTTCTATCCTCCCAAAAACCGATCAGCCATATTGTTTGGCCACTATATTCGAGCACAATTACAGGTAGTGCTGGGCTAGCGCTGCCGCCATAAAAAGGTTTATGCGAGCATTAAAAGAATTAGCCTTAGTTGTTCACAACAATCGCCTGCGGTCTGTTGAGTTGACCCAGGATTTTGATGGTGACGGACCTATGAACAAGATCCAGGAGTTCTATTACAGCCTGGTACGCAACGAAATACAGGAAGATGACGTTGCCGCCGAGGTTTTATTGAACACAGATCGTAAGGACAGTCGGTATCAAAAATTAAAGAGCAAACTAAAGCGTACCCTATTAAACACTGTTTACTTCGTAGATACTAAACGATCTAATTACACCGATCGTCAGCGTGCTTATTATACAGCGTATAAAGATTGGGCGGCCGCCAAAATTTTGCTGGGAAAAAATGCCCGGCTGGTCGCTATTCAACTTTGTCAACGCTTGCTGAATATTGCGGAGAAATATGAATTCACCGATCTTTCTGTAGACGTACTGCGGGTACTACGCCTACATTTCGGTGCCCGAGAGGGGAATGTGAAAAAATACGAGACTTATAATGCCCTTTTCAAATATTATGAATCTCTTTTTCATCACGAAAACCGTGCTGAGGAACTCTACACGGAGTTGGTACTGAAGTTTATTAAAAGCAAAGCTTCCGATGAAGAAACCCGGCAAAAAGCAATAGAATATTACGCTGAGCTGGAAGAACCCCTGGCAAAATTTGATTCTTACCGACTGCATTTATCAGCTTTGCTCATTCGACTGATGATTTACAGTAGTGTTAACGACTACGAAAACACGCTTAAGATTTGCAAAGAAGCCCTGACCTTTTTCGATAAGAAAACTTATAGCGCCAGCGTACCCATTCAAATTTGTTATTATCAGATGCTGATCTGTTATACCCAGATGAAGGAGTACAAGTTGGGTAAAGCCGCCGCAGAACAGTGTTTGTCTTACTTGGATGAGGGCTCTTTTAATTGGTTTAAGTATCAGGAGCTTTACTTTATGCTATCCATGCATACGGCGAAATACCAATCTGCTTATCAGGTTTACAGGCAGACCACAGAGCATAAGAGCTATCAATTTTTGCCGCCTTCTTTAAAAGAAATCTGGCGAATCTACGAATCTTATCTGCACTTTCTGGTGGACCTGGAGCGGGTAGAAGTAGAGGAAGAGGATACCCAGTTTAATAAGTTTCGACTGGGTAAGTTTATCAATGAAACACCGATTTTCTCGAAAGATAAAAGGGGAATGAATATTCCTATTTTGGTCATTCAAATTGTATTCATGATCCACCAGAAAAAATACGGAGCGGCGATTGACCGCATAGAAGCCATTCAAAAGTACTGCTCCCGCTATCTGGTGAAAGACGATACCTTTAGAAGCAACTGCTTTATTAAAATGGTCTTACAAATACCGAAAGCCAGTTTTCATAAGGCGGCGGTGATCCGTAAATCCGAGAAATACCTTAAAAGATTAAAAAATTATCCACTGAACCTATCCAGCCAGTCGCATGAGATTGAGATCATTCCTTTCGAAGTGCTTTGGGACCTGGTTCTGGAGACCCTGGATAATAGCTTTCACAAAGCCCGACGAAAATAATAGGTTCGTTTTACAAGATAAAATCCTTCACTATTAGTAAATCTTCACAAATGATTATTGCCCGGCAAGTATTAACTTGTCGGGTTTTTTAATTGTTAATCAGTAGGTTATGTGTTTTTTATATTTGCAGAGTTTGAAAATCGACGGGAAGAATTACTGTTTTTATGTCAGTTATAAGCCTAATCATTGCTTGTATCTTAGTGCTATCATATAATTCCAGAAAAAACAGTTTGATGGTACAACGGTATATTTCACCCTTGATGCGCCAGGTTGATACACAAAAAAAATTAAAGAAAGGAAATATTATAAGGGCAAGTGTTGTTTTTGGTCAGCCCTCTATAGCCTGCCATGGAAATGGTTTGTGCCGGGTTGATTTAGACACAGCGATGAAACATGACAGCTCCGTATTCCCTAATGCTTTTGGGGAATCATGCGAGCGGGTGCCCGCTTTGTTTACTTACAGTGAGGGAGAAGGGTTAAAAATCGTAATATCAACTCAGGAGATTTCAGCCCAGACTTATTACCGCCAATTTAGCGAGCCCTTTTTTCAGTTGGTAGAGCCTTTCCAGTTTTCTGATGAGATATCGGAGGCCTTAGAACTAAAGAGCACCCTTTTACCCCAAGGGTGCTATCGAATAAGCAAAACAAAAGAGTGTATCGTGGTTTATCTGTCAGGGAGAATCGCTTTGAAAGGAAATTAATAAAATTTTTTGCTCGCATTAACCTTTGAGGTGTCCTCATTCATTTGAGGCACCTTTTTTTTATATAGAAAAATCTCATTTGTTGTAACCTTTTACCGTAAATGGAGTATATTTAAAGTGGATCTTTAAAGAGCGAAACACCTTACTTCTTCCTTATTTTTCGTATACTTGCTTCTTGTGAGTTTAGCTTTAAAAGAACTTTTTACTACCTTCATGTATAGTTGCAAACCACTTTCGCAAAAGCGGAGATGGATTCGATATTTCCCTTTACAAAAAGATATGTACTTCTTTTTACGCGAAAGTAAAAAGAAGTCATTTTATCAATGACGATTGTACGACCGATCAGTTAATTTCATTGTATTTGTTTAAGGACCCTGTTATATAGATTTTTATACCCACGACCGATTTAAATCGTAATCTCATGCAAAAACTATACAGTATAGTATCGCTTAGCCTAATGTGGTTGGTGCTGACCAACTACACTGAGGGCCTGTTCTCTTCTTCTAAAATAATCGACGCTACTATTCATACTGCGGAGCAGCGCTCTGATGAAGCCTATGCATCCTGGTTGTCTCTGGGATGTCAGGACACAATCAATGTTACCCTGGATGCGCAGTGCCAGTTCTCGCTTACCTTAGATAACGTTGCGGCCGGTAATTTACCAGATTGTCTGACGACAAATGATTTTCAATTACTCGTAGACGATACCGATCCAACGAATCAGTCGATTGTAGATGATTGTGGGGTCTGGAGATACTATCTGGGCTTAAACGATAATGCGCCGGATTGTAGTACGTTTGAGCCTTGCTGGGGGTATATACAGGCAGAGGATAAAAGCCCTCCGATAATTACACCGCCGACTGCCGTAAGTCTAACCTTATCCTGCAGGTATTTAGACTCGATTGTGAATAACCCGGAGAGTATGGCATTTTTGGGTACCGCACGGGTGCAGGATAATTGTGACCCCACCTCACGTCCTTTGGTGGCATTTTCAGATGTGTTGGTCAACAGCGATAACTGCGCTGATTTGCTGATTAGGCGTACCTTCATAGCAACGGATGATAAAGGCAATCGGGCATCGGCTACCCAGGATATTCGATTGGAGCGTCCAGAATTGGCTGATATTTATCTGTCGGCACCTGTTTATGAGTTCGATGTGGATTGTAATGCTCAATCAACTCTTAAGCTGAATGAAAATGGTTACCTACACCCAGATAGTTCGGGCTATCCTGTTTTTCGGAATGCTTTCGGTGAGGAAGTACCCCTGGAGAAAGATTTCTGTGGTATTGCAGCTACCTACATTGACCAGCCTTTTGAGATATGTGGAGCCCTCCAAAAAATTGAGCGCACCTGGGTGATTTCCGACTGGTGCACGGGTACGACCCGGGAGTTGGAACAACTTATTTTGGTTGGGGATCTGACGCCACCAGAACTGGAATTTGCAGAACGAAACTATACGTTCACCACCACTCCTTTTCAATGTCGGGGTAATGTAGAGATTATCCAGCCAATGGTTTACGATAAATGTAGTACTACTTCTACTCAAGTAGAACTGTACGCCATTACGACCAGTTTTAACCAGGAAAAAGATACCAGCTTTTTAAGTGCTAAACCCCTAACGGGTAGTGCTACCTATTTTGAAAATATTCCGGTCGGTAATTATCTGATGGTATACCAGGTTCAAGATGCCTGTAAAAATGGCATTCGCGATACGATTTCGGTAGCGGTAGAAGATAATATCAAACCAGTAGCTAAATGTATTGATGATTTACACGTCACCCTCGATAATTATGGCTTTGGACGCGCTTCAGCACTTGATATAGACGAAGGAAGTACCGATAATTGTCAATTAGATAGTCTTCAGGTTCGGCGTTTGATTGAACTTGATGAAGCGTGTAATCCATTGGAAGACGCGTACTATACAGATTGGGAAGAAGTGGTGTTTTTCAATTGTTGTGATTTAGATAAGTCAGTCGCTGTTGAATTGAAAGCAAAAGATAAAAGTGGCAACGAAAGTATTTGTTGGACGGAGGTATTAGTTGAAGATAAGATGAATCCAGAATGTATTGCTCCTTCCTCAGTTGCCATAGACTGTGATAGCCTCCCCAGAGATTTTGATTATACAGATCCCGCTGAGCTGTCGATTTACTTTGGAACAGCTACGGCCATCAAAGCCTGTAAGGCTACTTCTGTCATTGAAGGTACACCAAGAGTGGAAATTGGACAATGTGGATACGGTACGGTTACGCGTTTTTTTGAAATAGAAGATACAGAGGGCAGACTCAGCACTAATGAGTGCGAACAGATTATAGCAGTACGGCCGGTACATAATTACGAAGTAAAATTCCCAGAAGACTACAGTACGGTTTGTGCCGAGCCCGAGCCCGATAGCCTTGAGGTAAATACACTGGGTTGTGATTTAATCGCCGTGTCTATTAATGACGATAAACATTCTACGGCCGCAGATGAATGCTTCAAAATTTTCAGGAAATATCGCGTGATTAATTGGTGTGAATACGATGGAATCTCCGATCCTGTGATCATTTCGAGAGATGCTGACTGCGATGGTATTCCCGGAGACGAAGAGGTATATCTCCTGGTACGGGACTCGAAGGTATACCTGGATCGCAATAATAATGAATTTGATTCCATACCACTCAGAGATCCTGATTATGATTGTTTTGAACAAAGGGGCAACCCCTTGGGCCACTGGACTAATACGGATAGTTTTCCGGAGCTGGCCTCCCGTGGTTTTTGGGAATATACTCAGGTTATAAAAGTAACCGATACGATTGCGCCGACTATCTTTGTCGAAGATAGTATTTACGTTTGCATTACGGAGGAAAACTGCGTGGCGGAAGCGACCGTTTCCTTTGCCATCCTGGACGAATGCGTCGATGGGGACGTTATCATAAAGACGTATGTCGAAGATTTAAAAAATGAATACAGGGAGTACGATGAAGACCCCTGGGCCCTGGTCGGGCGATATCCCAAGTACCTGATGTCGGGTATTGTCCCGGAGGGAAGTTACCGGGTGGAAATTGAGGCGAGTGACCAGTGTGGTAATGTGACGGAAGTGGCCTATTATCTGGAAGTCGTCGATTGCAGAGCCCCTAGCATTATTTGTAGAGACGGGATAGTGGTGGAACTGATGCCACAGGTTCCTGGTACGGATGTGGACAATGATGGGGATTTTGATCCTGCTGCCAATATAATTCATGTAGAGAGTTTAATTGCCAGCCCTTCTACCGACGACTGTTCCGGTCCGGTCTCCTATTCTATTAATCGATCAGGAGCGCAACCGGATCAAGAACAAAAAACGCTTACCCTTACCTGTGAAGACGGCGATTTTCTGGCTATTGAAGTTTATGCCTGGGATTCGGCCAACAATCCCCTGGCTATTCAGCCAGATGGCTCTCCCGGTGGCCCCAATTATGATCACTGTAAGACTTTTGTTCGAATACAGGATAACCAGAACGCCTGTAACCCTGCGGATGGTGCCATTGATATTGCAGGAGTTATTACCGCTGCTACGGGGGAGGTCTTGTCCAGCGTGGAAGTAGTCCTTAGTGGGGCGGACAGTAAAATCGCTCATTCTAATCTGGAGGGTACCTTTTATATACCTGGCTTAAGAGAAGGACACGATTACACCATAGCTCCTCGCAAAAGGGATGAGCTGCTGAAAGGGGTTAGCACACTGGACATTATTTACATGAGTAAACATATATTGGGCATTCAGCCCCTGGCCATGGACCTACAGTTGTTAGCCGCCGACATCAACCGTTCGGGCAGTGTATCTACGCTGGATATTATTCTTTTGCGTAAAGCTATCCTTACGGTCGACCGTTCTGCGATGGATAGAGTGGGATGGCAATTTATCAATGCAAAAACCGAGTTCGACAACCAGGGTAATCCCTGGTCAAAACCCATTTATAATTCCATCAGCTTGAATAACATTGAATTTCCCAGAGGTGATTTGGATTTCATTGGTATAAAAATGGGAGATGTGAGTGGCCTTCGGGGATTGAGGAGTGCCGCTGACGCCAGTCCTATTCTTCTGCGTAATCATTCCGTACGAGTGGGAGAAAGCGTCCGTTTACCATTATACCTGCCAGAGGACCAGGATTGGGAAGGCTTACAGTTGAGCCTGGGCTTAAACGAGGCTTTCGCAAAAAACCTCCGCTTACAATCTGATTTCCTTCAAGAAACGAACTATTTCCTTTCGGAAAACAAGGATAAGGTCACTATTTCATGGGATCGATTTAGTAGTGCCACCGTACCTAATGGTCAACCACTGTTATACCTCGAATGGGAAGCGACCCGTGCAAGTACACTTAATCAACAGCTACAATTAGCTGCCCGGTCACGCGGAAGCGAAGGGTACACGGCCCGTAGTGTGGTCCCATTATACCTGCAATGGGAAGAAACAATAGAGATGGAAGCCAGGGTGTATCCCAATCCATTTACACAAACGATTCACCTGAGGTGGAATGCCGACGATCTATCTCCTCAACAAAACAGGGATATGGTCATCCGTTTAATGGATCTCCAGGGGCGGGTGATAAAGCAATACCAATTGGCAGCAGACCAGCAGACGGGCAATCTGCGCTTGGAAATGCCTACCGAGCTACCCAATGGTATGTATGTGTTACAATTGATAAGGGGGGATTACCAAAAGCAATTTCGGGTGGTCAAGAACCGAAATTGACGATAACAGACATTAGTACCAATCGGTATCACCCAGTGCAAAGATGTCATACTGATCGGGCGTTTCCAGGGGGCGGGTCGCCCGTACAAAGGTCGCCAGCCTTTCGGGAGCAAAATCAGGGTCTTCGGGATTAAGGCTTTCAATTTTGACCCTTCCCGTAGCGTGAATGATTTTGTTATCTCCCATATAGATAGCCACGTGTGTGATTTTTTCTTTTTGGGTTTTGGTAGCTGCCCGTCCGAAAAAAAGTAAATCGCCGGCTTTCAGGTCTTTAGTGTCTTGTGTGTTTAATGGGAAGCCTACGTGAATTTGTTGGGAAGCGTCTCTGGGTAGTAACAAACCATTTAGATAAAATACAGTTTTGGTAAATCCGCTACAATCAAATGCTTTCCCGGAGGTTCCCCCCCAAAGGTAGGGTCGTCCCAGCATTCCTTGGGCATCAGTGAGGATGTTCAAAGCTGTCGGTTCCCTGCTGGCGAGCCAATTATTCCAATCCATTAGATCAGTAGAGGGTAGGTAGGCAATGCGGCCATCCGGATAACTTACTTTTGTAAAGGCACCATTGGTACCCAGACGTACAAGGATATTACCAGCTAAAAGATCGGATACCCGCCGACTGTCTTTGTTGGTCTGGGCATAGCTAAACCCCAAATCCGGTAAATACACAACCCTATCACTTTGCAGGTAGCTTTCCCTTTCCGCTTTATTAATCATTTGTAGCCCTCCCGGGTCTAACCAGCCTAGATATCCATCTGGCGTCTGTACGCGATACCAATCCCCAGCTTGGTCCCATACCTTGAGTATGGTGCCCAGGGTCGACTGAGTGGCTAATTCGGCAGAATGACTCGGACGAGATCGGATATTACAGGCCGAAAGATTAACGATCCCATAGATTTGATCGCCCAGAATCGGGTTGGGCAAAACCATAATGCTATCAGTCCATTCGAGACCTTGCGTTGCTAGTCTAGCTTGCAGCTGAGTTTTAGCTTCCGGTAGGTTGGTTTTACCCCGCAGTACTATTTTATCAGTATTATCGGCCGGGGTGACATCCCAGATGGCAACTCTTTTATCCGGCGCATAGGTAGTCTGTAGATCCTCAATAATTTGTTGAGTAGTGGCAAGCTTTGAATCAGCTTTTTCCATCTGACAAGCGGAAGCCAGGGCAAATAATAACAAAAGGAGGGAGCTATTTCTGATACACATAATCATCTGCGATTTTTTTTGCAAAATAAAAAAAAGCCGATACCCGGGGGCATCGGCTTAAAACTTATATTTTCTTGATTATGATTTGCTATGGAGTAGATTATCTCTTATAGGTCTTTCGGATATTGTAAGACTTTTGGGTGGCAGCAGGCGGCTGGCTAATTTTTCCTTTAGGTGCTGAAATACTTTCTACATTATTAGTGAAAATACAGCGGGTAATAAGGGGCTTACAAATTCCTTCTCCGGTTCTTAGGTTGTAAATGGGAGACCCTTTCATAAAGGCGGTATTTTCTTCGAAAGTAACGGCGTCAATTAGTGGGTTTGCTTCCCCCTCTTCTTTTACTTTATTGATTAGGGCAGCTCCATAGTAAGCTTGATTGTGAAAGAACTCCGAATAGATAATTTTAATATTCCCAGTACCGTGAGAAGCTTCGTTTAGAATTGCGCCACCGTCAAATTTCGCAGTATTACTAATGAAAGAACAATAGGCCAGTTCCAGACTGGAATGCCCACCTTTAGCATTGTTGTAAAGGCCAGCGCCGTAATAGGCAGAATTATTTTGTAAGGTACAGTTTTCAATTTGTGGGCTGGATGATTTTTGGCTGGCGTCATTGTATATTCCACCACCACAGCTGTAAGGATTACTTTCTAAAACTTTTTTGTCGGCATTACCGCCTTCAATGGTGAAACCATCCAGGATCGTACTATTGTCCACTCCTTTGAAAAAAACTACGGTATAGGAGTTGTCAGATGCTTCTAGTGCGCCAATATTTCCGGATAGGATTGTTTTATTGGAGTAATGATCTCTTTCCTCTTGTGAAGTTTCGTATCCCGCAAAGCCACCTAAGACTTTAACACCATTTGGAATTTGAAAGGCGACTGTACGATCTTTGGATGAAGTAGGAAAATAAGTACCAGCCGCTACCCAAATGCTTTGACCGTTATGGGCTTTTTTTAGTGCTGTTTGTAGATTGCCTAGGGGAGAGCTCCAAGAAGAACCATCTCCCAGGCCATTTTCCGCAACATAAATAATTTTGCGGTTTGTTTTCCGGGTTTCTTGTGCTAATCCCAAAATCGGCAGGCACAATAATAGAATAAGAAATGTCCTTTTCACGCTACTTTGATTTACGAAGTTAAGGTAAAATAACACACCAATGAACCAACTGCCACGGCTGGTTAAATAGTAGTGTCAAAACGAATCGGACTTTAATTTGGCCAAAATCACCCCGCTACAAGGTGATTTGATGTACTTTGGGATATGTTCTTTACTGTAGGATATATACAGGTGCAATATATGAATAATAATTTGATAAGTCTATAATTTTCTACAAAAAAACTGGCACATTCCACCAATATTGTATATTTTAGCCATATATAGACCGTTTAATATTTGTATTGCGCCTTTTAATGTATTTTTTCTACCTTTAAATAAAAGACTTGTCTTTGGTTGATATTTGGTATCAGAAAGGCAACCTTCAACAAGAAAGTGCGTATTTAACTATTAAGCTGACCTTTAAATTTGTGACTTAGGCGGCAAAATAACGTCTACCTAATGAGTAAGTTTTTTGATCCAGGTCTAAAAGAAAGAGAGACTACCTACTGAGAGCAGCTATATCAATACCAGATCTACTTTTTATAAGATATTTTTCTTAAGCAGTTAATAACAATGTTGCTTAAGTGATCAAAACATTTATCCATGAGCAAAACCTCTACACGATATCGGTATTCGATACCTGCATTTTTCGTATTCTTTCTATTGGCATTCACTTTCTCCCTTCCGGGGGCTTTTGCCCAGGATATTCATTACACGCAATTCTATAATGCTCCTTTTCAGGTAAGTCCCAGCCAAATAGGCCTATTTGACGGTTATATCCGGGTACAGGGCAACTACCGCAACCAATGGCGAACGGTACCGGTAGGGTATAAAACCATGACCATGGCAGTGGATAAAAAATTCTACAGCAAAAAGAAGTACCAGTTTTTCGCTGGTGGTTTGGTTTTCAACTACGATCAGGCGGGATTTAGTGAGCTAAATAATACGCAGGTAAATCTATTGGGAAGTTTTACCCGTCGCACTAGTAAAAAGACTTATGTCACCTTTGGGGGGATTCTTGGTTTCAATCAGCGTGCCTTTCGACTCAGCGATCTTAGTTTTGATAATAATTGGAATGGTGTTGGAGTAGATCCTTTAGCATCCAGTGGGGAAAACTTTGGCAGCTTGAGTAATAATTTTGCGGACGCATCCGTAGGGATAAATTTTCGTTTCCAGGATAAGGATACCGTTTTGCTGGTCGATCGACTGGAGAAGCGTTCTAAATTTGATGTGGGGATGGGCGTTTTTCATTTGACACAGCCCAATCAGAGTTTTATTGATGATGCGGAAGCTCCTCTACCCATTCGACTCAGTCCCTATATTTTTGGCACCTTACAGCTAAATGAAGATTTTGATTTTGTCGGTTCTTTTTTGGCACAATTTCAATCTACCTATATGGAGCTTTTATACGGTGGTGCCGTGAAATGGCACTGGAGCCGGACACCTGGCAAACAACTAGCGGTGCAATTAGGTGCTAACTTCAGGTCTCATGATTTTGGTGAATCCTGGTCCCCCGTTTTTGAAGCCCACTATAATAGTTGGCGTATCGGACTTAGTTATGAAATAAATACCTCTGGTTTTCAGGTAGCTACCGGACGGGACAGTGGACCGGAAATCTCTGTGCGTTACTTGTTCAAGCGTGTGGAGGCGCTGCCTAAATACAAAATCTGTCCATTGATTTAATCTATCCCGTAGAACATTTTTACAATGAAGCATTTATTACCGAAAATAATTCTGGTTCTGCTCCTGCTCAGTATGGGTTTTTTGCCAGCACAGGCACAGCGACTGGAAAAGTGGTTGGAGGCCGCGGATACGTCCATGGCATACAAAGATTACTATTCGGCTTATCATTATTACACCGCTGCTCTACAGTATGATTCCACGCTGCTTGAGGCCTGGTACAAAAGAGGAAGAGCGGCTTATGAATTTAATAACTACAGTCAGGCGGCGCTTTCTTTTGATCGCGCTCTAGATTATGATACCGCTATTGTCTATCCGGATATCGTTTATCATTTGGCGAAAACTTATCAGCGGCAGGGCTCCTACCAGAAAGCTATTGAATACTATGACGCCTTCTTAGACAATCCCCGCGATGCTTCCCGTGAAGTGATCGCAGCGGCTAGAAAAGGACTGCAGGATAGTCAGTGGGCTTCCGCAGCTCGACTCCGGCAGAAAGATCTTCCGCCAGCTAAGAATCTAGGTGAGGGGGTGAATAGTGGGGATTCCGATTTTGGAGGCTTTTATCAGGGAGACACCCTCTATTTCTCTTCCTATCGCTTCACCTTTGAGCAGGATGAAAAAAGACCCCGCCGAAACCTAATCCAATTAATGCAGCTAAATCCCGGGGATAATACCGCCGTTTTAATGAGTGGCCCCTTTAATTCAGACGAAAAACATACCGCCTATAATACCTTCTCGTTGGATCAACAAACGATGTATTATTGTTTATGCGAATACATCAATGATGCCGAAATACGCTGTGATATTGTTCGGAGTGAAAAGGACTCATTGGGCTTTTGGGGTCCTGCGCAGCCGCTCAGCATTAATCAGTCCGAATTCACCAATACTCAGCCTTCGATTGGTATTGATCCGGTGACAGGGGAAGAAGTTCTTTATTTTGTCTCGGACCGGGACCATCCCGATGCGAAAGGGGGACTGGATATTTATTACGGAATGGTGCAAGCAGACGGGGATGTGACCACCGCCAGTAATTTTACGGCTATCAACTCTGCGATGGATGATGTAACGCCATCTTTCCATGCGCTTTCCAGAAAGTTATTCTTCTCTTCTGAGGGGTACCAATCCTTTGGTGGTTTCGATATTTACAGTTCTTATTACAGAGATGGTAACTGGACCGCTCCGGCGAATATTGGTATCTCAGCTAATAGCTCTTACAATGAATATAATTACCGCTTAGATGCAACGGGCGACAGGGCGGTATTCGATTCTGATCGTCCGGGGTCTATGTTCCTGGACCAGCAGGAAGAGGTTTGTTGTAATGATTTATACCAAATCGACCTGGATAACGAGTTGCAATTGGAGGTTTATACTTTCAATGCGCTGGATTCCACACCACTCTACGGTGTAGATGTACGACTGGATCAATTGAATATGCAACAATTGCTTCGCATTGATTCGGGTGCCGAAGTCATATACACTACTGATCAGGTTCTAGATAGTACGAAGCAGACCAAGTTTAAGGATAACCACTATACTTTTACTTTGGATCGGCAATATAATTATGGCCTTGAGGGCCAAAAAATTGGATTTTTACCGACTCAGGATATGGTAATTACCCAGGGACTTCAACCAAGTGTGAAGAGTATTCGTAAGGATTTATACTTACAGCCGGATAATATCAATCTGCAAATATTGGTCTATGACATGGCCGATAGTACGAATTTGTTGGGGGCTAGGGTTGAGTTGGTGCAAATTTCTAAAGAACAGGACTCTATCATTATATACGATGAAGTAAAGGAGTTTACCAATTTATTTGAGAAGAAGGATGTCAGTGCGAATTTCAACTATTACATCAATGTAAGTCGACCTGGTTTTGAGGGGCAGAGTGTATTTCTGGAAATTACGCCAGACTTGTTAGAAGAATATGGTCGTAATATTACTATTGATGTGTACTTGCCGCGTACGGGTTTCCCTGATTTCTTGCCCTTGTCGCTGTATTTCGATAATGCCATTCCCTATAATCGGTTCTATTCACCGACTACCGATGATGATTTTGAGGAGCTCTGTAAGGCTTACGCCGAAAAGGAGGTAGAGTTTTATGAAGCCTTCTCAGAAGGACTCACCGAAGAAGAGAAATTCTCGGCACAAATCTATTACCGTGACTTCTTTGAACGGGAGATTCAGGGCGGTCTGGAGCGATTAATCGAGTTTAGCGAACGCCTGGAATTATATTTAAAACTGGATAATTCGCTTACGGTACAGGTGCGTGGCTACACCAGTCCACTGGCTAATTCCCGCTATAATGATATGCTCAGCCGACGAAGGATTAAATCCATCGAGAACTTCCTCACGGAATACGACGGCGGTAAGCTTAAGAAATACCTAGATAATGGACAACTGATTATCGAGGAAGCACCCTTTGGCGAAGGTAGGGTAGGACTGGATATCAATGATAATATCAGGGGTTTCCTGGCGAATCTCGGTGATTTGGGAAGAGATGCCAATCTCGATAGTAGCTCCAATCGCCGGATATCGGTATATAGTCTATTGGCTTGTATTGAACGACGTGTAGAGATTATTGAAGTACAAACTACCATTTCCTCTGAACGCACCCCTGATCATAATCTAATGAAACAATGAAAAGAATAGCATCAATATATAAAAACCAACGAACGCAGCTGGTACGATCTTCTTTGGCTATGCTGTCCTTTCTGATCCTTTTTGTAGCGCCGGCTATGGCCACACATATTGTAGGAGGATCTATTAGTTACCGTTGCCTGGGTAATGATCAGTACGAAATCACCGTACGGGTCTATCGCGACTGTTTTAACGCCGCACCCGGCGCTGATTTTGATGATCCTGCCTCCATCGGTATTTTTGATCGGGCTGGACTCTTAGTAGCAGATGTACGGGTTCCTTTTGTTTCGGAAGATACCCTTACCAATATTCCTAATGAGTGTCTGGTGATACCTGGGAATGTCTGTGTGAATACTACTACTTACGTTGCTACTGTAGAATTACCTTTCCGGGAAGGTGGTTACCAATTGGTCTATCAGCGTTGTTGTCGTAATGAAACCATACAAAACCTGGTTAATCCCCTGGAAACCGGTGCCACCTACGACATTTGGCTGACCGAAGAGTCCATGCTGACCTGCAATAGCAGTCCGGTATTTAAAGAGTGGCCACCTATCTTCATTTGTGTTAATGATGAACTCAACTTTGATCATTCGGCCATTGATGCGGATGGTGATTCGCTCGTATATAAATTGATTGCGCCGCTACAGGGCGGAACCTTTGCGGAACCTATGCCCCAGCCACCCAACCCACCACCTTACGATGAAGTGTTATTGATTGAGCCTACCTATTCGGTAGATAATTTCCTGGGCTTTGGAGAACCTCTGATGGTGGATCAGGATAATGGCTTGATGACGGTTACCCCCAGTATTCTGGGACAATTCGTCGTGGGCGTATCCGTAGAAGAGTATGATCGGGAAACGGGCGAGTTATTATCCATTAGCCGACGCGATTTCCAATATAACGTTATCCAATGTGAGTCCTTTCAAGCTGCCTTTAATGCACCTGAGGCCGTCTGTGATCAATTCACGGTACAATTTGATAATCAAACGGTTGGGGCAAGCGAGTTTTTGTGGAATTTTTCCAGTGCAGATACTTCTTTTACTTCTTCAGAAAGAAGTCCGGAGATTACCTTCCCGGATACTGGCCTATATCAGGTGGAATTAATCGTAGATCCTGGTTATGTATGTGAGACCCGGTTTGCGAAAGATATTTTTGTGCAAACGAATTCTTTAACCGCTGACTTCAGGGTAGATGTACTGGCCTGTACCGATAGCTCTTATCTTTTTTTAATAGATCGGTCCATCGATTCCGTATCGGCTCCGGTAACCTGGGAGTGGATCATTAGTCCCGAGGGAATGGATCCATTTACGGTAAACGGTCAATTCCCAGTCGTACCGGTTCCGATGGACAGTAAGGGAACCATCCAACTCAACGTTACTTCGGAGAACAACTGTATGAGTTCTTCAACGATGGCCTACGAAGCACCGGGAATCGACCTGCGCACCTACTTACAGGATACGATTTTTGCTTGTATTGGTGATCAAATTACCTTAAATCCATTGACCCCTCTTGATGTACAACTCGATTACAACTGGTCGGGGCCAGGAATCAGCGATCCTGATTCGATCAACCCAATGATTGAAGTACAGGCCGGAACGACGCTTTATCAGTTAACGATCAGTGGACCAGAAAATAGTTGCTTTATCGAAGCGGATATCGTGGTGATTGGAGGGGAACGCCCGGACTTAGATTTCGCGGTGGGCACCAATTGTGATGGTCTCAGCTATCGTTTTGAAGATCTAAGTATGAATGCGACCTCCATCGAATGGATCATTGGCGACTTGTCGGCACCCTTACTGATTACTCAGGAAACTGGTTTTGACTTCACCTTTCCATCAGAAGGCTCTTATCCGGTTTATTTAATTGGTGTTGCAGGTTGTACGGATACACTCTTGAGAAATATCGAGATTCAAAATAACGATCTGGATATTGGGATTGATGTCCAGTATACAGACTGTGAAGCAGATCAGATTGAAGTACAACTCATGGCGCAGACGGCTACTACCGATTCTATTATTAGCTACGACTGGCGTCTGAGTGACGGCAAAACGGCTACGGACCCCAATCCTGTATTCTCTTTTGGCGAAAGCCAGGCCCTAACGGCCAGGCTGATCGTAGAGACCTCGCGTGGCTGTATAGACAGTATAGAGCAGGAACTGGAAATAAACCTAATTACGGATGTACTGGCGCGTCTGCCGGATACGGTGGCCCTCTGTGATGGAGTACCCACTGCACTATTTCCGGAGAATGACGATAGATATACTTACGAGTGGTCACCCGCCGAAGGGCTGGATGATCCCACTTCCTCTAATCCGACTTTCCTACAGCCGGGCACTTACAATGTAGTGATCAGTATTCCCGGCTCTGCGTCTTGTCGGGTCGAAACGCAGGTGGTCTCTTTCCTGCCGGAAGCGATCAACCTGGACATTACCGTTTCGGAGCTGCCGGATGATTTTGATGCGAGCGATAATGACGCTGGTAATGGTTTGGCTTTAGATGGCATCGATTTGGAAAACCTGGAAGAAGTACCGGTTGTCGACGGGAAGGTGATCAGCTGCTCTGAGGCACTTCTGCTTACCGCGGTAAGCGAACCGGGAATTAGTGTAAGTTGGTTATTAAATGGAGTAGAAGTGCCGGCCGATAGTTTATATTATTTAGCGCAAGCTACGGGCGAAAATACTTATACCGCGATTGCTACGGATCGCTTTGGTTGTACCGATACGAGTACCGTAACTATTGACCTGAGAGGCGTAGATATAGCCTTGCCGGATCAGATAGCCGTCTGTGACGGAGAGCCTATTCTGGTCACTGCCGAAAATACTGATCCTAGTGATGAGCTGACTTATAACTGGTCGCCAGCAGATTGGGTCGTTGCCGGACAAGGCACTCCCAATGCTAATTTTCATGCCCCCATCGGAATTAACTTTGTGACCGTTGAGGCTGCCAATCAATTTGGTTGCACCACGATTGATTCCGTGGAGATTGTGGTGGTGGATCCCAATCACGATCTGAAATTCGAGGTCACCTCTTTGTGCGATAGCGTGACGGTCCGTTTTACGAATCAAAGTGAAAATGCCTTTGGCTATCTGTGGAGCTTCGGCGATCCAGACAATCCGGATGCGACCTCTACGGAAGAAAGCCCGGTTTATACCTATCCGGAACCGGGAACGTATACCGCTTTGCTAACGCTACAGTATGATGTTTCCTGTCGCGATACTTTTGAGCTGACCTTTACGACTACATTACTTCCTCCTGATTTAGGTTTAGATCTGAACTTACCAGATACCCTCTTTACCGGAGGGAATCCAATCACCGTTGGTACAATGGTAGATGCGGAGACTTACACCTGGACTGACAGTAGTGGTCAGGTGATCGGTACGGAGTCAAGTATCACGGTAGATCCGGACTGTGAAGCGGTCTATTATCTGGAAGTCAGTGATGAATTTGGCTGTGTCTATACAGATTCCGTAGTCGTCATTAACGAAATTATTGACGTCGTACTCAACCCACCTTCTCCGGTGACCATCTGTGATGGGGATCAGGTACAGCTTATGGTGGAGAATCAAAAAGACTGTCAT
>DATFKA010000104.1:0-11918 GCA_035268885.1 Saprospiraceae bacterium
AGGTTGAATTCGAAGGTTAAAGGTTAAAGTCCCAAGGTTAAAGTCATGTCACATTTTAACCTTTACCCTTTTTACTTTATCCTTTTGCCCAGAGCAAATCCCCCATATTCATCCGCGTTCTGGTGCGCCTGAGGCGCATGGGCATTTGGCCACATAGCTACCCGACCACCTGAATATTCCCGCGTCTCAGCCATTTTAGCGAAGTCGTCAGGAAGAAGCCGTTAAAAAGCTGGCCTTGTTTGAGTGAAACCAAAACTCAAGCTTTACCGACTATGCCAAGTTTACACTACTATTAAGTTTAGCATTCCATATTTCGCACGAGTTTGCCAGCTTTAGGCTGCTTCCTGGCAGTCCGCCTTAGGCGGATTAAGAAATGGCTAATCCTAGCGGGGAGTTTTTGCTTCTTTTTGCGGTCAAAAAGAAGATGTACTAAAGGGCAAAAACTACAATTACCAAGCAGCTTCCCGATATTCATCCGCGTTCTGGTGCGCCTGAGGCGCATGGGCATTTCATCAATCTATCCGGTAGCCCAGGGCAAAGTAAAAACTCCGGGGTGTGGCCGGAATAATACCTGGTCCTGGATAACTGGCTGCCCGCCGGGTGAAGTATTTTTCGTCCGTCAGATTATTGACACCCAGCGAAAAAGTAAAGCGCTTGAGCTCGTACTCAGCAGATAAATCTAACACCAAATAAGAGGGTATCGTTCCCGTCAGGGCATTGGGATTAAAGGTAGAATTGGTGGCATCCGAATATTGCTCGCTAAGATAGGAAAATTGCAGGGTCGCCTTAATGCCCTGCCAGCGGTAATTCACACCGGTACGCAGCATAAGGTTAGGAACGTATTCCACTCTGCGGTTGCGGATGGCGGAAATATCGGATTGGATGTAGGTGGCGTCGGTGACGGAAAGGTTCAGAAAAACGGATAAGCGGGCCAGGCGTTGCCGCCAGGTAAACATTTTAAAAATGTCCAGTTCTCCAAAGAGCTCCACCCCAAGGTGCCGGGAATTTCCGATGTTGGTGCGAAACAAAGTGGTGCTGCCCGGTAATTCATACTGACCAATACGATCGTTGTACCGCAAGAGAAACAAACTGGCGTCCAGGTTGAGGCAGTCCCACAATTCGCCCCGGATACCGATATCCATATTAAAACCATTCTCGTCGGTGATCAGACTATCCAGTTGAAAGTTGGGGTTAACGACCCGCAGATCACTAAAGGTAATGGAGCGGAAATTCCGGGAATAATTAGCGTAGATTTGTACCTCCTCATCGAGATAATAACTGGTCCCCAGGCCCCAGAGGGGTACCCATCGGCGATTAGAGCTTTGGTCCTCATTCACGATGGAGGAAATCAGATCTCCGGCAAAGTTAAAGCGGTTGAGTTTCCAGATTCCTTCGGCATCCGTGCGGATATGTTCCAGACGAAGGCCCGCAGTAATACTGAGTTTGGGGCTGAGGTACATTAAGTTTTCCAGGAAAAGCGCATGGTTCTCACTGGGGAAATCATAGTCAAAGGCTTCGGGATCTTGGGGGTTAAGCAATTCAAAATCAGGGGTGTTATCGGCACTGGCTGCCCCCTGCTTGCGCTGCGTTAGCCCATTGTAGTAGCGGGCACCTACAATTAGAGCGGCTTCTTGCCGGTTTAATCGATATTCGTGGAGCAGGCGGGCTTCTGATCCAAAATTGCGAAAGACATCACTGATCAGGGTACGGTCTTCGTTGGGGTTGTCCGGTACTCCGATCTGCTGCAGGTTACCCAGGGCATCCCGGGAGGAGAAAAGCCCAAAAGTCCGGACGTTGAATTTGGTCCTGTTCGAGATTTTGTAATCCAGCGTGGAAGCCAGTAGATTCCAACGAACACCAAACCAGTTTCTTCCCCGCAGTGATTCGGAGAGATTACCGCTATTGAAGCGTTCGTCGGTCAGTCCGCCGGGTTGCTGGGCCCGGTAGTACAAATACGAATACTCGAACCCTATTTTTAGTCGCTCTTCGACCTGATAGCCAATTCTGGCGAAGGCGGTATGGGCATCAAAGCCGGAGTTCTCCCGCCAACCGTCGCCCCTGCGGTATTGGTAATAGGCGTAATAATCTATTTTATTTTTCCTGCCCCCTGCACTCAGGAAGGAGTTGGTCAGGCCAAAAGAACCAATGGATTGTTCCAGGTTTAATTCAATGGGCTTATCCGGTGCTTCCTTTAGTTTAAAGTTGAGCATGCCGCCAAACTGAGATCCGTATTGCAAAGAGGCGGCTCCCCGCACGATTTCTATCTTTTCCACGGCTTGTAGCGCGGGCATATAATAGCTTTCGGGATAGCCCAGGGCATCGGCACTCATATCGTAACCGTTTTGCCGGGTATTAAAATTAGCGGTTCGGCTGGGGCCCAGTCCCCGGGCCGCAATATCCAGCTGCAATCCGGCAAAGTCACTTTCCCAGATATTCAGGCCGGGCACCTTCCCGAAAATTTGCCGCGCATTATTGGCGGCTTTATTCGCTGCAAAGTCGCCCAGGACGATCACCTCATTCTTTTTCGCCTCGTAGATACCAAAGCCGTCTAAAGCCTTCAGGCGAGTGATACCGCTAGTGCGTTTGACCGCTGTAATTTCCACTTCATTTAAGTCCAAAGATTTCTGGATCAGCGAAAAATCGACTTCGGTGTCCTGGCTTAATTCAATGCGTATTGAGTCGGGCTCCATCCCCAAAATAGATACTTCGACGAGATGCTCTCCGGGAGGCAGGGATAGTTCGTATACACCTGATCCATTGGAATAGTCGGCAATATCCAGGTCCTGAACAAATACGATAACGCCCGCCAGGGGCTCCGCCGTTTCCTCGGCCGTTATTTTTCCGGATAGCAGGAAAGACTGGGCCTTCAGGCTCGGAGACAAAAAAGGGATGAGCACGAAAAGTAAAGGGATCCATTTCATTGCGAGGTATTCTCTTTATAGGGTAATATCCAGTCTTTCGCAGACCAGGTATCTGATTTTTTACTTAAATCGACGGCGGGGTCGATCAGTAACTGGGCCGGGCGACCATTTAGAGTCACCCAAACTTCCGCTCTTACACTGGGGTCCGCCAGCCCCTTTGCGGCGTAATAAGCTTTCAGGTAATGCGCATATTGCACGATCAGATCGGGCTGCATCGCCATTTGTTTCTCCTGGTGTGGATTCAAAAATTGATGATTGATAACCGCTCCTTCCCTACCCGTTTCGCTATCCTTTACATAAAAAGTGGCCGTCCCCGCTTTTTCCATCAGCATCACGCGCCAGGAAAACCGATAGCCCTCTTCGGTCCAGAAAAGATTACCCGGGTAGCATAAATACCGCCAGGGGAAAATCAGCTGCAAGAAAATAAAAAGACTTAAGAAATAGGGTAACAAACGGGTATTGGATCGCCAAAATCTGTCCGCGCTCCCCGGTTTTTGACCTGCGCCTGATTGATGAACCATTCTAGCTAAGCCATTCAGTACCCTTTCGTGGCTGGCGGGCGAAAAGAAAATCGTGACTGCAAAAATCATAACGATGGGGAAAATACCAATTTGGAACAGCAAGCCGGTCAGGGTATGGAAAATAATAACGGCAATATAAGCCAGCCACCTGGTCCGTTTAAAGAGTAAACCCACGATAATAAAGGTATCGAATAACATGCCCAGCCAGCTGAAGAGGTAAGCGGTAAGCTTATACTGAAAAATAGAGCCTATGAAGGGCAGGCTAGTCTTGGCCGGCAACCAGATCGATAAAGGCAGGGCTTCAAATAACCAGTCGGGATTCATCTTGGCCAGCCCCGCATAGATATAAACAATGGCAATTTGCACCTTAAATATCCCCACGCACCAGCGACTCACTTTCGTACGGCGAATTTCGGGCTGCCGACGGACATCAAGGGAGAAGTAACGGTGGGCAGGTACCCAAATCAATAAGAAGGCAACAATACTGACGAAATAGTAATGATTGAGATAGTAGGTAATATCGATCAACTCCACGTAGGTGAAACTGAGAAAAAACAACACCGTAAAAAGACGATAATACCAACCCAGGGCGATGCCAATACTAGCCAGGGCCATCCCTCCAAAAACGGCGTACATACCCGCCCGACCTAAAGCGGGCACCCATGCAAAACCGAAGTACTTGAAATGAAGGACAGGGTCCACCAACTGCGTATCTACCCAGCCCAGTGCCATGTACCGAATCGTACTGAATAGCATCAAGAGGCCAAAGGCGATACGAAAAGTCACCAATGGAGCAATCGAAACCGGTTGCTCCATATAGTTCATCCATCTTTGATATATCCCTTTTCTATCTCTAATCAATACTATGCTAATCTTAGTGGTTTACACAAAAAATAGAGCCAACTCGCTAAGCTTTAACCTTTACACTTTAACCTTTAACCTTTAACCTTTAACCTTTACACTTCCTCCCTAGTCCCCATCTCCGGAATTAAAAGTGATGCTGATTCCCAACAGTGAACTCATAGAGCTCTTGAAATTGGCCGTATTACTTTGCAATTCGTTCCGCAAGTTTTCCATTGCCGGGCTGGCCACCTGCTCCGACAAGGGACCCTGCGGAAGATTCGTTATGGCCTGTTCAATCTGATCAATAGCTACCTTAGTCTGGGCCACCAGATCGGGACCACCGACCACCGCTTCCAGGTATTCGTCAAACCCTACTATTTCTTCACCGTCACGGGCCGTACCCAGCCAGATATTTTTAGTGCTGTTAAAATGGGCTACGATTAAATCCCGGGAAATACCACTGTAGTAGGCCTCCACCAGGGTCTCATCGGGCCCCGTTTGTCCGGCCGAAAGGCCCGCGGGCAGCTCTACCTTAAAGTTCTTGAGGTTTTCGTAGTCCTTTACGAATTGATTGTAATAAAGGGAGATCGAGCTACCGGCCGCCGTACCGTCATTATCAATAAACGCCTGGAGGTAGGACGTTTTCCATTCCTCGGTAATATTATCAAAAGTAGTGACCAGCTCCCCAATGACGAGCATCAGGTAATCTTTACGGTTCTGATCAAAGCCGGCAATCAAGTCTGCCGTACTCATTTCCTTGCCATAGATTAGGTATTCTACCGTGTAGAAGCCACGAATGTCCCGGTCAAAGCTATTGGCCAGATCGAAATCCGGGTCTTGCATATTCTGCTCCACTTCCTGCTCGTTCACCGGAAAGACGCCCAGCACTTCCGCGTAGGGTCCCAGTAATAGATTAGCGGGGCCGAAACCGAAGGCAGAACAGTGTTGATGATCGATTACGGCTTCTTGCCAGGCTTGCCTCAGCGCAGAGAGTTTTTCTTCGGTTGGATCCTGTACAAAGACCTCCGCGGCTTGAGCCATCTCCGTCACACTGGATTGCAGTGCTTCAAAATTAGGAATGATCAGCTCATTCCCGACGCTGCGCAAAAGGGTCGAGCGGTCAAAGCCCGGAGCCGTCATATCCTTGTTTTCATCTTCACAGGAAGTCAGTGCAAAGGTGCTGAGCAGCAGCAGCAGTAATAACGGGTATAAAGCGTACGTTTTGCGTGTTATAGACCTGTTCATCGTGCTATTTTAAATGAATTGGAGGTTTGTTTAGCTTTCCGGCAAAACAAACCTCCGTTTTCTAAAAAAAGTTTAAGGATTATTATTGACGAAAAAGCTCGTTACTTCCGCCTCCGTAAATCCGTAGATCGCCTGGATATCATCAATGATTTGATCCAGGTTAGCCAGGAGCGAAACTTCATTCAGGAAGCGGTAACTTTCGGGCGTCTGCCCGGCGGGAGCCAGCAAGAGCGTCAGGATATTATCAATCTCCGCATCCGTAATTTGCTTTTCGCTCAGACCACGGAAACCGTGTGCAAAGGCAACCCCTTCTGCGTAGGCGTGCATGGCATTTCCCAGCGCTGCTTCCCGGTTTGGTCCGTCGGGTAGAGCCGTGGCTGCTTGCAGTTGCGATTTAGTAGCGTTACAGTAGTAAATAACGGTGGCAAAGTTGGATTCTTCCCAGCTCAGCAAGTATTCGGCCAGCGCCTCGTCGCGTTCCTCTTCGAATCCACTACCCGCTTCAATCGCCGCCTTGGCTTTGATTAAACTATTGCGAATATCGAAGAAGAATCCGGTTTCATTATCCAGGTCGGATCTGCGTCTGGAATAGGTAGCCGCCGCCGTGGTATTGGCGGGATCAAAGCCCATATCCGCTCCGTGAATTTCTACTAATTTATCAATCGCCGCGCTGTTGCTCAGGTCGCCGTTAATGACATCCAGGGCATGGTTATAGAGTGCTGCGCCAAAGGAGCCCTTCTGGACCATTTGCTCCAGCTCCAGACCATTTTCATCCAGCAGTCTACTACCCAGTAAGCCCCCTTCTTCCCCAGTGGCGGGCTGATCATTACCGGGGTTCTGAAAGCCCGTTGGAGAATTAGCCGCCTTGACCAGTTCTACCAGCCAGTCTTCCACCAGGCCTCGGTAATCAGATAATGTGACAGAGGATAGCGTAGTCGGATAACTGATGGAAGCAACCGTGCTGCTCTGCGCGTCGGACTCGGCCGCATTAGCTGCGGAGGTCATGGTGGATAGCTCGTCAACCACCGTGTTTTCCGCCGTAACGTTCGCGTCAAAAGAAGCAGAAGTGTAGGTATCCGGGATATCCAGGGTCGGTTCTACGTTGTCTTCATCACAGCTCACTAAAAACAGAGCGAGCAGTAAAAACGGGAATAATATATTCTTTTTCATGTGTTTTTGTTAAGGATTCAATAATTGAAGTTGTTTAAAAAATGTAAAGCAAACCGGTGACTTTAGCTTCGTTTATAAAGCGATGTAAAATTATAAATTTATTTGGACTAATTCCAAATAAAGAATTCATTTTTCATTACTTTTTTACGATTTGAGTTGATTTTCAAGCCTATTTTCCAAAAAATGAAATCCCCTTTGAGGCGCTTACTCTTTCCATTGATCTCCCTGAACGCAACGTCCGTCGTCGGATATTTCTGTAAACCAAAAGTTTGTTTATCTTTTCTAAGGAATGAAGTTGTTTGAAACCTCAGATTTTTGTTCAAGATAAGGTGCGGCGGAGCCTTGTTACTTCAGAAAGGGCCCCTTGAATTCCCTTTCTTCGTCTAGCTACAAAGGTGAGTACGCAACGCAATAATGGACAAAAAGATGACTTTCAAAATGCTTAGAAATTTATGTTACAGAGTATTCAATGAGTCAATAATTACACTTTATTAATGCCCCATTCCTAATTAAAACAAAACAAGCACGATGAAGAAAATTCGTACGAACTTACTTTACTTACTAGTCTTTCTGCTGGTTCCCTTTTTTGCGGAAGCACAAGCCCGGGGAAAAACGGCAAAAAGCGAATTTACGGAAGCTCATTTTGATGCCCTGCAGTGGCGTCTGGTCGGTCCTTTCCGTGGTGGACGTGCCGGAACGGTCGCCGGAGTAGCGGACCAACCCAATCTGTATTATATGGGCACGGCCGGTGGTGGTGTCTGGAAAACCGAAGACCGGGGTAACACCTGGTCCTGTATTTCAGACGGTTACTTTGGCGGCTCGATTGGAGCCGTGGCCGTGGCCGAAAGCGATCCCAATGTCATCTACGTGGGTGAAGGAGAACAGACCCTGCGTGGGAACGTCTCCTCCGGGCGGGGCCTTTGGCGCTCTACCGACGCCGGGAAAACCTGGAATTTCATTGGTCTGAAAGACTCCGAACACATCGGGCGGATTCGGGTACACCCTAAAAATCCGGACCTGGTCTACGTGGCGGCCATCGGCAACCTGTGGAAGCCCAGCGACATGCGCGGGGTCTACCGCAGTAAGGATGGCGGTCAGACCTGGGAGCGCATTCTTTTTGAAAGCGATAAAGCCGGGGCCGTTGATCTGATCCTCGACCCGAATAATCCGCGCATTATCTACGCTTCTACCTGGCAGATGAAGCGTAATGGTTACCGCATGGATAGCGGTGGACCGGGCAGTAAACTCTGGAAAAGTACCGATGGCGGAGATACCTGGACGGATATTACCCGTAATCCCGGTTTGCCCCAGGGCGTCAACGGCATTATCGGAGTAGCCGTATCGCCGCAGAACTCCGAGCGCATCTGGACCATTATCGAAAACCAACAGGGTGGCGTTTTTCGCTCCGACGACGGTGGCGAAACCTGGCGCAAGACCAGTGCCGACCGAAATTTGCGTCAGCGTGCCTGGTATTATTCGCGTATCTACGCCGACCCGCAAAGAGAAGACATGGTGTACGTTGCCAACGTGGGCTTCTGGGTATCCAAGGATGGTGGCCAGAATTTTGACCGCATCGGCACTCCCCATAGTGACCACCACGACCTTTGGATCAATCCAGATGATAATGAGACGATGATCGTCGCCAACGACGGGGGAGCTCAGGTGAGTTACGATCAGGGAGCGAACTGGACAACGATGTATAATCAGCCCACGGCCCAGTTTTACCGGGTGACAACGGATAATCACTTCCCCTTCCGCATCTACGGTGCCCAGCAGGATAACTCCAGTATACGCATTAATCACCGTGGCAAGGGCAGCGCGATTACCGAACGCGACTGGGAACCCTCTGCCGGAGGAGAAAGCGCACACCTCGCCCCCGACCCCAAGAATCCGGACATTGTCTACGGTGGCACCTATAAAGGCTATATGATGCGACTGGATCACAGCACCGGGCAGGTACGCTCTACCAATGTCTGGCCCGACAATCCGGCAGGTAGCGGCGCTGAGATTATGAAATATCGCTTCAACTGGAATTACCCGGTTGCTTTTAGTCCCCACGATCCCAATAAACTCTATGCTGGCTCCAACTACCTGCACGTCACCTACAACGGTGGCCAAAGCTGGGAAGTCATCAGTCCCGATCTGTCGCGTAATGATCCGGAGACGATCAAGTCTTCGGGTGGACCCATCACCCAGGATAATACCGGTGCGGAATTTTATGCTAATATTTTCGTCATTACCGAATCTCCACTGGAGAAGGATTTGATCTGGATTGGTACCGACGATGGTAAGCTCTGGGTCACTAAGGATGGTGGGGACAATTGGAACGACGTCACGCCGACCGGACCCCGGTTGAACATGATGAACTGTATCGACGTACATCCAACTAAAGAGGGCGTCGCTTACGTGGCGGCCACTTCTTACAAGTTTGGGGATTACACCCCTTATTTGTACAAAACCACCAACTACGGTAAGAGCTGGGAGGTGATTACCGACGGCATTCCGGAGAATTATTATACCCGAGCCATCCGAGCCGACAAGACCCGCGACGGACTGCTGTACGCCGGTACCGAATGGGGCATGTTCGTCTCCTTTGACGATGGTGACAGCTGGACCCCCTTTCAGCTGAACCTACCCATTACCGCCATACGTGATCTGCAGGTAAGAGATAATATGTTGATTGCCGCCACGCACGGTCGCAGCTTCTGGATGATTGACGATCTGACACCGCTACACCAGCTGGATGCGGATATTGTCGATGCCGATTTCTTCCTGTTCCAACCCAAGCCCGCCTACCGTATGGCACAGGGTGGCGGTTGGGGCGGTGCCGATCATCGCCTTGAGGGAGAAAACCATCCAAATGGGGTCCTTTTCCACTACATGCTTAACGAAATGGCAGCCGATGAAGAAGTCACGCTACAGATTAGAGAATTGGATGATGATTTGATTACTACTTTCAGTAATCAGGAGGGTAGCCTTTCGGCAAAAAAAGGCGGCCACCGCTTTGTTTGGGATATGCGCTATCCGGGTTTTAAAGAATTTCCGGGCATGGTGCTGTACTCCTCCCCCAATCGCGGACCGAAGGCCCCTCCGGGAACCTACAAAGCGGTACTCAAAATAGGGGAAGAAGAAGTGGTCCAGGAATTTGAGATCATCGGTGATCCGCGTCTTCCCAATACAGAAGAAGACTACGAGGAGCAGTTCGACTATCTGCTTAAGGTACGAGACGAAGTAAGTCAGGCCAACCAGGCCATCCTGGATATTCGGGCCCTGAAGAAGGACATCAATTACCTGAAGGAAAAGATCGCCGAAAACCCCGAGGCCGATGAGCTGGAGAATATGCTGAATGTCTTTACCTCGGACATGGAGGTGATTGAGAATAATGTCCACATGACTAAAAACGAGAGCTACCAGGATCCGCTGAACTACGGTATTCGGATCAACAACCGACTGGCATTCTTACTAGCCGATCAGCAGCGCGGTGATTTTCCGCCAACGGATCAGGCTATGGCGTTTTTTACGGAAGTGAAAGCCGAACTCGAAGTAGAATTGAAAGACCTGGATGAACTGATCGAAACGGAGCTGCCGAAGATTAACGAAGCCGCCAAACCTTTTGGCATTCAGTTGATCTCGCCAAGAAAGAAGCTGGGTAATCCGTAAGGTTCTGCATTTGTTCCTTTAGAAGTTGTTTAAAAACTCCTCACTGAGCCCTTGGCAACACATTGAAAGCCGTTACCAATCATCTCACCAGGAATTCTTAAACAACTTCTTAATAAAAAGAGCCGTTTACCAAAAGGGTAAACGGCTCTTTTTTTGCTTTCCAGAAAGCTGCTGACCATTATTTGGTCAGTACCATCTTCTTCGTAGCTACGAAGTCTCCCGCGTGCAGCGTGTAGAAGTATACACCCGCCGCTGGCAGATCATCTGCTTTCATTCTCAATTCATTGTAGCCGCTGGTAAAGTCGCCTTCTCTAAGCAGAATCGTACGACCACTGATATCCTTGAACTCTAGTACCGCTTCCATGGCCTCGGGCAACTTGAAGCTGATCACCGTCTCTGCACTAAATGGATTCGGACGATTCTGGTACAAGGCAAAGTCGCTCTCGGAGTAATCCTTACCTACCACCAGGCCAACAGCCAGCTCTTCATCCGCCGTGTCGTAAGCTTCCGCAGCCGTGTAGCGCGAGTTGATGCCAATCGCTTCACTCAGGGCCGCATCCGAAGTCGCCCGCAGGGTCAGGCTAAAGAGGACTTCGCCATTGATCTCTTCTTCGGCACTACGGTGGAAGCTGGTCGTAATCACCCCTTCTTCAGTGAATACTCCAAAGTTTTCGGCCTTAGCCACACCGGCTTTCACGTCTACAATCTGTGCTGCCGACTGATCTACCTCGAGGGTAAACTGGTAACCGGCAATGTCCTCCATACTCGCTTTGAAGCTCACCGTATAGACATTACCCTGCTTCATGTCCAGCTCTTCGGTACTGATCTCCATCACGTCTACAATTCGGCGAGGGGCCAGGTCCTGAGCAGCATTCGCCCGCGCCGATCCGTTCACATCCCCAATCTTCACACCCACGAAGTTCGCCAGGGTGGTCTGATTGTCTAGATTGTTGATGTTCCTGATCTCTGGGAAGTTCGTTAACCAGGGGTTTGTCGCATTCGGGAAGCGGTAATCCGCATCTACAAAGCGCCAGCTGGTATTGTTAGCAAACTCCGTATCGATATTCAGGATCAATTTCCGAATCTGGATCAGGTCCAACGTAGAGATCGAGCGGGAGTTATTCGCATCCGCTGCGATCATTTTGTAAGGACTATCCAGTAGTGTCGTACCCAGGATATGCTTCTGAATCAGAATCAAATCAAAGGTAGACACCCCATTGCGGTGATTCTGATCTTTCAGTGGGGCTACCGTGTAATCCAGACCGTAGTCCAGATTCTCAAAGCCATAGTCGCCGCCTTCGCTGGTCAGATACATCATCGAGCGTCCACCCGATAGCTGTACTTCCGTACCCTCGACTGGGGCTACGTCCTCCGTAGCAATCAGACCGGCAATATTACCGCTAGATGCAACTGGTGAATCACAGATCTCGTTATTATCCTGGACCAGAATCATCGTTACGCAATAATCGTGGTTACCGGCTTCATCCCAGGCGTGTACCTCGACCGCTACCGCATCGTTGGCATCCGCACAATCAAAGCTCAGTCCCAACTGATCTTC
>DATFKA010000105.1:0-33560 GCA_035268885.1 Saprospiraceae bacterium
AGGGTAAAGGTTAAAATGTGACATGACTTTAACCTTGGGACTTTAACCTTTAACCTTTAACCTTCGAATTCAACCTAAGCTTAAGCACTACATAACTATTTATAAAACAGACTTTTACTAAAATTATATACAGATGAAAAAAATCTATCACTTATCTACTTGTAAAACCTGCCAGCGCGTCATTAAAGCACTCAATGATGGCAAAGGTTTCGAAATGCAGGACATCAAAACCGAAAAGATCACCCCCGAGCAATTAGGGCAAATGTATGAGATGGCGGGCTCTTACGAGGCGCTGTTCAGCCGTAGGGCCATGAAGTACCGCTCGCTGGGACTAAACGAAATGGAATTAAACGAAGAAGATTATCGTAAGTACATTCTGGAGGAATATACCTTCCTGAAGCGCCCGGTGGTCATCGTCGATGATGCGATCTTTGTGGGAAGTGCCAAAAAGCAAGTGCAGGGAGCCAAAGAAAAGGCCGGTATCGCCTAATACTTTTACCTTATTTAAACATACTCCGCCGCCCGTACAGGCTACAAATCGGACAAGCTTCCGGGGCGTGGCCACGGGCCGGACAGTATTCCCGACCAAAGAAAATGATCTGAAGATGCAGCTTATTCCACTTTTCGCGTGGGAAGAGCCGCTTCAGGTCTTTTTCCGTTTTATCCACGTTTTTACCGGTACTGAGCTTCCAGCGGTAAGCTAATCGGTGGATATGGGTATCTACCGGAAAAGCCGGCACTCCAAAGCCCTGACTCATTACGACCGAGGCAGTCTTATGCCCTACCCCGGGCAGCGCTTCCAGGGCCTCAAAGGAATCGGGAACTTTACCTTCGTATTTATCCACTAGAATCTGCGACAGATCAGAAATCGCTTTTGACTTGCGGGGCGACAGACCACAGGGCCGGATAATCTGCTTGATGTCATCTACCCTTTTCTCCGCCATATCAAAGGGATTATCAGCCAGCTCAAACAGACTGGGCGTCACTTTATTGACGCGTTCGTCGGTACACTGCGCCGAAAGCAAAACGGCAACCAAAAGGGTATATTCATCCTGATGATCCAGTGGGATGGGCGTCTGCGGGTAGAGTTCATCCAGGATCTGCATGATATGCTGTACTTTCTGCTCCTTGGGGGTCAGCTTACTGGTAGGTGAATGTTCCATATTCCGATTGAATTTCTACGGTGTTCTTTTCGGCCTCTTCCACCCGACCAATGATCTGCGCATCGATATTAAAGGATTGCGCCAGGTCGATAACCTTTTGGGCCTGATCCTCCCGAAGATACACCTCCAGCCGTTGTCCCATATTGAAGACCTGATACATCTCCTTCCAGCTTGTCCGGGACACTTCCTGGATGAGTTGAAATAGCGGCGGTGTGGGTAACATATTGTCCTTGATGACTTTCTTCTGATCCAGGAATTTCACGACTTTCGTCTGTCCACCGCCGGTATTGTGGATCATACCGTGTACCTGATCGCGCTGCGTTTCCAGCAGACGGTGGATGAAAGGCAAAAAGGTTCGAGTCGGTGAGAGTACCAATTTACCAACGGTCATTTCCTGACCGTCAATTTCTATGGTGTCGGTCAGGCGCTTATTACCGATGTATACCACTTCATCTGGGGTATTGGCATCGTAGCTATCGGGATATTTTTTAGCGTATTCCTTGCGGAAAACGTCGTGACGAGCCGAAGTCAGACCATTACTACCCATACCTCCGTTGTAGGCGTCTTCGTAGCTCGTCTGACCATAAGAAGCCAGGCCGACAATCACGTCTCCCGCCTGGATATTATTGGTAATCACCTCGGCTCGTGGCATACGGGCGAAGGCCGTATATCCTACATCAATTGTCCGCACGATGTCGCCCACATCGGCCGTTTCACCACCGGCCAGATGAACATCTACACCAAATTCTTTCATCTTATTAACCAGTTTCTGGGTGGCCTGAATTAGCGTGGCAATCACATCTCCGGTGATAAGGTTTTTGTTGCGGCCGATGGTAGACGAGAGCAGGATGTTTTGGGTACAACCCACACAGGCCATGTCATCGAGGTTCATAACGATGGCATCCTGGGCAATGCCCTCCCAGACGGACAGATCGCCCGTCTCTTTCCAATACATATAAGCCAGGCTCGTTTTGGTGCCAGCCGTATCGGCGTGCATCAAATTGCAGTAGCCGGGATCACCAGCGGCAATATCTGGAATGATTTTACAAAAAGCATTGGGATATAAGCCCTTATCCATGCCTTTAATGGCGGCATGTACTTCATCTTTAGTTGCGGAGACGCCCCGCTTATCGTATTTGTATTGGTCCGACATATTGTGATATTTCCTGCAAAGGTAAGTAATCTTATCCCATACTTAAATACATTTTCTCGAAACAAAATATAGGAAAATCCCATTTTTCCTTATATTGCCGCCAAGGTGACCAACGAGCTTTGAGTGAAACGACCTAAGTAAAGCAAGCCCCCTTTACCTAATGGGCTGGGTTTAGCTATTTATTAACTAACTACTGAAACTGTGTCAAAGACAAACCAAACTAAGCAGAGAAAACTAAACAAGTCTACCTTACTACTTATTTTAGGACTCTCCCTCTTTACGATTGCCGCCTCTGTGCTGATCTTTCAGTTACAAGCCAAAGAGCAGATCAAGGCTTCGGTGGCCGACACGAAAATAGAGCTCTCTGCTTTTCCGGCAGTAGTTCCTAATATTCGTTACGGTTTTGCCCTGGATACTTTTCAGGTAAAACAAGACACCATCCGCTCCGGCGAGTTCCTGGGGACCATCCTGGCCAAAAATAAAATGCGCTATACCGATATTGACGAATTGGTTAAAAATGCCAAAGGTACTTTTAACGTAAGTAGCTTACGCGTCAACCGTCCTTATCTCCTTCTTAATAAGGATACCACTACGGCACCTGATTACTTTATCTACGAGCCTAATGTATACGCCTACTATGTCTTTGACCTGAAAAACAAGCAGGTAGAAAAAATTGAGCATCCCGTTTCTTACGAGAGCAAAAACATCTCCGGAGTCATCGAAAGTAGCCTTTGGACCGCCATGACCAAAGCGAATGCCAGTCCAGCCCTTTTTGCCAAAATGGAAGACGCTTTGCAATGGTCGATTGACTTCACGCGCATCCAAAAAGGCGATCAGTTCAAACTCGTCTACGATCAGGAATTTATTGATGGGAAGAAAGTGGGCGTCGGTATGGTACACGCCGCCTACTACAAAACAGAAAATAACGAATTCCATGCCGTATACTTTGATGATAAAGAAAATCCCAACAATACGGGATACTATGATCTGGAAGGTCGCCCACTCAATAGCGGCTTCCTGAAATCCCCCATCAAGTCTTCTAACTTCCGTATTTCCAGCTCTTACAACTTACGCCGTTTTCATCCGATTCTGAAGCGGGTGAAGCCACATTATGGCACCGATTATGCTGCCCCCTATGGCACTCCGATTCAGGCCGTTGGCGGCGGAGTGGTTACCCGGTCTGGCTATACCAAAGGAAATGGTAATTTCGTCAAGATCAAACACGATGATACCTATTCCACCCAGTATCTGCACATGCAGAAATTTGCGAGTGGCATTAAAGTAGGTACGCACGTTAAGCAGGGACAAGTAATCGGCTACGTAGGTTCTACCGGATTAGCCACCGGTCCTCACGTTTGTTTCCGCTTCTGGAAAAATGGTCGCCAGGTGAATCACCGGGCACTACAGTTCCCTCCTGCGGAGCCACTTTCCAAAGACTTATTACCGGCCTTCATCCAGCTAAAAGATCGCTATCTGGAGCAATTGAATACGCTCCCTTTACAAGAATTACCTTCGGAAGAAGAAGAGATGACCGAGATACCGGTTGAAGAGGCAGAAGCCTCCTCTACTACTTAGATGGGTTAGAAAATGTCAAAGAGCAGCTCTTGTAATACCAGAATTTTGGTCATCTAATTCCAGCCGTTCAATTCCGGAATTTGCGCGAGCACCGTGTATTTATCGCCTTTGTTATGCATGACTTGTTGCCATAGATCGTCCGGCTCCGTTTTAAAAACGTAATTGGCAAACAAATCGGCTAGCATCCAGGATCCCAGACGCATTTCCTCTTCTAGCTGACCCGCCGACCAGCCGGAGTAGCCCAGGAAAAATCGAATATTTTTTGGTTTGACCAACTCTGTACTAATGAGCACCTTTAGCTTCTCAAAATCGCCCCCCCAGTAGACCCCTCTGGCAATTTTTACGCTATCGTCGAGCAT
This sequence comes from Saprospiraceae bacterium, assembly GCA_035268885.1. Taxonomy (GTDB): domain Bacteria; phylum Bacteroidota; class Bacteroidia; order Chitinophagales; family Saprospiraceae; genus DATFKA01. The sequence continues at coordinate 4,251 of DATFKA010000105.1, forward strand.
ATCTCCCAGATTATGGAGATAATGTAAAGTCCGGTGGTCTACCGGTCCCCCAGAGTATACTTCAGCCTCGAATTCCGGGAAATCTTTCACTAATCCATCTACACTGATGGCCAGCGGTCGATTGAGGATAAAGCCCAGGCTTCCCTCTTTATTATGTTCGCAGAGTACTACGGCCGAACGTTTAAAATCCCTATCCAACATAAACGGCTCCGCTAGCAGTACCTTACCACGCTTTAAATCTTTGTCTGTATTCGTCATTACAATGCTCTTGTAGGAAATCTACGATCTACTTTTTTTACAAATCCCTGCAACGTTTTTCCATTACCACCCACTTCAACGAATTCAGAAACACCATTTTCGATCATATTGAGCATGGTTTGTGTCCATCTTACGGGTGCTGTTAACTGAGCGATCAGGTTTTCCTGAATTTTCTCGGGGTCTGTTTGTGGCAAAGCATTCACATTCTGGTATATTGGACAGGTGGGCGCCTGAAATGGCGTAGCGGCAATGGCTTTTTCCAGTTCTTCCTGGGCGGGCTGCATTAATGGAGAATGAAAAGCCCCCCCAACGGGCAATACAATGGCCCGACGGGCGCCTTTTTCCTGGAGGATCTCAACGGCCCGGTTGATACCTTCTACCGTACCCGAAATTACTAACTGTCCGGGACAGTTGTAATTGGCAGGGATCACAATTTCGTCGATCTCTTTACAGACGGCTTCCACCTCTGCATCTTCCATACCAAGAATAGCAGCCATAGTGCCGGGACGGGCTTCACAGGCCTTTTGCATGGCCATCGCTCTTTGTTGCACCAACTTCAGACCATCTTCAAAGGTCAGAGCGCCCGCGGCTACCAAGGCTGAAAATTCTCCTAGCGAATGTCCCGCTACCGCATCAGGATGAAAATCATCGGCCTGTGTTTTCGCCTTAGCAATAGAATGTAAAAATACCGCCGGTTGGGTTACTTTGGTTTGTTTCAGGTCTTCTGCGGAGCCTTCAAACATGATATCCGTAATCGAGAAACCTAAAATCTCGTTCGCCTGATCAAATAGTTCGCGAACCAGAGAGGAAGCCTCGTACATATCTTTACCCATTCCTTCAAATTGGGAAGCCTGTCCTGGAAAAACGTATGCCTTCATTAATTTGGTGTATTTTGTGAAATGGCAAAATTACAAAAATAAATTCAGGCCATAAAAAGATCACTCGACGAATAGAGAAAGGAATTCATCGAAGTTCTGAGCAGGATTTCCTACCTTTATTTTACTTTGGATTACTGCCTAATTTTTGAGAGTAAATGACAACAAGCCAAAGCAAAAAGCTGAACAAGCAAAATATTTACGATTTCTTCTCTACCCGGGGGGTCTACCATGGGTTGTTCTGGTTATGTGTACTGATCATCATCATGATTCTGGAAGGAACGGACCGGGGTTTTCTATTTACCCTTACCGACGGCTTGATCTACGTTTTTTTCTTTAGCCTGCTGGTTTATTTTAACCTCCTCTACCTCATTCCGTTTTACCTGACCCAGAAAAAATTCCTCACCTATGCCGGTTTGTTGGTTCTTTCTGTCCTGATCATCACTCCCCTGCAGATGTTGACCCTACATATTAAATATTCCGGTTATCCGGCGATCCAACAGGAAATCGTCAACAATCAGTTTGCCTCTTTCTTATTTGCACTCTTTGTTGGCACCACCTCTACCCTATTTAAAATCATCACTGACTGGGCACGGCAATTACGCGAGAAACAGGAACTCCAAACCCAAACCATGCAGTCGGAACTCAGATTTCTAAAATCTCAGATCAATCCGCATTTTTTGTTTAATACCCTCAATAACCTATACGCACTTACGCTTAAAAAATCGGATAAAGCCCCCGAAATCGTTATCAAGTTATCCGAAATGATGCGATATATGCTATACGAATGCAATGAAAAAAGGGTATTACTCCAAAAAGAAGTAAATTATATACAGAACTATATCGATCTGGAAAGCTTGCGACAGGGACACAATGTACGGATTGACTTCCAGGTCAATGGGCAACTCAGCGAGCAACAAATCGCCCCCCTTATCTTTATCCCTTTTCTGGAAAATGCTTTTAAGCACGGGCTAAATAATCACATTACTGAAGGTTTTGTTAACATTAGACTAGCCGTTGAGAATCGACAAATTCATTTTTTTATTGAAAATAGTAAACCAGACAAAATCCCCATTCAGCAACCTAATCGCCCCAAGAGTGGTGGTATCGGTCTGGTCAATATACATCGAAGATTAAACTTAATTTATCCCGGACAATATGATCTTAAGATTGAAAACAATCCCAAGACCTACGCCGTGGATTTAAAACTGGACTTATAAAATCAATAAATATGATCAACGTAATCATTGTAGATGATGAGCCCCTGGCTCAGGATGTTTTAGAAACGTATGTAGAAAAAGTGCCTGACCTGAACCTGGTAAAAAAGTGTAGTAATGCACTGGAAGCTAACGAAGCCTTAAAAACGGAGGAAATAGATCTGATGTTTTTGGATATTCAGATGCCCCAATTAACGGGAATTGACTTTTTAAAATCCCTGGTGAATCCACCCATCGTGATCTTCACAACGGCCTATCCTAATTACGCCATTGAGGGCTTTGAATTAAATGCCCTGGACTACCTGCTCAAACCCATCTCTCTAGATCGCTTTATGAAAGCCGTCAATAAGGCCAATGAGCAAATCAAAATCCAACGGAAAATTAGTGATAACGAAGAGGCAATTAAAGAGGAAGGCAAAACGCAGGAAGACTTCACTTTTGTAAAAGCCGATAAAAAACTGGTTAAAGTCAATTACGAAGATGTCATTTATATCGAAGGACTAAAAGATTACGTCATTATCCGCCAGGACGACGATCGCGTCATCACCCTGCAAACGATGAAAAGCCTGGAAGCTAAACTACCCAGCGATACTTTCCGACGAATCCATCGCTCTTATATCGTTAACCTAAATCGGATTAACGCCATCGTTGGGAATATGGTCGAAGTTATTGAAAAAGGCAAGGCGAAACATTTGCCGATTGGAAAGAATTACCGCGAAGATTTACTGGAGATCATCAATAAAAACCGTTTATAAACGGCCCGGGTATAAAAGAGCAAAGCCGCAACGATTCGTTGCGGCTTTGGTACAATAATTATAATCCCATGAACATATCCAAATTAAAGGGTAAGTACGATGACTTACCTATATTTTATTTCAAAAGATTTAAAAAGCTATGGAAAGCCGAAAAACGGCTTTCCCCAGCGTTATAATCCCATGAACATATTTCAATTTTGAGGAGCAGTAAGCATTTCTTCCCGCTCACAATACAAATATGCAAGACTTTGAACAAGAAGAAAAGTACATTTTTCTAATAAAGTGAAATAAAAATAAACGACCTCGCTTATAATAAACTGATTAACAAATGATTAAAAATATTTTTGTGAAATTTATCTAAAAAAATAGTTCTATATTTATTCTCCTCGCGTTCTACTCTTCTCGTTTTGAAGCTCCAAAATGACTTGCTTGCCGACTGTAGAAGCCTTAATTTAATGCCATTAACCAATAAACACTATTCAGCAATGGCCTTTCGGGACTTAAAATACCTGCTCGCCTATCTCATTCCGTTCATCTGTATCCTGTCTTTACAACAAAGAGGAGGTATGAGTTGGGCCGTTGTCGGTTTTGTTTTTGTACTAATCCCTTTGGTCGAACCTTTTTGGGGGAAGTCCACCCACAATCTGGATGATCCGCAAAAACAAAGGATGCTCAGCAACCCTCTCTTCGACTACTTACTCTACTTTAACCTGCCCATCGTTTATGGCACTTTAATTTATTTTCTGACCGTACTCAATACCTCCCCGCTGAATAATATAGAATACACCGGACTCATTATTTCCGTTGGGATTGTTTTAGGAGCCTGTGGAATAAATGTGGCGCACGAATTAGGACATAGAAGCGATGCGAGGAATCAATTTCTGGCCAAGCTCTTATTACTACCTTCCTGGTACATGCACTTTTTTATTGAACACAACCGGGGGCACCACAAAAATATAGCTACGGAGCTAGATCCAGCCAGTGCCCGGAAAAATGAAAGCCTGTACACCTTCTGGTGGAGATCGGTCATTCAAAGTTATGTGCACGCCTGGGAATTAGAAGCCAATAGATTACGAAAAGAAGGGCGAGGCTTTTGGACTTATCACAACGAAATGATTGGGTTCAGCCTGGTCCAATGCTTTTATCTGCTGATAATTATCCTCTTGAGTAACCATTGGTATTCCATTCTGGCTATTATACTGGCGGGAGTAGTTGGTTTCTTATTGCTGGAGACCATTAATTACATTGAGCACTATGGTCTGCGCCGACAGCAATTATCTTCAGGACACTACGAACGGGTCAGTCCCAAGCATTCCTGGAATGCTGACTACCAACTAGGTCGCATACTTCTCTATGAATTAACGCGCCATTCGGACCATCATTTTTTAGCTTCAAAAAAATACCAGGTCCTCGATCACCGCGCGGAAGCACCGGAATTGCCCTTTGGTTATCCCACGGCCATGCTCATTGCTTTGGTCCCTCCGCTTTGGTTCTCCATTATGAATAAACGACTCCCGGGCAAACAAGCTAATCGAGCTTACGTACCTGTCCGTGCAGGCAAATATAAACCCCAGAATCGACCAACTGAACCGTAGCAATCGCCATTCCTACATTCAAGGGAGCGTCTGAATTAGAAAAGCGCTCGGGCCGCATAGCCCCCGTGAGTACAATCGCTTTCTGTAAAGCTTGCTTACGCAAAAAAGATCCCGTTTCTTCCATGGTATCCGTACCATGGCTGATAATTATTCGAGATTCTTTTCGAGCTTTTATGATTCCGGCCAGGACTTCACGGTCTTCCCTGGTAATCTCCAGACTATCTTTTTGAAAAGCCGTAAGGACCTCAAACTCAAACTTCGGTCGTAACTTCTCCAGCAACCGTCGCGTCGCGGGTTCCCCAAATTCAAAAGCCCAGCCCTTATTGGACCGCGGATAGTCTTTGTCAATGGTTCCTCCGGTTTGAATAAATAAGATTTTCTTCATGAAATTTATTAGTTTTCCCTCTTCATTCCTAGACAATTTAGCCTCTAAAAGCTATCCAAATAGGTCGTCCGTCGCATTCTTGCAGGTAAACTTCCAAAAGTCGCCGTTTTTTGTTATTTTAAGACGGTGAACCAAAAAAGTAAGGACTTGTTTTGTTCTTGGTATAAAGTTCCAAAAAATTTAATTATCAACATCATAGAAACACAAAGAATATGGCAGTTTTCAATCTAAACATTAACGGAAAACAACAACAATTTGATGTTGATCCGGATACGCCGCTTTTATGGGTATTACGCGATCATGCAAAATTAGTTGGCACTAAATACGGTTGTGGAATTGGTCAATGCGGTGCCTGTACTGTACACGTCAATGGCGGTGCAATGCGCTCTTGCTCCCTTCCGGTATCTGCTGCTGCCGATAAAAAAATCACTACCATTGAGGGCCTCGGAGAAAAAGGACTCCACGCTGTACAAAAAGCCTGGCTAGAACACGACGTAGCGCAGTGTGGCTATTGTCAAGCGGGCCAAATCATGAACGCTGCCGCCCTACTCGACCGCAACCCTAATCCTAAGGACGAAGAGATCGCCGCGGCCATGGATGGTAATATTTGCCGCTGTGGCACCTACATCAGAATCAAAGCCGCCGTGAAAACTGCTGCTGAGAATCTCTAATGATCACCTAAGTCTTTATCGCTCAAAAAAAACTTGTCATGACAAAAATAAAAACAAGCTTTAATAGAAGATCTTTTTTAAAAGTATCCGCCGCCGCCGGAGGTGGGATGGCCATTGGCTTCAGCTGGTTGGTTTCCTGTACGCCCCAATCACAGGAGGACGTGCTGGCGAATACCATCACCCCCCCGGATGAATGGTTCAAGATAAATGGATTTCTCAAGATTGGTGACAATGGGGTAACCACCATTATGTCTCCCAATCCTGAAATTGGTCAGAACGTAAAAACGGCCATGCCCATGATCGTGGCAGAGGAACTGGACATCGACTGGGCAAACGTTATCGTCGAACAGGCGCCGCTCAACACTCAGGCCTTTAGAAGACAAATTGCCGGGGGTAGCCAGTCTATCCGCCAAAGTTGGGAAGGCTTGCGTATGGCCGGAGCTACTGCCAAAGCCATGCTGGTCAGTGCCGCTGCTCAGCAAATGGAAGTACCCGCCGAAGAATTAAGCGTCAGTAAGGGCAAAATCACCCACGAGGCTAGCGGAAAAAGCCTGGGTTATGGGGAAGTAGCTTCCCTGGCCGCCAGCATGGAAGTCCCCGAAGAAGTTGAATTAAAAAACCCAAAGGACTTTACCATCATTGGTACGCCTACCAAGAATGTAGACGGACTGGATATTGTGACGGGTAAGCCCCTTTTTGGCCTTGATGTAGATCGCGAAGGGATGCTCTTGGCTATGATCGAGCATCCACCCGCTTTTGGCATGAAAGCCAAATCCTTCAACGAAGCGGAGATCAAAGCAATGCCCGGCGTAAAGGACGCCTTCATTGTGAGTAGCGACCCCGGAGAAGGGAATCGCGGTTGGACCTATGCCAATAATGCTTTTCCTCAGTTAGTAACGATTGTCGGAGAAACTACCTGGCAACTCATGAAAGCTAAAAAAGCCCTTAAAGTCGAATGGGAAACCTTCGGCACACTGGAAAGTACGGCCGATCATGAAATCTCCCTGGAAAAAACGCTTGGCCTCCCCATAGAGGAACCCGACCGTAAGGACGGTGACCCCAATGCCGCTTTCGCCAGTGCAGCACAAGTAATTGAACGAACCTATCAGGCGCCTTTTCTTGCGCACAATACCATGGAGCCCATGAACTTTTTTGCCCACGTCATGGAGGACAAGGCAGAGCTGGAAGGGCCTATCCAGACCCCTGAACCACTGCGGGAAGCCGCATCTAAATTATTAGGACTGCCCGCAGAAAACATCCACGTGATGATGACCCGCATGGGCGGTGGATTCGGCCGACGTCTTTATGGTAATTTTGGTATGGAAGCTGCCGCTATTTCACAGCGGATGAAAGCTCCCATAAAATTGATCTACACCCGCGAAGACGATATGACCCAGGGTACTTACCGTCCAGATTATAAAGTTACCTACCGGGCAGGATTAGACGAAAACAATCAGTTGGTCGCCTTTGAAGTAAAAGGAGTAGGTACGGATGGCGGTCCCATCTTTGCAGATCGCTTCCCGGCCGGGGCCGTAGATAATTACCACGCTGAGAATCGCACCAAAGAATCCAGCATTTCTACCGGAGCCTGGCGAGCACCACGCTCTAACTTTATTGCCGGAGCAGAGCAGGCCTTTCTGGACGAAGTAGCGGAAGCTGCGGGCAAAGACCCTATCGAATTCCGTCTGGAATTGTTCGACCGGGCCCAAAATAATCCGGTAGGAGAAGATAATGACTACGACGCGGCTCGTTACGCAGGTGTTCTTAAATTGGTAAAAGAAAAAGCCAATTGGGGTACCGAAACGCCTGGCATCTACCGTGGAGTAGCCGCTTACTACTGCCATAACTCTTACGTGGCTCAGGTAGTCGACGTGGCCATAGAAAATGATGTCCCCAAGGTTAAGAAAGTCTGGTGCGCCGTCGATTGTGGAATTGTCGTCAACCCCGAAGGAGCCATTAATCAGATAGAAGGTGGTATTATAGATGGGATCGGACACGCCATGTACAGCGGTCTCACTTTTAACGAAGGACGTCCCGAACAGAGCAACTTTGATAAGTATCGGCTGATCCGTCATACCGAAGCTCCCGAAGCTATTGAAGCATTCTTTGTGGATAATGGCATTAATCCAACCGGATTGGGTGAGCCTTCTCTGCCTCCGGTCATCGGTGCTTTAGCGAATGCACTGGCTAATGCTACCGGTAAGCGTTACTATAAGCAGCCATTTGTCCAGGAAATGGAAGTACTTGGATAGAAAAAACAGTGGAAATCACTATACCAGGCGCCCTTAGGGGCGCCTATTTTTTTGGACGTAATCAGATCCTGACTTTTAATATAAAACTGGCTAAAGGGGGTAAAATCAGGTCTATCTGCTCCTGATATAGCCATTTCTCCTGAGTGCCAAAGATACCCTCCCAGGTAAAATTCCTTTCTAAGCCTAGTGATCGCAATAGATGCTCCGGAATATTAACCTTACAAAACTGGCTTACTTCCACGCTAAAATTAAGAACAAACAACAAACATTCCTCTTCTGTAAAGCGCAAGTAAGTCAATACCTGATCACCGTAGCCCTCCCCCCTGCGGTTATGCTCCTGAAGGTCATAAAACTGTCCCCGACGAATAGCTTCCTCTGTATTGCATAACTGTAATAACTCCCGGTAATACGCCCGTAAATGGCGGCGATTCTCCGGCAATTGCGCTCCGTCGCAGGCGCCGTGATTGTACCACTGCTGATGCAAGGGTACGCCCCAGTAGTCAAAGATAGTAGTGCGACCGTCATCGCCACTAAAGCCCGAATGCCCCGCTCCGGGCTCTCCTACTTCCTGGCCAAAGTAGATCATCACCGGACCATTGTGCCAGGTAGCAGAAAGCACCATGGCTGGCAGGGCATGCCAGGGATCGGGAGCAAAGTCTGGAGAAGCCACTCGCTGTTCGTCGTGGTTTTCCAGGAAACGGAGCATATTTTTATTAATTCCCCGCAGATATTGCCAGATCCCCGTTAACCAATCGGTACTCCCCTGCTGCCGAACGACCTTTTTCAGGGTATCGTAAAGCTGTACCTTATCGTAAAGGTAATCAAAGCAGCCTTGCTCCAGGTATTCGCGATAACGCTGTTCTTTATAGATTTCGGCTATAAAAACCACCTGAGGATTAATGGCTTTAATCTGGGGAATTACCCAGGCCCAGAACTCAACGGGCACCATCTCGGCCATGTCGCAGCGAAAGCCATCTATTCCTTTCTCTAGCCAAAACTGTAGAACCCTCCGCATCTTCAACCAGGTATCCGGAATGGGATCAAAATATTGCTGGGCCCCATTCATGTAATCAACACCATAATTTAGTTTGATTGTTTCGTACCAATCATTTATGGAAGGTCGGGCGTGAAAGACATCGTTTCCCGTAGCCTTAGCGGGACGTTCCACAAAGTCTTTATCTCCCTTAGGAGGTGCATGATCTGGTCTGCGATCCAAAAGATTATCGGGCAGTTGTAACGACTGCCCCGGGAGATAATAAAAATTATTCTGGGGATGAAAAGCTTGCTCTATTTCATCTTTTTTGCCGAAAGGCTCAACATCCGCTGGTGATTGATCAGAATAATACTGGCGTGCCAGATGATTAGGGACAAAATCAATAATCACCTGTAAACCAACCTGGTGTGTCCGTTCGATTAAAGCTTCAAATTCAGCCATTCGATGAGGTACTGAACCCGCCAGATCCGGATCGACATCAAAATAATCTTTGATCGCATAGGGTGATCCTGCCCTGCCCTTTACGATGGTCGGCTCATCGGCCCGAATCCCGTAAGCTGTGTAATCCGTCATGGTCGCATGCTCCAGCACTCCGGTATACCAAATATGGCTCATGCCAAAATCCTTGAGCGCATCCAATACATCAAGCGTAATGTCATTAAACTTCCCAACCCCATTCTCTGCTATCGTTCCCCAGGGGCGGTTGTTTGTGTTTGTGTTGGAAAACAGACGAATCAATAGTTGGTAAATAATGAGCTTGTGATCCTCCGTTCCTTCGTCTAGTAAATACTGATCTGGTTGCGACTCCTGCATCTTTATTTTCTTTTTTGTAAGATACCAAAAGCTTCATTTCCCCGTCTGGGTTTGATCGAATGATAAGCCTCGCTCAAAGTTTTAATGTCAAACCAGGGTTTAAAGTAAGTTTCGTACTCAGAAATACTGCCTCCATAGGGTGGCCGCTCCTGATCGGTCTGTAAAGGAAAGGTAAACCAAAGCCCAACTAATTTTCCTCCGGGAAGCAGTAGTTCGTGCATTTTTTTGGCGTAAACCTCCCGATTCGCAGGAGTAGGAGGAAAACTACAGAAGAAGGTCTGCTCCAGGATCAGGTCGTATTGGCCCTGATGCTCAAAGAAATTTTCGTAAAGTAATTGGTCCCGCGGAAAGCTGGGATGCATTTCGGCAAAAATGCGTAATGGTTCGGCAGCAATTTCCAGTATGTAAACGGAGGTAAATCCCTGCTCGTACAGATAGGCCGCTTCGTGGCCATTCCCCGCACCGGGTATCAAAATCCGAATCGATTTGTCTTCCAGCTGATCGATGTATTCCTTAATGGGAGGAGAAGGGTGTCCAATATCCCACCCGGTTTGTCCATTTTGATAGCGCGCTTTCCAAAAGGCCTGCGTCGCTTTGGTATCCGTAATATCTGGTTGCATAGGTTTTTTCTTGACTTGTTAAGGAATGGTATATCTGTTCTTTATACCACAAACTGATACTCTCGGTCAATGTAGTAAGAAGCATTTTCGGTTACGACAATATCCAGGGGCAAATGCTGAATCCGTGCCACCTCTTTTTTAAAAATCAACTTATCTACAATATTAGTGACGCCTTTATATCCTTGCTCTGCTGGATTCTGATTGATCAGAAAACTGATTTTCTGTTCTTTTAAATAGCTAAGATTTTCCGGCAGTAAGTCAAATCCCACGATGGGCAATCCGTCCAGTTCTCGATCGGCTACGGCATTAATCAATTTATAGGCGCGGGAATTGGTCACGAACAAGCCAGACAGGTCGGGATGTTCTACTTTTAAATTTGTAAAGAAGGCCCGCATTTGGCTTTCGTCATTGAAATCGCCAAAGTGCATACGGATGATCTCGACGGCATTTTGTGCAAATTTCTGAGTAAAATAGTCCTCCATACCACGTTCCTTATCCTGCAGGTGTTTGGCATTAGTAATCTCCTTATCCAGATGTAAGACCAGGGCTTTGCGTACTTTGGTGGAAGCGATATTTAATAAGCGGCCAGCCAACACACCACTTTGGTAAGAGTCTTGCCCGACGTAAGATAGCACCCGCTGCCCCTCCAGATCGGTGTTGATAAAGGAGACCACTATATCTTTCCCCTTAATTTCCCGCAGTAGTTGTTCTGATTCTCGCTGGAAAAGCGGAGGAAACAAAATAGCGTCGGGCGACTGATCGACAATTTCGGCAGCGATACTTAAAAAGTGCGTCGCATCACCAAGATCAAAAAAACAGGGCTTAATTTCTACCCCGTAGTGTGCATAGGCCTTTGCTGCTTTTTCCACGCCTTTTAAAGGGTAAGACCAATAAGCATCAATGGCTGGATCCGGTAAGAGAACGGCAATGGTAGTCACACGATTGTAAGCCAGTGTGCTGGCAATGATATTGGGTTCGTACTCCAATTCTTTCATCACCTTTTCTACTTTTACCCTGGCTTTGGCAGAAACATTTCCCCGATTATGGAGTACCCGATCTACTGTTCCCGTAGAGACGCCCGCCTTCTTGGCAATATCTTTAATACGAATTTTTTTCCTCATTGCTGTACTGAACGATTATAGGCTATAACGAATACGTAAATATATAAAGATATTAACGAAAAACAGCAAATATAATTTTTTCTGTGTTCGCACACAGAAATGTAAAATATTTGCTATCTTTGTCTCAGCACAATCATTATACTTCATTTTAAAGCTATGTGTCTTGAGCAATCTATTAGGCATTGATATCGGTGGAACTTCAGTAAAGCTGGGTCTTATTAAGGGGTCGGGCCAGATCCAAAGTAAGCTCGTCTTCCCTACTCAGACGCTACAATCCATTTCCCACTTCTTTCAGGTACTGAGCCAACACATAGAGCAACTATTGACCACCACCCGAACCGATCTAGCTTCATTGAGCGGCATTGGCATAGGTGCCCCGGGGCACAGTACCGCGGATGGTGAGATTATTGGCGCGGTTAATCTACCCTTTTCAGATAAAATTCCCATTGTATCATTCTTGAATGATCTGACCGGACTGCCCGTTTTTTTACTCAAAGATGCCAAGGTGGCTGCTTTAGGAGAGAAATACTGGGGCGCTGCGCAGGGTATGGACAATTTTGTAATTCTTATGCTTGGCACCGGCCTGGGCTACGCCGCTTACTCAGAGGGGCGAATCATTAACGGCCAGGGCGGCCTGGCAGGAGAGTTTGGGCATAGCATTATACAGATCAACGGGCGCTCCTGCAATTGTGGAAAGCAGGGCTGCCTGGAGACCTATCTTTCTGCTACCGGCCTGAAGCGTACTACCTTTGAGCTCCTGGGGCAAGATCTACAAGGCAGTCCTCTTCGCCAATATACCTTTGCGGAACTCAATACAAAAATTATAGCTGAGCTAGCACAACAGGGAGATACCATTGCCCAGCAGGCCTTTCGGCAAACGGCGCATTATTTGGGAATAATCATGGCTAATCTGGGCGAGCAATTGGGTCCGGAAGGCTTTATTATTTCCGGTGGTTTAGCGGAAGCAGGGGCTATCCTACTCGAACCTGCAGAAAAAATAATGAATGATTACTTACAGGCTGTTTACCGCGATAAGATAAAAGTTTTAAGGGCCTCTTTACCCGCTGCCGAAGTAGGTATTCTCGGGGCCGGAGCACTCGTCATGGATAGTATTCAATTACAAGCATAAACATCACAAAAGCATAAACGATCAATGAAATTCCTGAAATACCAACTTAAGTCTGTCGAAAAAATCCCAACGAAAATCTGGGATTCTGCTGATGAAGGTGCCAAGCACATCGCCCAATCGATTGCCCTGGCCATCCGCCAGAAGCAACAAGAAGGAGAAAACATTGTACTCGGACTGGCTACGGGTTCCTCTCCCATTCAGGTGTATAACGAACTGGTACGCCTACACAAAGAAGAGGATCTGAGCTTCCACAATGTGATCACTTTTAATCTGGATGAATATTATCCGATGCAGCCCGACGCCCAGCAAAGCTATGTGCGTTTCATGCAAGAATATCTTTTTGATCACATTGACATCCCCCCGGAGAACATTCACATTCCCGATGGAACGATTTCAATGGATGAGGTAGAAACTTACTGCGAGCAGTACGAAAAAGATATCCGCAGTAACGGCGGGATTGATATTCAACTACTGGGTATTGGTCGCACGGGACACATCGGTTTCAACGAACCGGGTTCCTGGTTATCTTCCTCCACTCGCCTGGTGAGGCTGGATGCTTTGACCAGGCGCGATGCGCAGAAAGATTTTGACAAAGAGGAGGATGTCCCCTATCGGGCGATCACTATGGGAATTAAGACCATCATGGGCGCCCGCTTAATTTACCTGATGGGCTGGGGACAGCACAAAGCCAATATCCTCCAGGAAGCTATCGAAGGAGAGATTACCGCAGTAGTACCTTCTAGTTTTCTGCAAAAACACGAAAACGTACGGGCGCACCTGGATACGGCTGCCGCCGAAAAACTCACCCGATTCAATGCCCCCTGGCTGGTGGGTATGTGTAGGTGGAATGATGACCTGGTCTGCAAAGCAGTCGTCTGGCTTTCGCAAAAAGTCAATAAACCCATTCTAAAACTCACCGACGAAGACTACGCGGAGAACGGACTCAGTGATCTAACCATTGAATACGCTACTGCCTACGATATTAATATTCGCATCTTTAATCGACTACAACACACGATTACTGGTTGGCCAGGCGGAAAGCCTAAGGCCGATGACACCACCCGACCGGAAAGGGCCACCCCCTCTAAAAAACGGATTATCATCTTCAGTCCCCACCCCGATGATGATGTCATCTCGATGGGTGGTACTTTTCTTCGACTGGTTGAGCAGGGACACGAAGTACACGTGGCTTATCAAACGTCGGGAAATATCGCCGTCCACGATCACGATGCCCTTCGCTTCCTGGAGTTCATGCGCGAATACAACCAATTTGAAGGTAAGAGTGGCGAGATGCAGCAAAAAATTGAAGCCAAACTGAAGGATGCCATCGCCGCCCTTCATAAAAAGAAGCCGACCGAGGTGGATCTTCCCGCCGTTCGAACGGCCAAGGGCCTGATCCGTCGCGGGGAAGCCAGAGCCGGCGCTAGATTCTGTGGCCTTCCAGACGAGCAGATTCATTTTCTGGATCTCCCTTTTTACGAAACGGGAAGAAGCCGCAAAAAACCCATTGGTAAAAAAGATATCCAGATCGTGGCTGAGTTAATGGAGGAAATCAAACCTCATCAGGTCTATGCGGCCGGTGATCTGGCCGATCCACATGGCACCCACCGGGTCTGCCTGGAAGCCATTTTCCAGGCCTTCGAAAAACTGAAAAAGCACGATTGGATCAAAGACTGCTGGCTTTGGCTCTACCGGGGTGCCTGGCACGAATGGTCGACCCATGAAATCGAGATGGTAGTTCCACTCAGTCCCAAAGAACTCAAAAAGAAGCGGCAAGCCATCTTTATGCACCAGTCGCAGAAAGACCGTCCTCCTTTTCCGGGTAATGACGAACGCGAATTCTGGCAACGCGCCGAATATCGTAACCGCGAAACGGCAGAGACCTATCGCGCACTCGGTTTGGCCGAATACGAAGCAATGGAAGCCTTCCGCAGATGGCGCTTCGACTGGAAACAAAAAGAAAAATAATTTTTTTAAGTTTCATACATTATTTTGAGGAGGCTGTCATTACGGCCTCCTTTTTAAGCCATATTCAAGATGAAGAGATTAGCCACCTTATCCGTATTTTACATCTTTATCCTCTGCTTTTTTTCGCAATGCTCCCCTGATAACGGTGAGCCTCATCAAAAAGCGGACTATCAAATTATCCCACTGCCCAACAATATGGCTCCGGGGATAGGTTACTTTGAGCTGAATGAAGATACGCAAATCGAAATAGACTCGGATATCGCTGAACTTCAACTCCCGGCTGATTATTTACAATCCTGGCTGGCGCAACAATCCCTTGATCTGAACACCGGAGCCACCGGACAAAAAATCAAATTAAGCCTGCGAGAAGGCCTGGCATCAGAAGCCTATTTACTCACCATTACCCAGAAAGGGGTACTTATCCAGGGCGGAGCGCCGCAGGGCGTCTTTTACGGGATTCAGACGCTGCAGCAATTGATTCAGCAACAAAGCACCGGTGCACTACCCGTAGAAATCCCCTGCGTACACATCGAAGATGAACCAGCCTTTGCTTACCGGGGACTACTTCTGGACGTCGGTCGGCATATGTTTCCGGTAGATTTTATTAAAAAATACATTGACCTCCTTGCCCAGTATAAAATGAACCGCTTCCACTGGCACCTGACCGAAGACCAGGGCTGGCGTATCGAGATCAAGCAATATCCTAAGCTACAGAAAGTCGCAGCCTATCGCGACGAAACTATAGTTGGTCACCTGAACGATTACCCTCGACGCTACGACGGAAAGCGCTACGGCGGCTATTACACCCAGGAAGAAGTTCGGGAAATCGTACAATATGCTCAGGAAAGATTTGTCACAATTATTCCGGAAATTGAAATGCCCGGACATGCTCAGGCTGCCCTGGCTGCCTATCCCGAATTGTCTTGCGGGGGCGGTGATATAAAGGTAAAAACAGAATGGGGCGTATCCGAAGAGGTCTACTGCCCTACGGAAGCCACTTTCACCTTTCTGGAGAATGTACTCACTGAAGTGATGGACCTCTTCCCCAGTGAATACATTCACATTGGTGGCGACGAATGCCCCAAGACCCGCTGGGAAGAAAGTGCTTTTTGCCAGGAACTCATTAAAAAAGAAAACCTGGAAGACGAAGCAGGGCTACAAAGCTACTTTATCCAGCGAATGGAAAAATTCCTCAACGAAAACGGGCGGCAGATTATCGGTTGGGACGAGATCCTGGAAGGAGGGCTGGCGCCAAACGCTACGGTCATGTCCTGGCGGGGAGAAGAAGGAGGTATTGAAGCCGCCCAACAAGGCCACGATGTAATTATGACCCCGACCAGCCACTGTTACCTCGATTATTACCAATTTCAACACCCGGATGAGCCGCTGGCTATTGGTGGTTACCTACCCCTTGAAAAAGTGTACCGATACCATCCGGTTCCGGAAGAACTCAGTGAGGAGGAAGCAAAATACATACTGGGCGTACAGGGAAACCTTTGGACAGAATATATTTCCACCCCAGAAAAAGCCGAATATATGGCTTTCCCACGCGGTCTTGCCCTGGCCGAAACGGGTTGGACGAAACAAGACAACAAAAGCTTCGACGGCTTTATCGATCGCCTGGAAAATCACCTGCGCTGGCTAAAAAGTGCGGATGTAAATGCGGCCAACCCACTTTATCACTTACAAACTGAGCTGGAACAAGAGTCTTCTGGCACCTGGAAGCTTAGATTTACAAACCTGGCAAACACGGGCCAAATCTATTACACGACGGATGGTTCCGAGCCAGGTCCAGCATCGAAGGTCTACAATGGGCCTATCCTACTGAATAGCACGGGTATCTACAGAGGTCAGGCTTTTGCCGAAAATGAAACATTGGGCAGATCTGCACAGGTAAACTTCCAGCAGCATCTGGCAACCGATGCTCAATTGCAATTAGCGCGCGCTCCGAGCCCAGCCTACAACGCGGGTGGCAGCACCGTCATTATTAACGGTATTCTGGGCAGTAATGAGCAATTCAAGGATAAGGAGTGGCTGGGCTTTTCCGGCGATGATTTTGAGTCAGAGCTAGATCTTCAGGAATCAAAGCAACTAAATAGTATTCGTTTTCGGTTTTTCCGGGCCCCGGGCCAGTGGATCTATCCCCCAAAATCGGTAGAGGTACGCCTTAAAAACGCGGTAGAGGATAAGGGGTTATTATTTACTGCTCGGGTACCCCAGGGGGATACCAAAGTAGCCGAACTTAGTATGGATCTAAAATCCACCAATGCTCGTTATCTGGAAATAAAAGTACCTAACTTTGGAATGATCCCACCGGGACGTCGGGGAGCCGGTAATCCGGCCTGGTTGTTTATCGACGAAATAATCTTAAATTAGCCTTCTAAACACTACTTTAACGTATGACCTTATCGACATTAGACTGGATCATCATCGGGGCATTCTTTGCTCTTTCCTTGATCATCGGAATCGCCTCTTCCAAGAAGGCTGGTTCCAGCGTTTCAGAATTCTTTTTATCGGGCCGGAATATGCCCTGGTGGTTATTAGGTGTATCAATGGTAGCCACGACTTTTTCTGCCGACACCCCTAACCTGGTAACCGACCTGGTCAGAACCAACGGGGTAGCTGGCAATTGGGGCTGGTGGGCTTTCCTACTCACCGGTATGCTGACGGTGTTTGTCTATGCCAAACTCTGGCGACGTTCTGGGGTGCTAACCGACGTGGAGTTTTATGAGCTTCGCTACAGCGGAAAAGCGGCTACCTTCTTGCGGGGATTCCGGGCACTTTACCTGGGATTGATCTTTAACGTCGTAGTGATGGGGGCCGTTTCGCTGGCCGCCGTAAAATTCGGGGAGGTCATGCTGGGTATACCGGGTTGGATCACCTTGTTGATTGCCGGTTCTATCACCCTGGTCTATAGTGCACTGGGGGGGCTAAAAGCCGTCATTATCACTGATTTCGTACAGTTTGTGATTGCTATGATTGGCTCGATTTGGGCCTGTATTTACCTGATTAACCTTCCGGAAGTGGGTGGCTTAAGTAATTTATTAGCCAATGACCTCGTGAGCTCCCGCATTCGCTTATTGCCAGACATGAGTAATCCGGACATTTGGATCCCCGTCTTGATTGTACCCCTGGCAGTGCAGTGGTGGGCTTCTTACTATCCGGGTTCTGAGCCTGGTGGTGGTGGCTATATTGCCCAGCGGATGTTTTCGGCTAAAAACGAGCGACACGCTATCGGTGCCACTTTCTTATACAACGCGGCGCACTATGCACTAAGACCATGGCCCTGGATTCTAATCGCCCTGGCCTCCCTCGTTGTTTTTCCGGAGCTCGACGATTTACAAACGGCTTTCCCAGCCCTCTCTGCCGATAAACTAGGGCACGATGTAGCCTATCCGGCTATGTTGACACTTTTACCGAAAGGCTTATTGGGTCTGGTAGCGGCTTCCTTGATTGCGGCCTTTATGTCGACCATGTCTACCCAGCTCAACCTGGGTGCCTCTTATCTGGTCAACGATTTTTACCAGCGCTTTATCCGCCCCGATGCTTCACAGAAGCACCTGGTCTGGGCAGGCCGACTTTTTACGGTTGTTTCTACTATTCTGGGACTCGGACTCGGCTTATTATTGACCAGTGCCGGACAGGCCTTCCAACTACTCCTGTTACTGGGAGCAGGTACCGGCTTAATTTATATCCTGCGCTGGTTCTGGTGGCGAATTAATGCCTGGACCGAAATCGTTGCGATGATCAGTTCCATGATTATTGCTTCCTATTTCACCTTTGTGCATGATCAATTGGGCTTTTTGCCTTTAGCCGACTGGCAAAAACTGGTCCTGGGTGCTATCTTAACGACCCTGACCTGGGTACTGGCGACCTACTTCACTCCATTGACGGACGATGCCACCCTACGTGATTTTTACCGCAGAATTCGCCCGGGCGGTAATGGTTGGGATCCGGTACTCGAAAAAGCCGCTGCGGAAGGAGATCCGATCAAAAAGGAACAGGGACAACTGCCCCTGGAGATCCTCAGTATGGTCATTGCCTGTATTACGGTCTACGCCGCCCTGTTTGCAACGGGTAACTGGATTTACACAAATACGGCAACAGCATTGCTTCTGACGGCAATTACTGCCTTTGGAGCCGTATTTCTATTCTGGGTTAGGAACCGACTAAAAACAGATTCGTAGTGCGAATGCTCATTCCAAAATGAAATCAGTTACTGTAACTGATTTCATTTTCTATTTCAGCTGAATAAAATCCCAAAGATTTCCGTAAAGGTCTTTAAAAACGGTAGCGATCCCAAAATCCTCTTCGGCGGGCTCCCGGATAAACTCGATACCGGCTTTTCGCATATTTTCATAATCGCGCCAGAAGTCATCGGTATACAGAAAAAGGAAGACCCTTCCTCCCGTTTGATTACCAATTGCGGCCTGCTGTTCTTCGTTTTTTGCCTTGGCTAGAAGCAATCGGCAGCTGGGCTTCTCTCCGGGTGGTGCCATTACTACCCAACGTTTGGTAGGACTCCTGGGTGTATCTTCAATCAATTGAAAATTTAATTTTTCGGTATAAAAAGTAATCGCTTCGTCGTAGTCTCTGACCACGAGCGCAATTTGTCCCAACTGTTGGTTCATCATTATCTGTTTACTTACAACTCTTTCCAATAAAGATAAGTTATCTCTATAAAAGTATGGATTGGCAGCAAAAATTATTGCAGCTTAAAGCAGGTTATCAGGAGGTCTCTTACGCTGGTAAACGATACGGGGTGCGCAAACAAGTCTTTAATACGGGCAAAAGTCTTAAGTTATTCGCTGAAGAATTAGGAGGTCCCGATTTTATCAGTTGCAACTGGTATCAGACCAAAAAGGGGGATTACCTGAAGCCTTGTGAAATGCCCAGAGAAAAAGTAATCTGCTTTTTGGAAGATTTTAACACATTTTAAGAACGATTTAAAAAATCTATAGCATTACCCAAAAATAAAAATTTCTATTTTAGTCAAAAAGAAACTTCTATGAAATCATTACTTTACGGTCTGTCTTTATTTGCCCTTTTCTTCCTGAGCGCATGTGAGGAAGAAAGTCTAGGTCCCAATCTACTCAGTTATGATGGCGACAATCTGAGTGCTCCCCAATTTATACCCGGTGATTATCAGATGGCCGCCCGTTTTCCGCTGAGTGAACTACAGCGCTATCAGGGGCAGTTTTTGGAGGAAATTGAGGTATACATTCAGGGGCGACCCGCTCGTGCCCGGATTTTAGTCTACGGAGAAGGAACCGCCAATGCGCCGGGAGCAGAACTATATTCCGCAGACATCACCTCAGAATTGCGTCGCGATCAGTGGAACACCCACGTACTTAGTACGCCCATAGAGATCAGCAATGAAGAGTTATGGCTAGCAGTAATGGTCCGTCACAGCAACCCCATGGCGAGCGTGGGCTGTGATGCCGGGCCCGCAGTCGCCAACGGTGACTTACTTATGGACGATAATGGCAATTGGACAGATTTAAGAGCCTTTACCAATAATGCCATTGATATCAACTGGAATATTCGTGGTGTATTAAGTGAATAATCAAAGCTGATAGACCCTAACGTAGTCGACGAGCATCTTTTGTGGCCAGATATCCGGATCGACACCTTCTACCCCACCCAAATTACCACCTACGGCAATATTCATAATCAGGTAGAAAGGTTGATCAAATGGCCACTCGGCAGCGCCCTCCTGGGTATGGTCAAAAGTAAAGTAGACTTGATCGTCTACCATAAAATCTATTTTTTCCGGGGTCCAACTTATACTATAAATGTGGAAAGCAGATTCGGCATCCGGAATGCGAATCGCTCCGCCCTTTTGGGTGCCAATGGTGTGGTTAAAGGCCTCTGTGTGTACGGTTCCTAAAATGGAATCAGGAGCATAACCCACGTGTTCCATGATATCGATTTCCCCACTTTGGGGCCAACCACCATAGGTATTATCGCTGGGGAGCATCCAGATAGCGGGCCAGGTCCCCCGGCCACTGGGTAGCTGGGCGCGTACATCTACTCTAACGTATTTAAAGTTTTGTTTTCCCCGGGTCACCAGGCGAGCCGAAGTATAATCCATTTGGCCCATTTGTTCCCGTGCAGCTTCGATAACCAGCTGTCCTCCTTCCACCCGGGCATTGTCTAGATCTTCTTCGGTGTAATATTGCTTTTCGTTGTTTCCCCAACCACAGCCAAAGGGTCGGTCACAGGTGTCTCCTACATCGTAAGCCCATTTAGAAGGGTCCGGCAGGCCTTCGTAGTCAAACTCATCCGACCAAATTAATTCGGCTTCCTCTCCTGAGCTAGCGCCAGACTGGTTCGGAGGTGTCCCACAGGAAACACCTAAAGTAAAGCTAATCATCATCAAAAATACGAATCGATTGAGCATCATATTATTATTATTTTTCCTTTGAGGCAATAGGAGCAGCCAGAAGTACTTCGGGAATCGCAAAGGCCTCGATCAAATCTTTAACGTTTGGCCGTAGAGCCAGGCAATGCTCCTCTACTCTATCCCGAATGGCTTTGCTTTTTACCGGAGCAATATAATCCTGCTCCAGATACCAGCCTTTGTGCTTTTCAATGCAAGATAGGGCAAATAGCGCACGAATCTGAGCCAGACTTGCCTTGGCTAAAGTATTCTTGATTTGCGCTTCTTTTTTGAGAATGGCATCCAATACCATTTTTTCTGCGTAAGCGTCGGCCAATGCTAATAAATGCGTCTGGCATATCAGTCCTGCTTCGTAGGCAGATTTACCCGCTTTGATATGTCCGCGTAAGCGGTTAGCCACCGTAGTAAGTAAGCGGGATTCCCGGTACCGGAAAGCATTTTGCTGAAATTCGGCACTATCCAGGTGAACAGCATTGGTATTGCGAATGATTACGGGGTTCTGCTCCGTAACGGCAACGGTAATTCGCTTACTGAGTATTCGCAAGACGGCGACGTTCCCCTCTTCGTGAAACTGTTGCTTAAACTCAGAAAGCACCCCGCGCGCCACCAGTTGCATTAGTACCGTATTATCTCCTTCAAAAGTTGTAAAAATATCGGTGTCTGCTTTGAGAGTGGCCAGTTGATTCTCCGCCAGGTAACCTTTGCCGCCGCAGGCCTCCCGGCATTCCTGCAAGGTATGTGTAGTATACCAGGTAGCATAAGACTTCAGTGCCGCGGCTCTGGTTTCGATTTGTCTAAAGTCTTCTCCCTCGTGCTGAACGAAGTCCTGAAGTAATTCGTCAAGTGCGAATTGCAGGGCATAGGCTTTCGCCAAAAGTGGAAGTAGCCGCCGCTGATGACTTGGGTAATCCATAATCAGCGTTTCCGGTGCCGAAGGATTCGGTGCGAACTGTCGCCGTTTGAGCGCGTAGCGAATGGCAATCGTCAGCCCCTTTTTAGCGGCACTGAGTCCGGCCCTCGGCACACAGACCCGTCCGCCAACCAGGGTGCCCAGCATCATAAAAAATCGTTTGGAAGGATTTTTTATCGTACTGAAATATTGCCCCTTCTCGTCGACCCCGCCAAAGCGATCCAACAAGTTTTCTTTCGGAATCTCCACGTGATCAAACCAAATGCGGCCATTATCAACCCCATTAAGACCTAGTTTATAACCATTATCTTCAATGCGAATACCTGGTAACAATTGCCCCTCGTCGTCCCGTAATCGAACGATTAAAGCATGAACGCCGTGATTCTCCCCCTCGACAATTAACTGGGCAAAAACCGCCGCCATTTTCCCATGTAAGGCATTGCCAATGTACTCCTTACCCGCCTGCCGGTGTGGTGAATTAACGATAAAAGTGCCCCGATCGGGCCGATAAATAGCCGTCGTTTCCAATCCTCGAACATTCGAACCGTGTCCGGTTTCTGTCATGGCAAAGCAGCCAGGAAGTTGCATGGCACCTGTATCAGACAGGTATTTATCGTGATGTTTTTTAGTACCCAAATTGTAGACCGCTCCACCCCAGAGCCCAAATTGGACACCAAATTTAATGGTAAGGCTTAAATCTTGTAGCGCGATCATTTCAAACACGGCTCCGTAGGTCCCCATTTCATTTTTACCCCCATAAGCTTCCGGATAAGACAGCGCACCCAGGCCTTGAGAAGCCAATAATTGCAGCCAGCCCAATACCCGGGTGCGGTAATCTTCCTTAAGTGGAATCGTTTCAATCGAAAAAACGGGATCACTCAGTAGGCGGCGCATTTGATCTTTGATCGAGCTGTAGGGGCTATCCAGTATCTCTTTCAGTTTTTTAGCCCGTTCGGTAGGACCTTTTTCTGCTTGAACCGACTCTCCAAAAAGCATTTCGTAGGTCGCCTGATTAATTTTGCCCAGGGCCTTTTCCAGGCGAGCCAGGGTGCGCTGTGTCCGCTTATCCGCCCAGGGAGCACTTTCCCCCGGATCATCTTTCCTGGCCAATTGTTCACCTAGCGCCATTAAGGTTTTAGGAGCATCTTCTGGTATTTGTCCACTTGCCTGCCGACTATGAATTTCCCATAATTTATACAGATCGCGAGCGGGCGGGCGCAGCGGATCTGCCCAGGATTGGAGTATCTCTTTGTCCTCTTCCGATAAAAAATCTAGTTGAAAGGCGGCCTTTTTAAGGGCGGCGATTTCGGATGGTGTCAATAGTTTATCACTCCAGGCTGCGTAGAGCAGAGGAATAAATAAACGAACAGCGGGTGAAAAAGGAAGCTTCTGATTTGGATTTACCCCCATAATGAAGTTTATTTTAAGATACTATAATTCTTCTATATTTTCTTTATAAAATGCCGCTTGTTCCAGAATATCGGCTTGTTTATCCTCCCCCATTCTGTCCCAGACCCTGAACATCATAGCCACCCGGTGGTTATCGGCTAGCTTGTCCCGGTGCCGGTCGTAGAAATCCCAATATAAACTATTAAAAGGGCAGGCATTTTCGCCGGTCTTCTTCGATTTTGCGTATTGACAATTCTTACAGTAATCCCCCATCTTATTGATGTAATTAGCGCTGCTTACGTAGGGTTTGGTACCTACGATCCCCCCGTCGGCAAATTGACTCATCCCGCGGGTATTGGTGATCTCTACCCACTGGATAGCATCCATATAAATCCCCAGGTACCACTCATCCAATTCATCGGGATGAACTCCTAATAAGAGGGCAAAATTACCGGTCACCATAAGCCGTTGAATATGGTGAGCGTAAGCTTTGTCCAGCGATTGCCCGATGGCATGGGACAGACACTTCATTTTCGTCTCTCCCGTCCAAAACCAGGAAGGTAAAGCACAATCGTGACCGAAGAAATTCATCTCAGCAAATTCGGGCATTTTCGCCCAGTAAATACCCCGCATAAATTCTCGCCAACCGATAATCTGCCGTACGAAACCTTCTACCTGGGCAATATCGATATCGTCCTGATGATCCTTCCAGTACTGCAAGGCTGCTTCTACCACCTCCGATGGACTGATCTGCTTGGTATTCATGCCAAATGACAGTTTGGAATGGAAAAGTAGGTATCCCCGGTCTGTCATGGCGTCCTGGTACCGACCAAAGTTAATAAACTGATGTTGCAGAAAATGATCTAACAATTCCAGGTTTTCCTCCCGGGTAAGCGGCCAGTCAAAATGCGCTGCATCCAGCTGCCCAATGGTTTTTACACCTTCGCTTTCCAATAGATCTACTATTTCCTGGACATCCCGTTGAAAGCTCAGAGGAGAGGGAATATCAACTTCTTTCGGTAGCTTTTTTCGATTATCTTCGTCGTAGTTCCACTGTCCGGTGATGGGGGTTTTGCCATCCTCCTCCATCATGATATCGTAGTCTTTCCGCATTTGCCGATAGAAGGTTTCCATCAACCATTGCTTTTTTCCCTCAAAGAGCTCCGCCACGGTTTCTCTTTTACTAAGGAAATGCTCGGTATCATAGCTCTCCACCGGAATGGATAAGTTACCCTTTAATTCCTCAAGCGCCTGATCAAGGCGGTATTCGTCGGGGAGCAGGTATTCAAATTTTTCGAAATCACCTTTAGTAAGCTGATGTTTTACATTGTCTATGATAGAAGACTGATTCTCGTGATCATTGAGCTCTAGATAAATCACCTGATGCCCTTTCTCCTCTATCTTTTGGGCGAAAGCCCGCATGGATAAGAAAAAACCAACCACCTTTTGAATATGATGGCGGACATAATCCGTTTCGGAACGGGATTCTGCCATCAAATAAGTGACCGTTTTATCGGTATTTTCAAACCAGGAGTGCTGAAGATTCAACTGATCGCCCAAAATCAACCGGAGTGTTTGATCTGCCATATTTATTTTTACTATTAAGTGCAGCAGTATAACGGAGTCGGCTGGATCAGGTTCATCCAGCAATGTATTTACGTGTTCCAACGAAAAAATCGCCCACTCCAAAAAAATACCAAATTTATTTGGGGGGATAGCCAAAATACCTCTATATTGTGTAGCACCAAAGATTTAACATTTTAGATCCTTCATAATAACAGTCGGGTGATTTCTTACGAGAGCGGAGCTTAAATCAAGCTCTCGCTCTTTTTTAGTTGGTTTCAGACAAATTCATAGCCAGCTCTTTTCTTACGCACAAAGACAAAAGAATATTTGGAAATATCGGCAAAGAACACTTTTTTGTGCAATCTTTATGTATGAAACTTAAATAAATTGCACCAAAATGAACCTAGACATCTTTGATTTGATTGTCATTTTTGCCTATTTCGTGGGTATTATTATCTACGGGATTTCCCAATCAAAAAATGCAACTTCTGAAGATTATTTTTTAGGTGGCCGGAGCTTGACCTGGCCCGTGGTGGGTATCTCTTTGTTTGCCGCAAACATTTCCAGTTCTACCCTAATTGGTCTGGCCGGATCGGCTTATCTACTTGACCTGACGGTCTATAATTACGAGTGGTACGCCGTCGTCGTCCTGGTATTTTTTGCCATTTTCTTCCTGCCCTTTTATTTAAAGAGCGGGGTTTACACGATGCCTGAATTTCTGGAAAAGCGATACGATTCCCGCACCCGTTATTATTTTTCCTTCATCACCGTGGTGGGAAATGTCTTGATTGACACAGCCGCATCCCTTTACGTGGGGACCATAGTTTTGGGTTTAATTTTTCCCACCTTACCCCCCTGGGTCGTTATCGTACTTTTAGCGGCATCGGCGGCGGCCTATACCATCCCTGGCGGGTTAAATTCGGTCGTAAAAACCGAAGTCATCCAGGCCCTGGTCTTGATATTTGGTTCGGTTATTTTGACCTATTTTGGTATGCAAGAGGTAGGAGGGTGGAGCGGTATGGTCAGTCAACTGAATGAGCTCAATGCCCTTGGTGAAATCAATAAGGATGCAGAAGAAGCACTGAGTATTGTGCGTCCGAACGAAGGAGAATGGTGGCGGCAATACGATAGCCCTATTGTACCCTGGTGGGGTTTGATTACGGGGGTTCCACTTTTAGGCTTTTACTTTTGGGCCAACAATCAATTTATGGTGCAAAGGGTTCTCAGTTCTAAAGATTTGAATCACGGGCGTTGGGGAGCATTATTTGCGGGGCTGCTCAAGTTACCCGTCATTCTGATTATGGTCATCCCCGGTACAATTGCCTTTTTAATTTTCCGCGGAAGGGAGTTTGCCTACAAAGTACCGGTCTCGGCGGCCAACCCGGATGGTACCTGCGAGAATCTTTTAAACTGTACGGATTTCACCTACCCCACTCTACTTTTTGAATTATTACCCACGGGATTACTGGGCCTGGTGGTTGCCGGACTACTTGCGGCCATGATGAGCTCTATATCAGCAACTTTCAACTCGGCCTCTACGCTCATCACCATGGATTTTGTCAATAAGATTCGTCCCAACATGACCAATAAGCAATTGGTCCGAAGCGGGCAGATTTCGACTTTAATTTTGGTGGTTTTGGCCTCTGCATGGGCCCCCATGATTGGCAAATACGGTGATTTGTTCCGCTATTTGCAAGATATTCTAGGTTACATTGCGCCGCCCATCGTTTCGGTGTTTATTCTGGGCTTATTCTGGAAACGCGCTACGGGTACGGGTAGCATCATCAGTCTCGGACTCGGATTGGTACTTTCCTTTGTCTGGGTCTTTGGCATCGTTTCCGGAGTAGACCACTGGTTCTTTCAGCTTCACTTCTTATTGCGAACAACGGTTCTCTTTATTTTCTGTCTGATGGTGCACATTGTAGCTAGCCTGGCTTCCGCACCGCCACCGGCAGAGAAGCTGGAGGGTATGGTTTGGACGCCAAAATTAATAAAGGAAGAAACCGAGGAACTAAAAGGATTGCCCTGGTACCTCAACTACCGCTATCTGGCCATTATCCTGGTGATTTTGACCACGTTGGTGGTAGGTTACTTCTGGTAAACCGATTTCCCTTTCCCCAAAAGCGCCTTTCTGTATTTGCGGGAAGGCGCTTTTTTTGCCTAAGCAGTGAGAATTTGAATAGGCTCTGGGCAGTTTTTTATATATTTACCAAAAATAAAAGCGGGTGATCCAAGCAAAAAACATTCACAAATCTTACGGTCAACTAGAAGTACTCAAAGGGGTTGATTTGCATATTCAAAAGGGTGAAATTGTCGCCATTGTCGGAAAATCAGGAGCAGGGAAAAGTACATTGCTGCACATCCTGGGTACCCTCGACGGAGCCGATGCCGGTCAGCTATCGATCAACGACATTGATGTAAGCCATTTGAATGGTAAAAAGCTAGCGCGTTTCCGCAATCAAAATATTGGTTTTGTTTTTCAGTTCCATCACTTACTACCCGAATTTAATGCGGTAGAAAACGTAAGTATTCCAGCGCTGATTCGCGGTAAAAAAGAAAAGGAAATGACCGAACGCGCCCGGGAACTACTCAACTATTTGGGGCTAGGCGAAAGGCTGGACCACAAACCTACTCAACTTTCCGGAGGAGAGCAACAGCGGGTGGCAATGGCCCGGGCACTGATCAACGAGCCGGCAGTCGTTTTGGCCGATGAGCCATCCGGTAATCTGGATTCCAGTTCTTCCCAGGAGCTACATCAGCTATTATTTAAATTACGAGAGGATTTTCAGCAGACCTTTGTTATTGTCACACACAACGAGGAATTGGCTAATATGAGTGACCGTAAGCTTCAAATGGTCGATGGCCGTATCGCATAAATACTTAGTAATTCATTTATGGACTCAAATCAACCCATTGAGGAAAACAAGACGATTGGCCAAAAGGCAGATAATTGGATCAATGCCATCCAAAAGTGGTTACAAGATTTGGTTGATCTGGAAAAGGGACTGGATCGGGAAGGTACCATTATTGCTATAAAAAGTAACAAACGTATGCGAGGTGCTAACGCCTGGCTGCTCATTTGTTCCATTATGATCGCCTCCCTGGGCCTCGACCTGGACTCTGGTGCCGTTATTATCGGCGCTATGTTGATCTCCCCACTGATGGCCCCCATTCTTGGGGTTGGTTTGTCAGTGGCTATTAATGACCGCGAGGCGCTTGGCATATCCCTGCAGCATTTCACCCTGGCGATTATTTT
Source organism: Saprospiraceae bacterium (assembly GCA_035268885.1). Taxonomy (GTDB): domain Bacteria; phylum Bacteroidota; class Bacteroidia; order Chitinophagales; family Saprospiraceae; genus DATFKA01. Next base: position 32,428 of record DATFKA010000105.1, read on the forward strand.
GGCGCTGATCAGTTCAACGCTTTACTTTGCGATCACCCCCTTTGGAGATTTGACGCCACAGATTAAATCACGGACCGAACCCAATTTGCTCGATGGCCTGGTCGCCGTATTTGGAGGACTGGCGGGAATTATTTCTACTTCGCGTAAAGAAAAAAGTAGCGCCATTCCCGGGGTCGCCATCGCCACGGCCTTAATGCCGCCACTCTGTGTAACGGGATATGGTCTGGCTAACCAAAACTGGACCATAGCACTCAACTCTTTTTATTTATTCTTCCTCAACTCCTTTTTCATTGCGATGACCGCTTTCCTACTTATTCGTTATATGAAATTTGAAATGCACACCTACGAGGATAAACGAGAAGCTCGTCGTACCCGAACCATCCTGATCCTCTTTAGCTTGTTATTGGTCCTGCCAAGTGTCTATATCCTGTATAATGTATACCAGAAGCGTCAGGATATTGCAACCATTGAAACCTTCATTGAGGAGTACATTAATCAGGATCCAGCGCAACGAAAATGTAGTGACTATACCTTCCTCAGGGGGGATAGTACCCATACACTGGTTCTGGAGGTCTTTGGGAAAGACATTCCCAATGATTCTATTCCACTTTTTGAAGAAATTTTAAAGGAAGAAGGCTTAAAAAATACCAACCTTAGAATTATCCAGGAATCAGACCTGGACCTGGAGAAAGTCCGAAATATGGATAATAAGCTGGCCAATTTGGGCTCCGTCGTCAATCAGCTGGAAATTGCCCAAAATGAAAAAAGTGCCCAACAACTACTGATTGAAGGACTGGTACAAAAGGTAGATAGCCTGCAATACCGTTCGGTACCTTTTGAAAAGATTGGTCAGGAGGCGAAAACTGTATTTCCCGATATCGTTGAATTGAGTTTTGGTCGTATGCAGCGCAGTGATTTTAACAACCAGGTGCAACAAGTACCCGTTTGGCTGATCGATTGGGATCGCCGAAAAAGCACGAATGCCGTTCTCAGGGATGAAAAAAAATTAAAGGACTTCCTTAAAGTCAGGGCGCAATTGGATACCGTTATTTTGATCCGTTATTAAAAAGTTGGGCAAAAGCTTTTGCTTTCACCCAACTAAGTAGGTTGCCCAATTAAATCAAGCAATAATC
>DATFKA010000106.1:0-38647 GCA_035268885.1 Saprospiraceae bacterium
CGATCCCTGGTAGACGGTAGTTTTAGGGTGTCTCCCGTGGTAGACAACTTCCCGGTGGGAGCGGTTGAAGTGACGGTGTTTACGGTGGACCAGCCTTTGCTCAGTACAACGGATACCTTCTTTATTCCACTTACGGAAGTACTACCCATGGCGGAAGCGGGAGCGAATAAGACCCTGGGCTGTGACTTAAACAGTGCCATCCTAAACGGTAGTGGCTCTCCGGAAGGGGCTTATTCCTATAGCTGGCGGACCATAGGAGGAGAGATTGGCGGAAATCCGGACTCCAGAACGATCGTTGCCCGACGGGCCGGAGCCTATATTTTAGCGGTGACGGATACCCTGACGGGCTGTGCCGCCCGAGATACGGCACAGGTGTTAAGTCCGGATCAGCCTATGGCCGATGCGGGAAGAGATCAGTTTTTCACCTGCGCGGATTCCGTTAAGGTATTAGACGCTACTAATTCCTCTCCGCTGGATTCTAATACTACTTATCGTTGGACGGCCCTGTCGGGTGGACTGTTAGAGCCGGGTGACGAGACGGATACCGCTATGCCCACGATCCGTACGGCAGGTGTATATGCCCTGGAGGTTGAATTTAAAGATACCGGTTGTACCGCTACGGATACCGTTCAAGCCTTTGACCTGCAAGAGTTTACTCCCGTTTCTGCGGGCCCTGATCAGGAGCTCAACTGTGATACTTTGGGAATTACTCTTTTCTCCGACATTGATAACGCCGTTCGAGATTTTAGAATTGAGTGGTTCGATGCAGCGGGGAATTTAATTATCGAAGATGATCGGGTACGGATCAACAGCCCCGGTGAGTACATTGTCCAGGCAACTGATTTAGAGACTAGTTGTGTAACCACGGATACCGTCTTGGTTTCTCCTAACAGTGCCCAACCCCTGATTGATTTGGTGGACTCCACTGCAATTGATTGCGATAATCCTACGGTGATGCTGGAGGCACAGGTTAGTAATACAGATTCCTTTACCTTCGCCTGGGAAAGCCTAAATGGTGGAATGTTCATGGATACCCTGGGAACTTCTCTGATGCCGACGGTTACTCTCGCCGGTACTTTTGTGCTGAGTGTAACCGATACCACGACCAACTGTGTGACTACCGATACGGTGGTCGTAGAAAATAATATTGAAGAGATTCAGATAGAAGCAGGTCAGGGGGGAGAAATTACCTGTGAAGTACCCTCCATTACCTTGCAAGGAACCGTTGATTCCGGTCTGGTACTGAGCTGGACATTGAATGGCGATACCCTAAGTACAGCGGATACTTTACTGGCCACCACGGCAGGAACCTATTATTTTGCAGCCTTAAATGCAGAAAGTGGTTGTTCCAATCAGGATTCCGTAGTGCTGACCTCCTCTGCTGATTTACCCGAAATTACCGTTGCCGACATTCCTTCCATCACTTGTGAGGACAATGAAGTGACAGTAACGGCATCCGTCGATCCGGCAGAAGCAAACTACACTATAACCTGGACCAGCCTGGACTCTTCAGGCGTAATCCTTTCCGGAGAAAACAGCCTGACGGCTACATTGGGAGCTGCGGGTAATTACCAAATTGAAGCACTTAATGATTCAACGGGATGTAGGGGCTTGCAGCAAATCACCGTGATGGCAGATACGCTGGCACCTATGGCGATCGCCGGAGACGACGTTACGCTTACCTGTTCGCAGGATAGTGTAGTCTTAAGTGGAGTGGGTTCTTCAGAAGGAACCACCATATTATATACCTGGTCGGCGGTAGACGGAGGGTCTACACCAAATCCAAGTGATGCGCTCCAGACCACGGTGACTTCTGCTGGTACTTACATGCTGGAAGTAAGAGACACCCTGAGTGGTTGTGTAGCCTCCGATATGGTTACGGTCTTGTCAGATACAGATTTGCCGAGTGTACAGATCACTCAGCCCGATGTACTGACCTGTAGCATAAACATGATTGAATTGGATGGTACCGGCTCTGATATGGGAGATAATCTTTCTGCCTCCTGGTCAGCCCTGGAAGGTCAGGCACCACCCGTAGTGGGCGACGACCCGCTGATGGCTACCGTAACGGCTGCCGGAGCTTACCAGCTGACGATTACTAACCAGGAAACCGGTTGTGAAGGCAGTGCTACAGTTACCGTAATGGAAACGCGAAATGCGCCTACGGCCGACGCTGGCCAGGATGTGATTATCACCTGTCCAGGAACTACCAACGCCGTTTTAGATGGCTCTGCTTCTTCACAGGGAGATTCCATTACTTACCAGTGGACGAGTCTGAGTGGTGTGGCGGTGCAAAATGCTACTACCCTGGCACCTTCCGTGTCCCAGCCGACTACGCTTGAATTAGTGGTCACCAATACGTCGACTGGCTGTACGGCTTCGGCGACGGTACAGGCCCTGTTAGATCCAAACCTAAGTGAGGCCGACGCCGGTCAGGATGATACGTCCTGTGGAAGTGATGCGGCGATCTTCGCAACGGCTCCAGATGGGGCAACGGGTGTTTGGACGACTACCGGGGCAGCAGTGATCGATATTCCGGATGGCAACTCTACTACGATTGGTAACCTACAGCCGGGGGATAATGTGTTCGTTTGGACACTTTCGACGGCAGATTGTCCCAACTACAGTAGCGATAGTGTAACGGTGGTTCGGGAAGAGGCACCGATGGCTAACCCTGATGCATTGACGCTTGACGTAGGTGTCCGGGAGCAAAGTATCAATGTTCAGGCCAACGATATTGTGACGGCTACTTCGGGAACGACGATTTCAATAGTTACCGGGCCAAGTCTGGGTGCTGTCGAACCGGCCGCGACCGGAGGCACGGTTACTTACCGGATATCCGGAGGTCAGAACGGAGACGATAGCTTTGTTTACGAAATTTGTAATTCGGAGTGTGTTGAGCTGTGCGATCAGGCCACGGTAAGCATACAGGTGCCTTTTGACCCCAATTATACGCCAACTCTGGTGAATGGCATTACACCCAACGGGGATGGTCGGAACGATGCACTAATTTTTGAGGCACTGGAGGTTGATCCCGATGCATTCCCGGATAACCAACTGATTATTTTTAATCGCTGGGGAGATATTGTCTACGAGGCCAGACCCTACAATAACAACTGGCAGGGTACTAATACGGCTGGTCAGGACTTGCCACAGGGAACCTATTACTATATTCTGAGATTGGATATATCAGAAGGGAACATCCTGAAAGGAGATATTACGATCATCAAATAAGGGAGACCTTATAAGGATTACCAGAAAGCGGATAAGGCAGCAAGTCTTATCCGCTTTTTTCGTAACATTGCCCAGGAAAACTTACAAACATGCGTGCCTTACTCGTTCTGGTACTTAGTCTTTCTTTTGCCTGGACAACTTCGGTCTGGGCCCTGGGTAAAGATAGTCTGGAGGTAGCCGTCCTCTTGGAGGCGCCGACTTGTGCGGATACCAGGGATGGTACACTTGTTTTTTTGCCGAAAGGCTCCAGAAAATCCTGTCGAATAGCGCTGAGCGGCCCCTTACCCTGTACCGACTGTACAGTATCGGATAGCTTACAAACGGATACCCTGCGCATCAATGGTTTAGCGGCCGGAAATTATCGGGTTCGCTTGCAAAGGCCGGACCTGGATACCCTGCTTTTTTATTCTTTAGCGGCTCCGGAGCCTTTAATGATTAGCCAGACCAGCCTGGGCGGCCTGACTTGTCCGGATACTTGTGATGGCAGCATTGCGGTACAACTATCCGGAGGGACAGCACCCTATACCTTCGACTGGGGGGCTGGCTTGACTACCCAAAGCGCGCAGGGGAATTTATGTGCTGGTAAGGTTCAATTACGCGTTAGGGATCGGGAGGGTTGTACTTTACAGACGACTTTTCAGCTCGATCCACCACCATCCATTGATATTGATCTGATCGCTCAGGCGCCCTCTTGCCCCGGTGCTAAAGACGGGGTGCTTGCCGCTGCGGTAAACCAATCGCCGGTATACTATTCCTGGAGTACCGGAGCGGACACAGCTGTACTTACGGAATTGGTACAGGGGACTTATCAACTTACGGTAACCAATACACAGGGTTGTCGGGATTCGGTTCAGTATTGGCTGGCTGAGCCGGCACCGATTGATTTACAGTTTGCCGTAAAAGATCCGGATTGTCGCTCCACATCGGCGGGAGAAATACAAATTCAGTACACCAGGGGAGGGAATGGAGGATACGTTTATGCTCTGGATTCCCTGCCTTTTGTCGCTGAGCCTATACTAGAAAATCTAAGCCCGGGATCACATACCCTCCGGGTGAAAGATCGATCGGCTTGCCTGGCTTCCTTCCCTTTTGTGGTTAAACCGCTGCCTGATCTGCGGGTGAATATTCCCAAAGAACTGACCATTTCGTTAGGAGACCGCCTGTCGGTCCTACCCGAAAGCATCTCCGGTGCCTGGCAATATCGCTGGTGGCAGGGCACCGAAACACTGGCCATGGGTCCGCTACTGGATATCCCGGCAGCGCTTAGCGGGGCCTATATCATCGAAGTGTTGGATCCCATTTCGGCTTGCCGACTCAGAGACACCCTGCGGGTAAACGTGGATAAAACCCGACGAGTCTATTTCCCGACGGCCTTTTCTCCCAATGGGGACGGCACAAATGATGATTTTGGCGTCTTTGGCGGAGCCGATGTACGGGAGGTCCGGGGCTTAGAGGTTTATAATCGTTACGGTCAGCTCGTATTTCGACGAGGTCCGCATTTGCCGAATACTCAGGTACACAACTGGAATGGAGCATCTACCACTGGAGAAGAGCTTCCACCTGGCTCCTATATCTACTGGGCGGAGATTTTGTTTGTGGACGGGCAAGTGGAGATCTTCAAAGGAGAAGTAAGTCTACTGCGATAAAAAATTCCGAACTCTGCTGTGCAAAGTTCGGAATAATGACTGCTAAGTCTGAATTCACCCATTCAGGGACTTTATAATTATTACAGTAATTCATAAATGCCAGCAATACCCTGACCACCACCCACGCAGGCGGTGACCATACCGTATTTCTGATTGCGTAGTTTCATCTCTTCGAACAGTTGTACCGATAGCTTGGCTCCGGTACAGCCTAGTGGGTGCCCCAGTGCAATCGCACCGCCGTTGACATTTACGATGTCGGGGTTCAGCCCGGCCTCCTGAATCACCGCTAGTGACTGGGCAGCAAAGGCTTCGTTCAGCTCGATTAGCTCGATATCGGATAGCTTCATATTAGCCTGTTTCAAAGCTTTGGGGATGGCTTTGCAGGGGCCAATCCCCATGTAGAGCGGATCTACTCCGGCAACGGAGCAGGCGCGCAGGCGTGCAATGGGCTCCAGATCAAATTGCTTCACCATTTCTTCACTTACGACCAGTACGAAGGCAGCTCCGTCGGAAGTTTGGGAAGAATTACCCGCGGTAGCGACTCCCCCCTGTGCAAATACCGAGCGTAGCTTACCCAGTACTTCCATCGTGGTGTTGCGGCGTACGCCCTCATCCATCTTAACGGTAAAGGTCTTTTCCTTACGCTGATTATCCTCTACGTAGACCTCCGTCACCTCGACCGGTACGATCTGATCGTCAAACTTACCCGCGTCGATGGCGGTAGCCGCTTTTTGGTGAGACTTATACGCGAACTCATCGGACTGCTCTCGGGTGATGTTGTACTTTTTGGCGACAGCCTCCGCCGTCAGGCCCATACTGGCCAGGTAGTTGGGCACCTCGCTGGCTACTTTATAAGAAGGTGCCAGCTTGTAACCCGTCATTGGGATCATACTCATATTTTCCACTCCGCCGGCGATATACATCTGGCCCATGCCAGCCTGAATTTTAGCGGCAGCAATCGAGATGGTCTCTAAGCCCGAGGCGCAGTAACGGTTGACGGTCATGCCGGGTACTTCTTTACCCAGCGCCCGCAGTGAAATCTGGCGACCGATCTGCATGCCCTGCTCACCTTCCGGGTTGGCGCAACCGACGATGACATCGTCAATAAGTTGCGGGTCTACATTAGGTACCTGATTAATGAGGTGCTTGACAATATCTACCCCCAGGTCATCCGAGCGGTAGTATTTGAAGCCTCCTTTTTTTGCTTTGCCTACCGCGCTGCGGTAGCCTTTTACTATATATGCGTCCATTATCTTAATTTTGAATTTTGAATTATAAATGGTTGAATTAGTATCGACTGCCCGAATCAACATCCGACAAGTCAACAATTCAACAATTAATTTCTCAGCGGCTTATTGGTCTGCAGCATGTGCTGAATCCGCTCCAGGGTCTTTTGCTCCCCACAGAGACTGAGGAAGGCTTCCCGCTCTACATCCAGCAAATATTGCTCAGATACCTTTGGTGTACCCGACAGATCACCACCACAGAGCACATAAGCTACCTTACGCGCAATTTTGATATCGTGTTCCGAAGCGTATTTACCCAGCCTTAATTCATTGGCAGCAATGTAAAGCGCTGCTAATCCCGTCTGCCCCAATACAGTAATGTCTTCGCGCTGGAGCGGCTGTGTATAGCCGGGAGCCAGATCAAGTACCTTTTGTTTGGCTTCGGCGATCGCGCGGTCTTTATTCATGACGATCTCATCACGGCCATGCTTTAGGTAGCCATAGTTATAGGCCTCGTGGCCAGAAGTAGCCACGTTGGCCATAGCAATGGTTTTAAAGCGTTCGATTAGCGCGGGGATATGTACCCCGTCTTTTTCGAAATCGTCGGCAGTACGTAGTGCAAACTCTTTGGTGCCCCCTCCGCCGGGAATTAAGCCTACACCGACCTCAACCAGCCCAATGTAGGATTCCGCACTCACCGCTGCGGCATCGCAGTGCATCAGGGTCTCGCAACCGCCCCCAAAGACATATCCCTGGGTGGCAATCGCCACGGGAATAGAAGAGTAGCGACAACGCATGGTTGTCTGCTGAAACATATTTACGGCCATATTCAGCTCTTCGAACTCCTGCTGGTAGGCCATCATGGCGATCATCATCAGGTTGGCCCCCACCGAGAAGTTGGTGTCATTATTACCGATTACCAATCCGGTCCAGCCCTCTTCTTCGGCCTTTTGGATGGATTCATTGATGCCGCGCAGCACACCTTCACCAATGGTGTTGTGTGGGCTGGTGAATTCCAGGCAGAGTACACCATCCCCAATATCGTGCAGGATGGTTTCACTGGTCTTATGTACGGGAGCCTGATCGCGGTAGTTATCCAGAATAATCAGCGAAGTACTACCCGGTACTTCTTTGAAGGATTTACTTTCGATGTCGTAGTATTTCCGGACACCTTTTTCTCTTTTGTAGAAGGATTCGTGACCGGCATCGACCATCTCTTTGACCCAGTCGGCGATTTTTTCGCCCTGAGCTTCGGCTAGTTCAATACCGTTCTTTATCCCTACGGTCTGCCAGTATTCGAAGGGCCCCATCTCCCAGGCGAAACCAGCACGTAGGGCATCATCGATACTGTACAGGTCATCCGCGATCTCGGGGATACGGTTAGAGACGTAGGCGAAAAGCCCCAGTAAGGACTTTCTAATGAGTTCTCCCCCCTTGTCATCCGCATTAAACATATGCTGGATCTTCTTGGGCAGGCTATCAATATTTTTAGCCGCTTTGAGGCTGGGGATATCCACTTTTTGGGAAGGTTCGTACTCCAGGGTCTCCAGGTTAAGCGCCAGAATTTGTTTTTTACCTTCTTTGTCTTTGGTCTTTTTATAAAAACCCTGACCACTTTTGTTGCCCAGGAATTCTTTATCGAGCAAGAATTTTTGATAGCCGGGTATCTCAAAAGCAGCGGCCTGCTCATCGTCGGGGCAATTCTCGCGAATACCCTGAATCACTTTGGAGGCCGTGTCGAGACCGACCAGATCTCCCAGCCGGAAGGATCCCGTCTTGGGGCGACCAATCACCGGGCCGGTCAGTTTGTCAACTTCTTCAATCCGCAGTCCTAATTCGGTGGTCAGTTGGTAAATCTTGGCCATGGAGTATACCCCCACCCGGTTACCAATAAAGGCCGGGGTATCTTTACACAAGACCGTCTGCTTCCCTAAATAGCGATCGCCGTAATGCATAAAGAAATCAATCACCTCCTGTTTGGTGTCTTTGGTCGGGATCACCTCGAATAGCCGTAAGTAGCGGGGCGGATTAAAAAAGTGGGTACCGCAAAAGTGCTGGCGGAAATCTTCACTGCGTCCCTCGGCCATCATGTGGATGGGGATTCCGGAGGTGTTGGATGTTACCAGGGAGCCCGGGCGACGATATTTTTCGACTTTTTCAAAGATTTGCTTTTTAATGTCCAGGCGCTCTACGACTACTTCAATGACCCAGTCGCAATCTTTGATTTTTTCAAAATCGTCATCAAAGTTCCCGGTGCTGATACGACTGACAAAGCGCTTGTCGTACAGCGCAGCGGGCTTGGCCTTAATGGCATTTTGCAGGGCATTATTGACAATTCGGTTGCGCGCGGCGGGATTATCTTTTTCTTTATCGCTCAGATCGCGTGGTACAATATCCAGCATTAGCACTTCCAGTCCGATGTTGGCGAAGTGACAGGCAATACCAGATCCCATGATCCCGGATCCGAGGACGGCTACTTTTTTTATTCTTCTACTCATGCGTAGGTAGTTTGTGGTGAAATTGTTTTGGTCTTCTAAGTTAGCGAATTTTCGCTAACAGCACAAAAATACATTTTTTCCCCTAAATACAAAGGTGAATTTGGGATATGTCGCTGACTAGGGACAAAAAATCTATCTTTGTCAAAAAGAATAGTGCAAAAAAGTCTTTTTACCCACTCGCTTTCCGCCCAACAGCACCGTTGGCTTTTGCTGGTGTTGGGCCATCTTAGTTTCCTTGTTTTGGGAATACTAAGTCTGGTTTACTATCAGGAGCGTATGTTGCATTTCGATACGGCGAACTATGCCTATCACCTGATCTATTTTCAGGATTTTTATACGGGGCACGGTCGCTACGTTAGTTATTTACCGCAGTTGCTCCCTTTGTGGGCGGCCCGCGCGGGCTTATCGCTTTCTACTATTTTACAATTGTATTCTCTTTCATTTATCCTTTTGTATTACGGGATCTATCTGAGTATTGTTTATGGCTTTCGGAATCTATCCGGCGGGTTATTCCTGGTTTTAGCTTTGATCCTGACTTTGCGCTATAAATTTTACGCGCCGGTGGGGGAGGTGGTCACCAGTATTGCTTTTGTGGGTCTGATTTTTGGTTTGCTGAGCAGTGACTGGTACGCCAGGTCCGGACGGCGGTGGTTAAAGTCGGGTTTAGCCATTTTATTGTCGGCCTTATTTGTGTTTATACACCCCTTCGGTATGGTCAGTCTGGCCGCGGTCTGGCTTATCTGGTTGGTATACAGCGGTCGTTGGCGCAAGTGGCGGGAATATATACTGCCTTTCTCCTGGCTGCTGGTTTGGGGAGGACGATCCGTAATTAAGGGGGCAGGCACTTCTTATGAGAGCGGTCGGTTGGCGTCTTTGTCAGAAGCCGGATCTTTTTTGCTGAAGCTGTCTGACTATTACGTTTGGGATCGCTTCTTATGGTATTTGACTTCCCATTATACCTTGCCGCTACTGCTCTTCGTGGGGGTATTGCTCTACCTTTCGGTAAAAGGAAAATGGTTGACTGCTCTATTGGCCACTCTTAGTTGGGTAGGCATTGCCGTCTTGGTACTGATCCTGCATAGTTATCTGAACGGTCCGATTTATATTATGTTGGATGGTTATCTGGCGCATTTAGGAGTTGTGATGGCCCTGGTTTTTGTCCTGCCTTTCGGCAAAAGCCGAAGTATTTGGGCAGGCCTGCTCTTTTTGGTTTTGATCGCTTTCAGTCTGGACCGGATCAGAGGGGTACATCGATATTATGCAGAGCGGGAGCACCTTCTACTCAACATTATTGCCGGGAATAGTACCCCGGATGAAGCAAAGTTACTTTCCCACATGGACGCTTTCGATTACGATCGTCTTTGGCTGCCCTGGGCGATAGGGATCGAGACCCATCTGATGAGTAGCCTAAAAAAACCGGAGCAGCCCCAGACCCTCTACTTTCAGAACCACGGTCAGGAGCTGGATGAGCTGTTATCGAAGCCCGATGCCTTTTTGTCTATTCAATACGCGCCGGATACTTTTAAAGTGAAAGATTTCCCCCCTCAGCTTTTTTTGCCGAAAGGCGACTATAAAAGGGTAGACTTGAAGGGGAGGTATTAGCAGGAAGATATCCAGGTCGAAGCAGGAGCTTCCAACCAACTGCCGAAATCTTAAAAATATCTAAAAGTCCAATACTTAAGGGATTCAGATATATGAAAACAAAATTACTTTGCGTTTGGTAAGTGTTGTTTCGTACGAATTGTTAAATTTGGTCGAAGAAGAAATCTTCGTTGATTAACCAACTTTTGAAAATCATAGAACATGTTTAAAACCTTATTGCTCTTCCAGACACTCGAAGGATTCGAAGAAACCACTCAGGAATCACAAAGCATCTTCGATGTGATTAGTGATACCAACATCCTGGGTTGGGTGATCTACATCGTTTTGTTTGTCCTGGCCGTCCTGGCCGTCTATATATTTGTCTCGCGCTATTCGGCGATCAAAAAGGCGGGTAAGATTGATGAGAACTTTATGAATAATATTCGCTCGAATGTTCAGGCCGGCAATATTCAGGGAGCCAAGGCACTATGCCAAACTTCCAACTCGCCGGTAGCCCGTATGGTCGAAAAAGGAATCCAACGCATCGGCAAGCCCCTACGTGATATTGACGCAGCCATTGAAAACGTTGGTAACCTGGAAATCTTCCGGATGGAAAAGAACCTTTCTACCCTGGCCAGTATCGCAGGTGCGGCACCAATGATTGGTTTCTTCGGTACCGTAACGGGTATGATCCTGGCTTTCTACGAGATGTCGACCCAACAGAATGTAACGCCATCGGTCCTGGCGGGCGGTATCTACCAGGCCCTGATTACTACCGCCATTGGTTTGGCGATCGGTATTACCGCCTTTGTGGGCTATAACGTACTGGTAGCCAACGTCGAGAAGGTTGTCTTTAAGATGGAGCGCACCACCGTCGAGTTTATGGATCTACTTCAGGAACCCACTGCTTAATATCATGTGGCTATGTGGTCACTTCGTCATGTGGTCAAATGACACACGACCAAATAAATAACTATGGCTTTAAAAAAGCGAAATAAAACCAGTGCCGAATTCAGTATGTCTTCTTTAACGGATATTATCTTTCTGTTACTGATCTTTTTCATGCTGACTTCCACGCTTGTCAAGATTGAGCCCTTCGAACTGCCGGAGTCAGATTCCAAAACGGTAGCGCCTACCTCCATTGTCGTGGCGATTACCAAAGACGGGCAACATAAAATTGGGAATGAAGTCATCCCGGTGCGATCCCTGACGCGGGTGCTGAGTAATGAGATTATGAAGGCCAGCGAGCAAGAGCGCGAAAACTATACGGTAACCATCGTCGCCGAAGTGGATACCCCCTTCGAACGCGTAGTCAACATTATGGAAATCGCTGCCCGCTTGAAAGTAAACGCCATCATCGCTACCCAACCGGTGGAGACTTAGTCACTTCGTTATGTGGTTATGTGGTCACCTGGTCAAATGACACACGACCACACGACCACACGACACATGAAAACATGAACAAAACATGGGCTTAAAGAAAAGAAGTAAAGTAAGTGCAGAATTTAATATGTCGTCCCTGACGGATATTATCTTTCTGCTATTGATATTTTTTATGTTAACCTCTTCGCTGGTCGCACCGAATGCTTTAAACCTAAAGTTGCCGGGAAAATCGCGAACGACGGTTACTTCACCCAGTCAGCTGGATCGGGTGACCATCAATGCCAGTGGGCAGTTTTATCTGAATGGTCGCCGGATGTCCGTTAATGTACTGGAGCAGGAGTTGGCGGCGAGAGCAAACCGCAGCAGTGGAAAATTCAAATTTGTTATTCAGCATGATGATCGTACACCGGTCCAGGATGTGGTCGCCGTGATGAATATCGCCCTGAAACTGAACGCCGATGGCATACTCGCCGCAGAAAAGTAAGGAACTTTTCCCCCTAAATTTGTGTAATTTAGGGTAGAGGGGCATCCAGATAGAGTAAAGCCAAGAAATTAACAATCGAACCATGGAAGCAGTAATAGAAGCACAAGAGAAACAACATAATCGACGGGGACGTAATGCCAGTATTGTTTTTGCTATCCTGGTCATTATTGTGATGATTCTACCTATATTGACTTATCCCACCCCACCTCCGGGGCAGGAAGGTATCCTGGTGAATCTAGGCTTGCCCGACGTCGGCGAAGGCGATAATAATGCAGGGCCGGCGGTACCTGCAGAACCAGAACCTACGCCTCCACAGCCGGAAACAACGCCACCCCCTCCTGCGGAATCCACCCCCGAACCCGAGCCACAGCCGGAGAAAGAAGTGATTACCACCGAAGATCCGGAGGCTATTCGTCTGCGGGAGCAAGAGGCCGAGCGTAAGCGGCAACAAGCGGAAGCAGAGCGTCAACGCCAGGCAGAGCTGGAAGCCGAACGGCAACGGGAGGCCGAAGCCGAACGCCAGCGTCAGGAAGCCGAAGCGGAGCGTCGTCGTCAGGAAGAAGCCGCCCAAAAGACCAAAGACCAAATTGGAGGCCTGTTCGGTGATGGTAGTGGTAAAGGAAATACCGGTACGGCTGGTAACCAGGGCGATCCGGATGGTGATCCTAATTCTGATAATCTCTCTGGCGTCAGCGAAGGCGTGGGGAGTAATATTGGTGGCAACCTAAAGGGCCGTGGTATTGTGTCCAGCCCGAAAATCTCCAAAGCTACCGAACGCGGAAAGGTCGTTATTTACCTTTGTGTAGGCTCGGATGGCAGCGTCACCCAGGCCAGTTTGCAATTAAGAGGAACCACTGCGGGGGCTTCCGCTCAGCAGCAAGCATTAGCGAATGCTAAAAAATGGAAGTTCTCACCCGGCCAGTTGGACAAGCAATGCGGGACGATCACCTATACTTTTGCTCTAAAATAGTCCATGGCACCAGCATTTTCAGATTATTCGGCAGCACTGGATTTTTTGTACCGGCAGCTGCCGATGTACCAACGGATCGGTGGTAAGGCGTTCAAGCCTGGACTGGATAATATCCGAAAGCTACTGTCTGCCCTTGGTCACCCTCAGCATTCTTTTCCCAGTATTCACATTGCGGGTACAAATGGTAAGGGTTCTACCAGCCATATGCTGGCCGCTATCCTGCAAGCCAGTGGCCTCAAGACCGGCCTGTATACTTCCCCGCATTATAAAGATTTCCGGGAACGGGTGAAGGTAAATGGGCAACTAATCCCCCAAGACCAGGTCTTGCGTTTTGTCAATGCAAATTATGAGGCCATACTCGAGATCCAACCTTCTTACTTCGAACTGACCGTTGCGCTGGCCTTTACCTGTTTTAGGGAGCAGCAGGTAGATGTTGCGGTTGTCGAAACGGGACTGGGCGGCCGCCTGGATTCTACCAATGTCGTCAATCCCTTATTATCCGTCATCACCAATATTGGTTACGATCATCAGGATGTACTGGGCGATACCCTGGCCCAAATAGCCGGTGAGAAAGCGGGTATCATCAAACCTGACACCCCTCTGGTGGTCGGTCATACCCATCCGGAGACGCAGCCGGTTTTTGAGGCCTACGCCAAACGAGTGCAGGCTGGCCCGGTGCTTTACGCCGATCAGGAATTTGAGGCTCGGATGCTGGGAATTAAAGAATTTAAATCAGTACTGGAAATTACCCGGAATGGACAGCCCTATGCCCAGGCTTTGACATTGGATGCGCTGGGTACTTATCAGATACAAAATCTAACAACCGCCCTGGCTAGTGCCGAAGTGTTAAAAGAACAAGTCCCGATTACGGATGCTTCCATCGCAGCCGGACTGTCGAATATGAAGCAACTAACCTATTTTATCGGCCGCTGGCAGGTATTGCAGGAGCAGCCCCTGATCATTGCCGACAGCGGACATAATAAGGAGGGCTTTGCCGAAGCGCTGGCTTACCTGAAACAACAGTCCTACGAGCAGCTGCATTTTGTACTGGGCTTTGCCCAGGGAAAAGATCACACTGCACTACTACAACTATTACCCAAAGCTGCCCACTATTACTGGAGCCGGCCCGATGTCCCAAGGGCTTTACCGCTTAATGAACTGCAAAGTCTGGTGGAAAAAGCCAGGCTGTCCGGTGCTTTTTTCCCTTCCGTCGCCGCGGCGGTGCGGGCAGCAAAAACAAAAGCCAAAGCGGCAGATTTGATCTTTATTGGTGGTAGCAGTTTCATGGTGGCCGATGCGTTACATCTTACTTACTAACCACCACCTTTCCCGCTCCCCTCAACTCACCATTATGCACCTGATAAAGGTAAGTGCCATTACTGAGTTGATTGGTGTAAATTCTTTTCTCAAAGGCTATTCCGGTAGGGGTATTCCAACTACTGTCCAGTAGTTTCCGCCCGGAAACATCGTAGAGGGTAAAGCGCAGGGTTTCCCCTTCCGTTTTTTTAATCCGAAGATCAAAGAATTCCCGGGCTGGATTTGGTTGTACCTGTACGGCCAGGGGTCTGGGATAAGTCGCGGTCGCTACATTAGAATAGCGAAAGACACCTTCCTGATTGCGGAGTTTTAGCCGGTAGAGATTGCTGCCCCGCATCGGCGAACGATCCACAAAACGGTAGGTGCTTCCGGCCCCGGTAGTGTTTAACTCTCCAATTGTCTCAAAGTGGAAAAGATCTTTACTCCGCTGGATGAGGATTCGATCCAGCCCTTCCTCCTCCTGACTCTGCCAGTTGAGTTCGATTTCTTTCTCTAGTACGCTGGCTTCCAATTCCGTGCTTTTCCAGAAGGGCTCGCCGCAGTAGGGGTAGATCCGTTCAGTAAGTCGGGTTTGTAGTCCGGCACCGTCGGTGACCGTCAGTTCGATGCGGTACCAATAGAGTTCGTCGATACAACCCAGCGGGCTAATTAGCGTAAAAGTCTCTGGCTCATAAATGGCGGGTTCCGGATGAAAGTGATCGTTGTGGTGTAGGAAGATTCGCCATTCGTATTGTAGCTCTTCGGGGCCGTGTTCGGCATCTTCTACCCGTGCTTCCAGCCGCAGTAAAGCCGTCGCATCGATGGGGTATTGATCACCGTCCTCGAAGCTGATAATGTCCACCTCCGGTGGGGTGTTATTGAGTGAGATGACGGTTTCGGTGCTGGCTTCTGCGCCCAGGCTATCGGTGACGGTGAGCCTTACGGCAAAACCTTCAGGAGCGGGGCCGCTGGCCTGGAAAGTATGGCTCGGGCTGATTTCGGTACTGCTCGTGCCGTCGCCAAAGTCCCAAAAGTATTGGGTGATCGGCAAATTGCTATCCGAAGAGGAGCTGGCATCAAATTTTACCGTAAGGGGCCCTGCCCCAAAAGACCGATCGGCCTCAATGACCGCCTGGGGTGGAGGATTGCCGCCGTATGAAATGGTACGAATCTCTCCGGCCAAATTGATATAAAACAGTTCACCACTTTGGGGATGGCTAATCAGGTGGATGATATCCTTCACGCCGTTGTGAAAGGGCTCCACACTAAGCAAGTTGAGTTTATCATCAAAACGAAAGCATTTGATCCAACCGCTAAAATCAAGCCCGAAATAAGTATGATGGTATTTTTCGGGATAAGTGCCCGAGTCGTAATACACGCCGGCTAAACTGGAAAATCCACCAAAGGCTTCACTCTCCACCGGCGATTCCGGGGCCGTTGTTTCTACTTCTTCCGGTTTGCCATCCTCCGGATTAAAGACGGGCACAATCGCCCGTTCGGGTTTATTCCAGCGGGAATTACTCCAGGCGATGACGGGTAGCTTTTCGTAACTCAAATAGTCCTCGGGAACGATCTGTGCAGAATTACAGGGATTGGTAGGCAACTGTGGCTGCTTTTGGCTCCGCACCAGCAGATCGCGAAAATTAAAGAATACCTGTTCGCAAGCACCGGCCTGCGCCAGTGGATTGGGGGCCGCTTGATTAAGGGGGACCTCTTTAGTCCAGAAAGACCAGCTGGTTTTTATACCTTCTACAATGGGCCAGCCAAAGTTCTGCCCTCCTTTGGTGATAATATTGAGCTCTTCCCAGGCGCCATTCCCAACGTCGCCCACGAAAATAGTACCGGGATCCCCATCGGCCTGATAGTGACTTCCCGTTTCGGGTTTTAGCGAAATCCGGTACGGATTACGAAAACCCATAGCCCATATTCTGGACTGGGGAGCACGCGGCGCATCGGGATCATAGTAGGGGTTACTGGCTAATCCATCACCCGTTTGGGCATCAATTCGTAGCACTTTACCCGAATAAATACCGGGATACTGGGCCCGGTAAGCACCAATATCCATGTCTGCCGTAATGATACCTTCCTGCAAGGCCTGGTGGGTAAGGCTACCTACGGTGTCCTTGCCAATCACGGCGGCTCCAACGTTAAGGGTGGCGTCGCCACAGGAGACCAGGAGGGTGCCGTCTTTTGCCGCGAGCAGACTGCCCAGACCATGGAATTCGTAGATTAGGGGAATAGCATTATCGATGCTTTCTCCCAGCAATACTTTACGGCTATCGGGGACTAGGGAGGTAAATTGAGTAGCCGCATCGGCCTGGTAACGCGTCACCCGTCCGATCGTGGCGGTGTTGAGCTCCTTAGCACGCGGATCATATTGGGGCGTACCGTAGTATTTCCAGTGATGCGGATCGACGGCGTACAGCAAATAGATATAACCGTTGTTGAGAAAATCAGGATCCAGGGCAAAATCCATGAGGCCATGGTCACTCCAGTCGGCTACTTCTTCGGAGATATCCAGCAGGGGTTCCCTGACTTTGGCACCACTGCTATCGATCACATAAATACGTCCGGGCTTGGAAGCAATGTACAATTGAGCATTTTGATCGAATTCGATAGCGGTAGGAAAAACATATCCGTTGGCATAAACGTAATCATTAAAGTCCGTTGGGATTTGAGCCTGAATTGAGCAGGAGAAAAGTAACAAAAAGAAAAAGCTGAGCGTTTTTTGGGAGGTCCGCATCGGTAGTGTTATTTTGAAGTACGAATCGAAGTTAAGGCTAATCGAAGGAATTGGGAAGGAAATTGTATTAACTTTAGTTGGGTTATAAGTAAGGCGGGGGTGGGGTCGAAGCAGGAGCTTCGACTGAGCAGCTCCGGTATAGGCATAAAAAAAGGTACCCCGGCGGAGCACCTACATAAACTATAAACAAACAAAAAACATTAGCGATTAAAAACTGATTGGGTAACGCGGAATCTGAAAAAGGGTTCATGAAATTTTTCAAATTATTTAAAAAAAAGTAGGAAATCCTGAGGTTTGGCTTTCTACACCATTATAATACAAGCGGAATCGCCATGGGAAAAAGAAATGATAAGCTGATCTATATATTCGTTGCGGTAGTAGCGGCGCTATTCTTTATGCGCTTTTTACCCTTTTTGCGCTATGTTTTATTTGTCTTGTTGGGTTTGGCACTGATTGTGATCCCGATCTATTGGATCGTGCAGCGCTGGCAGCGGCGCAAAGCACAGCAACGCATTTCGGCAAGCGTAGAGGGACGGGCACAGTTGCAATTGGAACGCCTGGAGGACCTTACGGAAAAAAACAAGGAAGAACTGAGTCTGATTAATGAATCGATCAGGGATATTATCGCCCAACAGGAGGAAAAGTTGAGCGAAAGTAACCGTAAGGAGCTCAACCGCCTGCTCAGCGAATACCAGCAAGAGCGAACGATGCGGCTGACCAAAAAGAAATTTTTAGACGCCAGTCAGGGGAAACTGCAAAATATTCTGAAAAACAAAGCGCTGGCCGATGACTTGGCGCGTAAAAAAGCAGAACTGGATGCCATGCGCGAAGAACAATTCGAAGAGCTGGCCGAGCTGGAGAATATTCAATACGATATTGAGACCGATGTCTTCTACCTGGATGCCATCGATGAGCTTTCCGAAAAAATGCAACTTAAATCTCCCTCCACTTCTGCCGAGACGCTAAAGCTGGAATTGGAAAAAATGACCGAAAAATTGAAGAAATATTAAAAGCGCTTTGTGTCTTAATCAACAGAGATGAGCTTTAAGGAAAGAGAAGAATCTGGTGGGAAATAGTTCTCTTTAGCTAATGCAGGGCAGATTGGTTCTAGAATTAATGTGGGAATGCGTGCCTTTAGGTACGGAACATAATTTATACCAAAGATCACGTTCGGTACCTAACGGCACCGTTTTATGATAATAAGCATTCATATCTACCCACGTTATGTGCCTAACGGCACTGCATTTCCTGTGCACCTTTTGTTACTGATCCGTTTCCAGGTACTTTTCTTCCGTAAAATAATTCAATTCCTTGATTAATTGATCGGCGGGTTTATAGCCCTTGGAGACGTAGAGGCGCTCCACATCTTTAGTCATGTAGACGTAAGAAGGATAACTCAGCTTTCCGTCGAGGAGACTATAAGCCAATTCGTGTACGCCACGGCGCCCGCTGGCTATATACTTAAAGGTGTGGCCATTATAAATAACCTCTTCTTTTTGCTCCGCATCGAATTTGATGGGGTAGTAGTTGTCGTTGATATGTTGGACTACGGCCGGATCAGTAAAGGTAGTCGCATCCATGCGTTTGCACCAGCCACACCAGTCGGTGTATAAGTCAATGAATAATTTACGAGGTTCTGTCTTATTCAGCTCGATGGCCTCCTCCCAGGTATACCATTTAATACTTTCGGCGGTTTCTTTCACCTCAGGGCCCGTTGTTTGGATCTGATTTCCGGGTAGGGTAAAGGCAGCGAATAATCCAATCGTCGCCATGGCGGCTACAGCTAGCAAAATTTTCTTCATGATTCTTTATTTCTGTACAACTAATCCTTTGTCCAAGGGCATATTTGTGTGCACAATTGCGATTAATATTATGAATTATAGACGAAAAATAAACTTTTTCGTTGCACAAATGTGTAAAGAACACGTTAAAGTCGTCGAATGACGGTCATATTCAATAATTCAACCAGCATATATGGCTACAGCCAAAAAAATCGTCGTAGGTATCGGGGGGTCGAGTGGCTCGATTTACGCAAAAGTATTACTGGATCGCCTGTCAAAAATTGGAAAAGACCAGCTGGCGAAGGTAGGGGTAGTGATGACAAAAAATGCCAAGTTCAACTGGGAATATGAATTAGACAACCAGGATTTTGAAAATTATCCCTTCGATTTTTATGAGAAGTCTGATTTTATGGCTCCCTTTGCGTCCGGATCAGCAAAGTATGGTGTTATGATCATTTGTCCCTGCTCCATGGGCCTGATGGGCCGGATCGCGGGTGGCATTTCCAACGACCTGATCACCCGGGCGGCCGACGTAATATTGAAGGAACGCCGCCGTTTAATACTGGTACCCCGAGATACGCCTTACAACCTGATCCACATCAACAACATGAAAACGATCACCGAGGCGGGGGGCATTATCTGCCCGGCCAGCCCTTCGTTTTATTCCCGACCGGAAACGGCAGAAGAAATTGCGGCTACCGTAGTGGATCGGGTCATCGACCTGGCGGGACTGGAGATCAAATCGTATCGCTGGGGAGAGTAAACATGTATTATGTTTCATGTGCTATGTGTCATGTATTATATTTAACACGACACACGACACACGACACACGACACACGACACACGAAAAATAGAAACACAATGATAAAGCAAGTAAGTACATTATTTTTTTTCATTCTACTGGTGGGCACAAGTGTGTCCGGCCAGCAACTAACGAATAATATGGATTCAGTAAGTTATGGTTTTGGCGTTTTGATTGCGAAAAACCTACAACAACAAGGTGTAGACAGCTTAGATGTATCAGCTTTTTCTACAGCGGTCGACGATGTTTTGAAAGGAAACGATTTGAAAATGGATGCGGAAACGGCCAATCAGGCGGTTCAGGAATATATGCAGGGGCAGCAGGAGAAAATGAATGCCGGTGCGATTCAGGCGGGGAAAGATTTTCTGGCGGAGAACGCCAAGCGCGAGGAAGTGAAAGTCACTGATTCCGGTCTGCAGTACGAAGTATTAACGCCGGGTGTAGGCGCTAAGCCCAGCAAAGATAGCCAGGTAACGGTACATTACACCGGTAAACTGGCGGATGGAAAAGTATTTGACAGTTCTGTGGAGCGCGGCGAGCCGGCTACCTTTGGTGTCACTCAGGTGATCCCAGGTTGGACCGAAGCTTTGCAATTGATGGGAGAAGGTGCCAAGTGGCGCTTGTATATCCCTTACGATTTGGCCTACGGCCCACAGGGTGCCGGCCAGGGAGCTATTCCTCCTTATGCAACTTTGATCTTTGAGGTGGAGTTGATTAAGGTGCAGTAATAAGGCTTACTAGCTATCTGTCTAAAAGTCACTGAATGGTTCCAACATTCAGTGACTTTTTTATTTTTTACCATTTTTTAAACGAAGGAAGTAGGCCAATTCCCTTTTTTTTTGTATTCTTCATCTATATGATTTTATTTTTTAATAACGACCTAGGTTGACAGACCCCTCACTTATCTTTCCCGAATACCGAACCTTTATCAATTAATGGTCAGAATCAGCCATAGGGTTAAGTATTTAAATTACTATGCGGGAATTGAAGGAACTGGCTTTGATGGCAGACCCATCGGAGCTTAAACTTACTGCACGGAATCTGCTTTTTTTTGAAGGCGATACCTTGTTAAATAGATTCTTTGAAGGGATCGTGGAAGATGTTTTCGATTCGGATGAAGAAGCACTAAAAGTACTTTATCCAGGTGAAGTATCTACGGGAAATTATCGTAAGTTAAAATTCACGCTTAAGAAAAGGCTCAAAGAGGCCATTCTACTCTTTGATGAAAAGAACAGAACCAGTACCAGCTACCAAAAAGCCTACTACCAGTGCTATAAAGAGTGGGCTATGGTGAAGATCCTGCTTGGCCAAAACGCTCGTAATGCGGCCGTTGAGATTGCCCAGGGGATTCTCAAAAAAGCGGAAAAGTTTGAGTTTACAGAACTGTCGGTGGATGTATGCTCTGTTTTACGCCTGCATTATGGTGCCCGCTTAGGTGATAAGGCAAAATTTGATACTTACAACAAGCGCTTCAAAAAGTATCGGGAGCTGTATTTCCTGGAAGAAGATGCACAGGAAGCCTACGTGGATTTGATCATGAACTACGTAAATGACCGCTCTCCTAAAACAGACCAGTACAAAAGAGCTAAACAAGCTCTCGAGCACTTAGATGATCTCGGTATAGAGGGCGATACACATCAATATCGTTTGTATCGTTATCTGATTGAATTAATGGCGGCTACTACCATTTATGATTACAAGGCGGCTTTAGATATTTGCGAAAAAGGGATCACTTATTTTTCTGCTAAACCATACGAAACGCAGCTTCCCCTTCAGATTTTCTATTACCAGGAACTCGTTTGCCACGTGCAATTGGGGCAATTTGAAGCCGGGCAAGAGGTAGCTCAGAAGTGTCTGAAGATCATGCAAGAGGGCAGCTTCAACTGGTTTAAGTATCAGGAGTTATATCTCATTTTGGCACTGTACACGGAAAAATATGAAGAAGCTGGAAAAATATATTGGAATACGACAAAGCATACCCGATTTCAGTTTCTGCCAGAGAATACCCAAAAAGTGTGGATGATTTATCATGCTTATCTTTATTTTTTAGCTAGCAGCCACCGAATTAGTACGCCACGCTATCAAGGACTCATTAAGGACGCTTTTGACTACGATCATTTTCTGGAAGAGGTCGTCACCTTTTCTAAAGATAAGAGTGGATTAAATGCGGCTATTTTGATTGCTCAAAATTTGATTGCTATCGTAGAGGAGCGTTATGAAGAAGTAATAGACCGGATGGAGGCTCACCAGCAGTATTGCTACCGCTATTTGAATTCCGAGCATACGAAACGTACTTATCTATTTATGAAAATGGTGTTAAAAATCCCTCGCTATGGTTTTGATAAAGCGAAAATAGAAGAGAAGACCCAAAAGCTGAAAAGTGAATTAGTAAATGTACCCCTGGAAGTGGCAAACCAGGCTGTAGAATTAGAAATCATTCCTTATGAAAAACTTTGGGATTTAATTTTGGCCGTACTTTCACCAGCAAAACAACCTAAGGAAATATAGAAGTTGTTTAAAAACTCCTCAATGCGGCCTTATCTTTTTTTTTCATTTTTTTTGAAATGGCCAGGTAACATTATAAACGATTTTGTAAAAAAAAAGGCAAAAACCGGTTTTTTACGTGGTGGTTTTAGGCTTTTGAATCATTATTTTGTTTTAAGGTGTTTATTTTTAGCTGCTTAGGGGGGGCAAGTCTAAATCAACGGAAGGTAACAGTTTAGTTTTTTCTGTTAAAGGTATCTCGCCTTATATACTTTAGATTTGTGATAAATCATATTTAGACGAACTAAAGCGAGCAAAAATGAAAAAATTTACCCTGATCAAAAATGATCTCAAAAAGACCCTGCGTGTCCCTAACAAAGAAGTGATAATTATCGATACTACCATCGTCTAATGTAATCCTTCTTCGTCCGCCTATCTCAAAAAGCATACATTCAAAAGTGAATTACGAATGGTATATAAAAGTAGGCTAGTAACGAGTACTAGCCAAGAAACTTGTATCCCCCCCGCTAAGGTTGAAAAAGTATTAGAAGCAGAATTAGTGCTTGGCGTGCCTAGTCGTTCCTGTCGAGGCAATGGCATCTGTCGTCTGTACACAAAAGGCACACTGGAATTGGAAAGAGCTTATTGTCATTTTGCGGAAGTGCGAATTACTTCCAATCCGCAGGAGGACTTGAGTTTTTTCTTTTCTAAAGCGTCCATGAGACTGCGTACGCTACAACAGCACTTTTCAGGAGATCACTTTCTCCTGGAGGAGACGGTGAAGCTACCTGAATTTTTCTGCCAGGTGCTCCGGTTACAGCGAAGTGAAATTTTAGCAGGAAAATACACGATTTCAGAAGACGCCGAATGGATAGCGGTGTACTTCCCCAATCATTATTCAATTATACGGTAACAAATCATTACTCATTAATAAATCTACCTTGTTATGAAACACTCCATGAAGGAAAGGACCTATACCCTGGGTCATTCGTTTTCAGTTTACCTGAATAGCGCTGTTGCCTATTTAGGTTTCACTATTTTTGCCGTATTGGTTTTCGCTGCCTGTCAGCAAGCGGAAACCGAGGTGCAAATGATCCTGACGCCCCATTCAAAAACGGTTCAGGCGAAGGGATACGACCTGGAATTAAAACCCGATGGGATTAAACTGAATAGTTCATCTTCCGGTTGGAAAATGAATTTTCCGGAGGTCAATGTAAGCCCAGCGTTCGTTACGGATCGAGGACGAGAAGAGCTACTTTATTCAGAGGTAGCGCCAGGGGTAGATGTAAGGATTTATGATAAAGGGAAAGGCCTTGCTGGCTACGACTTTATTCTGGCACCGGGCGCCGATGTAGCGGATGCTCAATTCCATTTGGAGGGCGCAGAACGGGCTTATCTTTCTGAACAGGGAGAATTGGTATTGCCCGCCAAGAAGGAAGAAATTCGTCATTCGCGACCACATTCCTTTCAAATCATTGATGGGGTGAAAAAAGTAGTCCGGAGTAATTTTGTATTAGAAGATAATGTGCTGGGCTTTGATTTAGGGGAGTATGATGACGCTTATCCGGTGATTATTGATCCAACTATTTATGCTGTCCTTGCGGAAATACCCGCTGATGTCTTGTTATTTATCAATCAGACCGTTTCACCTAATGCTTCCACCGGTACGGTCATTACCTATAATATTGCTTACAGTGCGATCTCTTCGGTAGCAAACCCTCAAAATGCACAGATTAGGGTACCATTACCACTGTTGGATGGGATTTCGGCAACCGCAATTGGTACAGATGTAATCTCTTCGGCCATTGATGGTAGTGGTGATTTGATTATTGATTTGGGCCCTTCCTTCTTATCGGGTAGTACCCGAGCGATCACACTTGAAGTGATTGCCCCTCCAAACTCCGTTTGTGATGGCTTTAATTTAGATTTGCTGCCTACCATCTCTGCGGATAATGCCGACCCGGTGACCAGTGATTCTGCCCCGGTAAATGTGTCAGATACCCCACCGGAATGGGAGGTCATTATTAACCAAATAGCCTTGGGGAACCCTGGAAGTACAAATGCTCAGTTTGAAGTAGAATTAGTACCGGTAATGTCCGGAGTCAATAGCTTAAGTGATGTGACCATAGAGGTAGACCTTCCTACTGAGAATTCAGATATTTCTTATCCAGGGATCTGTTCGGGATGTACACATGCGGGGGGAATATTGACCTACAATGTACCCTCCTACGAAGCAGGAGATAAATTAACCTTCGAATTGGCCTTTACGGCTGGTTTTGAGGATATGTACGATATCGATGCAGAATTTACGGGGCAATACGGGCCCGAGGACGATCTTTGTCCGGATATAATCACCGATGACGTAACGGGGCAGTTTGAGTTCGACCCTATTTACTCCGTTGCTTGTGTGAATGGGCCAAGCTTAAGTACCGAGGTCATTGGGGACTCGGGGGATTTGAGCTTTAAATTCCAAAACACCAGTAATGTAAACCTCAGCGATCTAACTGCCGGTTTAAATATTCCCAGTGAAATACGGATCACGGAAATTCCCGCCATCAGCTTTCCTGCTTCTTTTGGAGGGGTAGATTATACCATTACTTATACTTCCTTTGATGGTAGTAGTGGGGTGTTTCCTGCATCAGGTACCTTTAATACCACAACTGGCAATACCAGTCAAAGTGTTACTTTACCCGTAGATGATGGATTAGCCTCCCTGACTTTTGAGTTCTCAGGCGCTATCCTTCCTGGGTTTATGCCTAACGGGAATCTTGCATTCACTTATGAAGTACAGGAAAACGATCTGGCTACCGGAGATCCGGTGCTTGGTGCCAACCCCAGAATTGAGGATGGCGAGCCTTGTTTGGCCTGTTTAAACGATGTAAATTCTACCTATACTTGCCTTACTGCCTCCGTCGACATTGACGGTGTCAGTGGTATAGAAACCCCTACGGATGGCTGTGCCATTTCTACGGTGGCTAGAACGGAGCCAGCCGGCCCCTATGCCTTAGAGAAAACTATTGGTAACGGCGATCTAACTTATTTCCCAGGCCAAACGGCGACCTTTACCCTGAGGTTCCAGAATTGCGGAGAGGATCCGATTACCAGCGCTTTGATTACGGATGATTTACCTGAGGGATTTGCCTTTGACCCTGGTTCTGTGGTGTTGACCAATTTTCCGGGCGGTAGCGATGCGGTACCTGACGTAAGTGGTCTTGCCACTCAGGGAGCTGGGGGACAGACACTCGAATGGGATTTTGCCAGTTTGCCTGCGGATCCTGACTGTAGTGATTTTTATGAAATCACTTACACGGCCACGGTCCTTATTGGGGCAGAAGCTGCTTCCGGGCTTTCTAATTGTTTTAGGGTAGATGGTCAGATCAATGGGGCCGCCATCGAAGTTTGTAATCCAAATGAATTGGAGGATTGTGTTGATGAAATCCGGATACTACCCGTAGGGCCGGTACCCGTTGCGAAATCGGTAGATAGAGCGGTCAAGTTCCCGGGCGAAGAAGTGACGTTTCGACTGCGGTGGCGAGTAAACGGCCCCTTTACAGTAACGAGCATGGATGTTTCAGATGTACTTCCTCCGGAATTAGCGTTTGTACCTGGTTCGGTTGAGTACAGCGATAATTTATATTCCAATGGAGATGGTACTGGTACGCTCTTGGGTACCTTTGGTCAAGTTGGTACTACTCAAACTTTGGAAGGAACTTTTATGGATGTATCAGGTGCCGATCCAAGTAGTGCGGATTATATAATCACTTATAAAGCAAAGGTTAGAACCGATTTTAACACCTACCCCAACCTGGCGAACTTACCCTACACGCTACAAAACTGCTTTGTGATAGATAACGTAACTGGGGTTAACGAGCCAGATGTCGTTGTAAGATCAGATTACCCACAGCAAAGATGTACGAATGTAGAAATTCGCCCCCCTGGAATTGTTCAGGTGCAGAAAACTTCGCTGAGTGCCAGTGCCTTCGATCCAACGGATGTTTTTGAATACCGCATTCGTTTTCGGGTAGCCGGTCCCTACGCAGTCGCAAATGTGGAACTGGAAGATGTTTTGCCAGAAGATGTTGAATTTATAGAAGTAAGCTCTTATTCTTCCAATGTTCCAACTACCCCCGATCCTTTATCGGTATCTTCCAGTGGTGGCATAACGACATTAATCTGGAATTGGGACGAATTACCCGGCGCTACTGGCAGCAATATTAATTCAGGCTTTTATACGATTGTGTATCAGGTGAGAATAAGGCCTGGTACTCCTGTGGGGGATTATCAGAACTGTGGCGTTATTGGGGATGGGGCCGTTCCGCTGCAAGTGGATATTGATAATGAGAATTTTGATCTAAGCGATTTTATCGCAGAAACCAACTTCTCCACGGAAAATTGTGCAGTTATTAATGTATTACAAGGAACAAGTGCCGATTCCAGAAAAGGAGTTAAAGGGGAATGTGATATCGAATTCCTGTATCGGGATCCTACCGTGGCGGGCAGTGGTATTGGATCTACCTTTTCTGGTGGTTCTTTTACTTATCGTTTAGAAATAACCAATACGGGTAATGTGGCTCTCAATAATTTGGTCATAGCCGACATCTTACCTTATTTAAATGATGACGGGGTATTAGCCCTGCAACAGCGAGAGTCTGAGTGGCGTCCGGTCTTTGCCGGCGAGGTAATGCCAAAGCATATCGATGTCAATGGAATAGAAACAACGGTGCCCAGTAGTGAAGTAACCGCCTATTATTCCTTTGAGACGGATCCTTGTCCTGATTTCTTTACCCAGTCTAACGGAGATCCATTTGTTGCCCCCGGTTGTACTGGCCCCGTTTTTTATACAGACCCCACGAATACCATGCCGGCATTTGTGGATGTCTTACCAGAGGTCCGCACGCAAATTCAGACCATCCGACTGGATTTTGATAAAACTTTAGCACCGAGAGAAAGTTTTGTCATCTTAATTGAAATGCAGGCGCCCATAGGTACAACTGCGGCAGATGGTATTGCCTGGAACAATTTTGCTTTCCAGGCTGATCCAGAGGGAGGTCTCTTCTTGCCAGCAGCCGAACCAATTAAAGTAGGTATTCAGGTGAAAGATAATCCTGCCGGCCAAGCCAGTTTGGGGAATTTTGTCTGGTTAGATGAAAATGACGACGGCTTACAGACCGGAGAAGAAGACCTGGGTATTAATGATGTGCGGGTTCGCTTGTATAGAGTAGTGGGTAATAAAGACGGAGATGGAAATACGGAAACCGATGACGAACTGCTAGGCACCAGATATACTGCCGATGATGTCAATATGAACCCCGGTTATTACTTGTTTTCTGACCTGAATCCGGACGACTACTACGTGGTGTTTGATGAATTTCCTACTGGATTAATGGTCGTTAATCAGGATGCTGGAGCAAATGACGCCATCGATAGTGATGGAAATGCCATGGGTATGTCCGATATCATTACTTTAGCTGCTGGTGACGAAAACCTGACGGTTGATCAGGGGTTAAATCCTCCTCCCAACTGTTTTGAGGAGCCCATTATTCGCGTAGCCTGTCTGGATAATGGTACACCAGGAGATCCCTCTGACGACCAGTTTGAAGTCTATGTTACGGTCAACAGTGACCCAAATAACGACGCTGGTTCCACTTATTTTGTGGTTACTCGACAAGTGGGAGCTGGTGACGATGTACTGGAGAACGATCTGGGGCTTCCCTATAATCAGGAGGTATTCCTGGGCGGACCCTATGATATATGGGACGATGGTAGCCTCAACGAATTGACGCTTTTCTTCCAGGCAGAAACCAACCGCTTGTGTACGGACGAAATTCTGGTCCGGCCGCCGGCCACCCTGGAATTGACCAACCTCAATCTGACAGACTGTGTTGATGACGGGGGCGGAGACATTAATTATGACCTTTCGGTAAATCTTAATGTAGGACCTGGTATGATTCCGGCCAATTCGCAGGTAGTAGTGACCGTACAGGACGGAGGCGTCCCGGTTAACCAGACCGTAGTGGTCACGGAGGATCAAACCTATCCCATCACTTTTGAAGATTTAGCATGTAGTGGTGAAAATAACCTCCGGGTAACGGCTACCTTCGCAACAATAGGATCAACTACTTCACTTCCGGATGTCTGTGCGGCGATTAGCGCCCGCTACGACGAGCCCTGCTACGTCGATATTAAAGATGTCATCATTACCGATAATTGTCGGACCAATGGCACCTACGACATAGAGGTAGTTGGTACTATCTTTAATGCCGGTGATATCAATATTACGATTAATAATGACGGATTAGTACTGGCTTCCGGTTCAAGTTTGTCGAAAAATCTAGCTGACGGTGCGGATAAAACCATCTTCACCCGCAGCGGAATTCAGTGTGATGGTCGCCCTCATACCGTATCGGTCACGACCACTAACGGTGGGTGCATGGACCAGATTGACTTTGAAGGGCCCCGCGATCGCGATTACGGCGATCTGCCGCGGGGTAACCAGATGGGCGTAAACTATACCTTCCCGGTCACCAATGCCAATAATGGGGCTTATCACCTCATCTACGATGATATTTTCCTGGGCGATTGTGTCGATTCTGAAATTGATGGTGCTCCGGAATTCACGGCGGGTCGTGATGCCAACGGTGATGACAATAACCCCTATAACAATCCTGGCGAAGCGCTCTTCTCCGAATGTGCGCAGGACGATGAGGATGGTATTACCCTCCTTACTCCTCTCGTGCCCGGTAACGAAGCCCAAATCGAGGTGCGGGCCGTGGTACCTACTAGTGGGGCTAATCTCAGTGCCTGGATTGACTTCAACGGCAATGGTAGTTTCCAGCCCTCTGAGAAATTGACCTTTACCGAAAGGGATAATGTGGCCATCACGAATAGTCAGAATGGATTCATCCCTAGTAATGGCACCTATATTTTTTCCTTTAATGTACCTACTAATGCCACGATTGGTACGGCCTTCCCCGACTTGCGTACGCATATGCGCTACCGCTTGAGAAGTTCCAGCCAAAATTTAAATGCGAACGGCCGTGCCCTCGATGGAGAAGTGGAAGACTACTACCAACAATTCGCCAAGTTAGGTGATTTTGTCTGGTTTGATTTGAATAAAAATGGTATCCAAGATGCCGGCGAGCCCGGAATTCCAGGCGTGGAATTGACCCTGACTGCTACCATTGATGGGGTGCCATTTACGGCAACCACGACCACGGACAATAACGGCATGTATATGTTCCCGGGTTTATTACCGGATGAGACCTATACCATTACGGTTACCCAGCCTAACAATTACCAGGCAACTCCTGGAGAAACCAATATAGAAACCGGGGATCCAGCAAATGACAGTGATGCCGATCCGACTACTGGCATGACGGGTACCGTCACCCTGGTGGCCGGCGAAAATGAACCCGACGTCGACTTTGGTTTCTACCGCTTCGATTATGGTGATTTGCCGACAGGCTATCCCACGGCAGAGGGAGATGGCGGACCAGAACACGCCGTACGCCCGGATCGAAATATTCGCCTCGGCGCCACCGTTGATACCGAAGCGGATGGTGCGAATTCAGCGATGGCTGACAGTGACGGTGTGGACGAGGATGGTTTCGATCCTACGGCGCAGATGTTTGTTGTCGGAGTCGGACAGAATTTAGACATTCCGGTGGTAAATACTACTGGCCTTACGGCAAAACTAACCGCATTCATCGACTGGAACAACGACGGTGATTTCGACGATGAGAATGAAATGTACTCCGACCTGGTTAATAGCGGAGAAACGACAGCTACCTTAAACAACGTTACCCCTCCACTGGGTACGGATATCAACGATGATCTGGCGGTACGTTTCCGCTTCAGTACCGATCAGACAGCCGTGATGAATGTTGGTGGATTTGCGGAAGATGGAGAAGTAGAAGATTATCTGATTAGAGCCATTGGCTTCGATTATGGTGATTTGGCAGATGGTACTAACGGTACCGGTGAGCAGGATTATCAAACCCTGGCCGCTAACAATGGTGCCCGCCACCAGATTCTGACCGACGAAGTGGATAATGTACTATTGAAGATCGGTGACCTGGTCGACGATGAAGGAGATGGTCAGGCTAGTGCCGATGCGGATGGCGATGATCAGGGCGTCGATGCGAATCAGATTGACGATGAAGATGGCTTTGTACCCGGTGATTATGCCTTTGAAACAGGTCAAGCTACCGAAATTTTGGTTCCGGTGATGAATATGACGAATGCTGAGGCTACGCTGACGATGTTTGTCGACTGGAACAATGATGGCGTATTCGATGTCAATACCGAGAAATACTTCAACACCATAGCGGCCAATACTTCCGAAGATGTGACACTAACGGTCACGCCACCGCTCAGTACTACATTAAATGACGATCTGGGGGTTCGCTTCCGTCTGAGTACGAACGGTACCCAGAGTATGTCTCCTACCGGAGATGCGGATGATGGGGAAGTAGAAGATTACGAAATTACGGTAGTGGGTTACGATTACGGTGACCTGGCCGATGGTACCGCAGGTACGGGTGAACAAGATTACCAAACGCTGGCGGCTAATGGTGGTCCACGTCACCAGATTATTACTAATGAAGCGGACGAGGTATTGTTGAAAATTGGTGATCTATTGGACGACGAAGCCAATGGCCAGCCCAGTGCTGATGCCACGGGCGACGGTGCAGACGAAGACGGTTTTGATCCCGCTGATTATGATTTTGAGACCGGACAAGCAGTAAATATTGAAATTCCGGTGATGAATATGACAGCTTCAGAAGCTACGCTGACGATGTTTGTCGACTGGAATAACGATGGCATTTTTGATGTCAATACGGAGAAATACTTCAACACGATTGCGGCCAATACATCCGAAGATGTGACAATGACGGTGACGCCACCGCTTAGCACTACTCTCAATGACGATCTGGGGGTCCGCTTCCGTCTGAGTACAAATGGTACCCAGAGTATGTCTCCTACCGGAGATGCGGATGATGGGGAAGTAGAAGATTACGAAATTACGGTAGTGGGTTACGATTACGGTGACTTACCCGACAATGCCATCGGGACCTCAGGCGATCCCCTTATGCCCAATACGCCGGCGAATTACGAAACAAACAGCAACGATAATGGACCTAAGCACCAAATTTTAACCGACGAGAACAATGCCGTTACGCTTAAAATCGGAAACGCCGCCGATGACGAAGCGGATGGACAAGCCTCCACTACCGCCGGTGATATGACCGATGGGGACGATCAGCTTGGGGTAGATGATGAAGATGGTCTCGACCTGAACACCATCCCATTGTTCATCTTGACACAGACAACAACCTTAGACATTCCAGTCATGAATACCACGGGCAGCGATGCGACCCTTACTGTCTTCCTGGATATCAACAAGGATGGTGCTTTTGATCCAAACACAGAGAAGTTCACTTCTGCTGCCTTTGGAGATGTGCCAACTGTTTCGGTAGACATACCGGTGCCAGCCAATGCCGTCGTAGGTCAGGATGTTGGTCTGCGTCTACGGATAGCCAATGACATGAATGAAATTATGACGGCTACTGGCCTAGCCAACAGTGGTGAGGTGGAAGACTATTTGGTGCAAATTATTGGCTTCGATTACGGAGACTTACCCGATTCTTACGGTACGCTGGAGCCCGGAGGGACTGACCCAATGGATGCTCCGCGGCATATTCTGAACGAAGATCTGTTACTGGGTAACAGTGTGGATTCGGAATTAGATGGTAATCCCGAACCCATGGCTGGCTTTATGCAAGACGGCGATGACGCTGATCCGGGGCTGGTGACCTTTGGTGTTCAGGATGCCGATGATGAAGATGGCATTGAATTTATCACGCCCCTGGTTCCTGGTAATTCGGCAACGATACGTGTACAGGCCGTCAATATGACGGGTAGTAGTGCTACTTTACAAATGTGGATCGACTGGAACGGCGACGGTGATTTTGTGGACGGAGCTAATGTAGATGCGAATGAAGAATATTCATTTACAGTAGCAAATGGATTAGACGGTACGGGTAGCACAGATTACACCTTCAGTGTACCCGCCGATGCGGCCTTCCGGGAAGGAGCAGCCTTCGTACGCTTCCGTTTAAGTCCTAATGGGGGACTGGAGCCGGACGAACAAACCGGGCCAGTACCCTTCGGTGAAATAGAAGATTACAAACTGCCAGTTGGCAAAATCGGAAACCTGACTTTTGAAGACTATAACTTTAACGGCGTACAGGATGCTGGTGAACCGGCGATTAACGATGTCGAAGTAAGTCTGATCTGGTTTGGAGAAGATAATGTTCCTGGTGGTAACGGTGTTAATGCTGATGTGACCTACAATTCGATCCTTTCCGGCTCGGGGAGTCTGGAGGACGGTGAATACTACTTCTGCGGATTAACCCCTGGGGAATATAAATTAGTTTATACCACCCCAACGGATTGGACGCCTACCCGCACCGATCAGGGGGATCAAAATACAGCTGACGACCTGGATAGCGATGGCCAGCGTGACGGTATGAACCTGGCCATGGTGATGGAGACCATCACCATTCCTGCCGACGTGACGACCTTACCTACCGACGAAAATGGTTCGGGGGACGATAGCCCAGGTACTCCCGGAAATACGGGCAACTTCCCAGACGATCAGACCGATGAGACCCACGATCAGGGTTTTGCCCGCTTAGATTACGGAGATCTTCCCAATGCTGGCACCGTGGTGGGGAGCGACGATAATTTTTTGACCACCATGGCCGACGGCGGACCGGTACACGTCATTGTACCCGGCTTTACGCTGGGCACGACGGTAGAACCCGATCGCGACGGCAACCCCAGCCTGGGTGCCGATGGTGATGGACTGGAAGAAGATGGTATTATTTTTGACGATCCGCTCGTCCCAGGTAATCCGTCTTGTATTAAGGTGACCGCCCGTTTGCCGCAAGGAGAAACGGCTATTCTGCAAGGCTGGATTGATTGGAATAACAACGGCATGTTTGACCTGCCAGATGAAGCGATTACCTTTAACACACCAGCCGGTGGTCTGATCTCTGGTGATATTGACGAAGCAGAATTCTGCTTTGACGTACCTAATGCGCTCTTTAATGATGGCCAGGTCTTTGCCCGTTTCCGCTTGAGCCCAACCGGAGGTCTGGGACCCAACGGACCGGATAAATACGATCCTAATGCGGTAGTACCCGCTGGGGAAATCGAAGATTATTTCTTCCCGTCAGCCAAAATTGGTAACCTGGTTTTCGAAGATTATGACTTTGATGGTGTCCAGGATTCCAATGAGCCAGGTATTAACGATGTCACCGTGACCCTGACCTGGCTTGGAGAAGATGGTCTGGTGGGGGGTACGGGTGTAAATGCCGATGTGGTTTACGGCTCATTAGTGACCGGCCCGGCCGGTGGCTTTGACCCCGGTGAATATTACTTCTGTGGTTTGATCGACGGCGTATACCAACTGGAATACACCACCCCCGAAAATATGACACCTACGCGTACGGATCGCCTGACCGTTGGGAATCAAGATGACCAGGATAGTGATGGCGTAAGAGATGGTAATAATCTCGCTTCCGTGATTGATGAGTTTATCATTCTGGATGAGGCTGGTTTACCGACTAATGAAAATGGCAATGGTGACGACAGTCCCGGAAACACCGGTACGTTTTCCGATGCACAGGTAGACGAAACCCACGATCAGGGCTTTGCCTTCCTGGATTATGGGGATCTACCCGACGATGAAACGCCTGGTAACGACCCGGCGGATGATTTCCACACCCGAATGTTGGATGACGAAACGCCGGGTGCCGTACACGTGGTGATTCCGGATTTAAGTCTGGGCACCGCCGTTGATGGAGAGCAAGAAGGTAATCCTTCCCTTGATGCCTCCGGCGATGGAGCGGATGAAGACGGTATCGTCTTTAGTACACCACTTATTCCAGGTAATCAGGCCTGTGTCGAGGTGACGACTCGTATTCCCGATGGTCAGCCTGCCGTATTGCAAGCCTGGATTGACTGGGATAATAATGGAACTTTGGATCCTGATGAGGAATTGAACTTATCGGGTGGAGGCGCAGTGAATGCTGATATCGATGCGGTAGATTACTGCTTCGACGTCCCCGCCGATGCCGCCTTCAACGACGGGATGGTCTTTGCTCGTTTCCGTTTACGTCTGGCGACTGATCCAGCTCAGGGACCCAACGGACCGGATAAATTCGGTGCCGACGATATCATTGTACCTGCCGGTGAAGTAGAAGATTATAAATTGAACGTAGCCAAGCTTGGCAATATCGTCTTTGAAGATTACAATTTCAATGGCGTACAGGATGCTGGCGAGCCAGGTATCTCCGGTGTTCGCGTAACCCTGACCTGGTTTGGTGCCGATGGTGTTGAAGGCGGAGGAGATGACGAATCTTACTTGGCATTAACGACCGCCGATGGCTCAGGTGATCTGGATGCCGGTGAATACTACTTCTGTGGCCTGATCGGCGATGCCATTACACCTGAGAATTATAAAATAACCTACGAGACTTCTACGGTACCTGGCGGTGAACTTTATACGGCAACCCGTACAGATCAGGGAGACCAGACGGACGGTGGTACGGCGGATAGCGACGGGCTGGTAAATATGGCCGATTTGACGATGACAATGGAGACCTTTGCCATCGGTGATGTTACGATGTTGCCAACTGGAGAAGGTAGTTTAGGGGATGCCGGAACCGTAGGTACCTTCCCGGATAACCAGGTAGATGAAACCCACGATCAGGGCTTTGCCCGTATCGATTACGGGGACCTACCAGATGATCCAACGGATGATAATGATTTCCAAACCCTAATGGAAGAGGAGGGAGCCGTACAGGTACTTTATCCTGGTTTCAGCCTGGGACAGGAAATTGATAGTGAACTGGATGCTAATCCTGACCCATCTGCTGGCCTGGACGGTAATTCTGGTGATGATGCCGACGGTGTCGACGACGAAGACGGAGTGGTATTTGTAACACCACTAATACCTGGTGATAGTGCCTGCGTGGCTATTACGGTGAATCTACCGGCAGATATCGATCAGGCAGTCGTACAGGGCTGGATCGACTGGAATGGAAATAATGCATTTGATGCCGGCGAAGAGCTGAATCTGCTCGATGCAAATGCCACGGCTTTCTTCAGTGCGGGTGCCTACACTTTCGTGAAAAACCCTGCGGATAATGGTACGGCTGTGGAGCTGACGCAAAACGTCTGCTTCGATGTACCGAATAATGCGCTATTTAACGAAGGTATGGTTTACGCTCGATTCCGGCTGAGTCCGGATGGCGGACTGGCTTCCGGAGGTCCATCGAAGTACGATGCCAATACTAATCCAACGGGCTTACCCATCGGAGAGGTGGAAGATCATAAACTCAATGTAGGGAAATTAGGTAATCTTGTCTGGGAGGACTACAACTACGATGGCCTCCAACAAGATGAAGAGCCTGGCATTAATGGCGTGAAAGTGGTACTGACCTGGTTTGGCCCTGATGGAATTGATGATAACGGAGGTAACGATGATGTCACTTATGATACCTTAACTACGGGAATGCTAAGCCCTTCTTTGGGACAATTAGCGGAGGGGCAGTACTATTTCTGTGGATTGATTGAGGGTACCTATCAAATCACCGTGATTACCCCAGACGATATGACCCCTGGTCGCACTGACGGTGGTATCGAGGATCGCGATAGCGATGGTATCGTGGTAGGTAGCGACCTGAGTCAGGTAGTCAGCGGGCCGATTGTTTTCGATCCGGAGCAGGGTATTCCTACCCAGGAAGGCGGTACTACCGACGGTGGAGCTAATGGAGTAGGGGCTTTCCCCGACGATCAGGTAGACGAAACCTATGACTTTACTTTTAATGGTATCGATTACGGAGATTTGCCGGATAGCTACAGCACTCTGGATGCTTCCAACGGGCCAAAACACACCATCCAACCGGGTAAATACTTAGGTTCCTGTGTCGATGGAGAGCGCGATGGACAGCCCGAGCCGCTGGCCGGACTCTTCGAAGAGGGAGATGATGGTAACGCGGGTGATTACCAGCAAGGTACTTGCGAAGAACCCGGTGATGACGAAGATGGGATAAGTTTCCCAACACCATTTATCCCGGGTTATGAGGCTTGTGTAGAAGTGACCTATACCGCCGAAGACGTGGGTGACTTCCTGGTACGCGACGATGTGTTCCTTAGTGCCTGGGTTGATTTCAACGGCAATGGCTTATTTGATACGGACGAAAGGCTGGAGTTCCTAACTCAGGACGGTGTGGATATCACGCCAAGCGTTAATGTACCTTTAGCAAAAGGAACCAATATTACGACTCGTCTCTGTTTCATCGTACCTTCGGATGCGGTCTATCAGGATGATCTGATTCGTCTCCGCTTCCGTTTAAATTGTGAAACAGACCCGGATAACGTAACGCCCGAAGGTCTGCTGGTGGGTGGTGAAGTAGAAGACTACGATCCCCCAATTGCCAAGGTAGGTAACTACACCTGGTTTGATAATGACCTCAATGGTGATCAGGCCTTTACGGATGCGCCTAATACCGGTGTACATGCCGATGAGACGGGTGTCAACGAGGTGCCTTTTGTCTTGCTTTGGTACGGTGAAGATGGTCAACCCAATACGACCGATGATCGCACCTACATCAAGACTAGTGCCACGGGTATCTACGGCGAAGACGAAGATGGCATTTATTACTTCTGTGGTTTACAGGAAGGTAGCTTTGAGATCATCCCACTGAAGTATGCTGACCCATCCAATGTCTTTATGGATGAAATAGCAGATGAATTCGGTAACACCTATGACATTACCGATCCAGATAACATCACCATTAACGATGGTACGCCTACGCCTCGCTATGAGATAGGGCCGGAGCGTAAGATTCTGACTCGGGATAATGATATCGCCGATGATGAAGAAGACAGTGATGGCGCACCTAATCTGAGCTTTAGCATCCCCGATCTGGTGGAGATGGGACTGACCACGCTAAACGAAGATGGAAATGGAGACTTACCTACGGTACTGGGATACCCCGATACTTTGACTAATCTCACCCTAGACTTCGGTTGGGTTCAGGAACCCAATCTGGAAGT
Source organism: Saprospiraceae bacterium (assembly GCA_035268885.1). Classification (GTDB taxonomy): domain Bacteria; phylum Bacteroidota; class Bacteroidia; order Chitinophagales; family Saprospiraceae; genus DATFKA01. The sequence continues at coordinate 37,262 of DATFKA010000106.1, forward strand.
ACTGCAGCGGGTAGTTGGGGTAGATGTGCCCGAAAGTGGAGAATGTGATCACTTCAATGTGATTGTAGATGTCTGTATGGTGAACTCTGCCGGTACGCCGATGAATTACGCTATGGGTGTTCCACTGAAGGACCTCAGCTTGACTGGTGATCTGTCCGCTGCTTTGGGTGATGCCTTTGTCAATGTAGTGAGCACTCAACTGATTGGTGCCGGTACGGATAATAACGGAGCTAGTGCGGATATTACGACCTTGGAATACGATGTGACACCGGGCGCACCGCAGCAGTATCCGACGCTCAACCCAAATTACGACGGTACAGCCGCCAACGGCGATCTGTTTGTGGATAACACCGGATTTATCTGGCCGGGTGAGAAAGTGATGGTGCGCTACGTGATTGAAGTCAATCCGGAAGCCGTACCGATGATGGATGGGATTAACCTGATGTGGAACCTGGCGGGCAGCGCGAATGCTACTAACTACGATATGGAAACCATTCCGGACTTCTTCAACAGTGGAAATCAATTCGTAGCGACGGATCTTTCCAGTGATTACACCAATGAAACGGGAATAGTACTGGATGGCACCTACGATGATCCAGATAAACCAACCAACCTGGGCGACTGCTGGAAACGGGCCAATGAATTTGCGACCTTTGATCAGGTGAACTTCTCTGCGGGAGCGAATTGTGAAGTGATCCTGGATGAGACAAACCTGATTCAGCCTTATGCTCCAGAATGTGACGAAGCGGTTTATCCACTGGGCGGCTATTACCGCTTCATGGTGGAAGGCACACCGGGTATTTTCTTCGAACCTACCGAAATTGATGCCGCTTCGATCGTAGATGACTTGATTAAATATCAGGTCTTTACGGTGAACAAGGTTTGCGAACCCCGCTGGGGCGAGTTACTTTTAGAAGATAAAACCGGACCGGTGATTACGCCACCTGAGGACGTGGCGGGTCTGGAATGCTGGCTAATCGATGAGGTGCTCAATAACAAAGCAACGATTGGCGCCCTAAACCCACTCGAAGGCCTATTGGGTGAGCCAATCGTACTCGATGGATGTCAGGGCGATCAACTACCCTATACCTTCAACGATGCGGTGGAATACTTCCAGTGTAGCGAAGATGGTGTGACGGCGGTGATCACGCGGACTTTCCGTTCTGAAGATGATAATGGCTACGTAGGTACAGCTACGCAGACCATCACTTTCAAGGTGGTGGACCATACGGAATTTGCCTTTGAAGCCGATACGGATGCCAGCGATGGCCAGACCTTCGTCGAGGAAGATGGCAAATGGGTACTGACGCTGCAGAGCTGTAGCCCAGCTGGAGTAGAGGTAGCACCGATCTATCCGGTTTACACGGATGCCTTTGGCAACGAAGT
>DATFKA010000107.1:0-65249 GCA_035268885.1 Saprospiraceae bacterium
CCTTTCTTTATGCGCGTGCTATGGAGGCGGGCACTATTTTACCCCGACAGTTTCTGTCAGACACTCCAGTTGATTTTAACGGCTATCGACCCGAAAATTTCAACCGAGATCACCAGGGCTTAATTCCCGCCGACGAAGCGCTTTCCCGTTCGCTCAATATCCCATTTGTCAACCTGCTTAAGGCCTACGGTCTGGAAAAGTTTCACGGAGATTTGCGTCGCCAGGGGATGAGCACCATCCGTCGGCGTCCGGAACACTACGGTCTGACCCTGGTGTTGGGGGGCGCAGAAGGAACGCTGGAAGAGATCACAAGCCTTTATGCAAAGATGGGACAGACCCTGGATTTCTTTCTCGAAAACGATAGTCGATATCCGGCGGAGCCTTTGGGAGAACCTGTTTTATATGGCGAGATACCGCCGCTTAGTGGGGCTAGCCGGGAGCCTTCGGAGATTGGTGCCGGGGCGGCCTGGTGGACACTGTCGGCGATGCAGGAGGTCAAACGTCCCGATTCGGAAGGGGAGTGGGAGATCTTTCGATCACAGGAGGGTATCGCCTGGAAAACGGGCACCAGCTTTGGATTTCGGGATGCCTGGGCCATTGGCCTGTCAAAGGAATACGCCGTCGGGGTATGGGTAGGCAATGCCGATGGGGAAGGACGACCAGGGCTGGTTGGTGTACAGGCAGCTGCACCACTAATGTTTGACGTGTTCCGTTTGTTACCCTCTCCGGGGGGTAGTGGTTTTGCGGCCGCTTATGAGGTGCCCTATGATGATATGTTACCCCTGCCAACCTGCGCCACCACCGGTATGTTGGCAAAACCGAACTGCCCGGTAGATACCCTTTGGGTACCCAAAGGTGCGGAGGCTTTTACGCAATGCCATTTCCACCAAAGTGTACAATTGGATGAGACGGGACAGTGGCGGGTGACCAACGATTGTGCTTCACCTTTCGCCATGCAACAAAAAACCTACCTCGTCTTGCCTGCGCTGCAGAGTTATTATTATCGGCGCTACCATCCAGAGTACCAAGGGGTACCTCCCTGGTCGTCCAAATGCGATCAAGCGGCGGGAAGAAAGCCAATGGAGCTCATCTATCCCCGAAATAGCTATAAAATCTATGTGCCCAAAGATTTAGACGGCCATTTGTCCCGTACGGTCTTTGAAGTAGCGCATGACCGAAGTTCAGCCCGGCTCTTCTGGCATTTGGATGAACACTTTGTCGGAGAGACCCAACAGTTCCATAGCCTGGAACTCAAGCCGGGGGAAGGTCCCCATCATTTGGTCGTCGTTGATGATCAGGGTTACCGGCTGGAAAAAAGATTCACCGTGATTGGCAGGGAGTAGAATAGAAAAGGCTCCTACACCCTGGGAAAATTTTCCTTCACAAATGTAGGAGCCTGGAACATACTATGAGAAAACTACCTAACAAATATAAGTTTTTTATGTATGTGATTTTAGAGCAATGAGACAATGGTTTCCTTTCTTGATGATACGGGGGAGATAGACTTATGAAAAGGGTAATCGCGGGCAAAAAAAAACCTGGACCGGAGGATGGTACAGGTTTTAAACATACTATGAGAAAACTGTGATCAAATATACACTTATGTCGGCACAGTTTCTCTAGCTTTTAGCTACTGAGCCAGATTGATTGGGAATAGGTAAGTATACTTTAGAAACCGGTGCCTGGGCATTTCCCTTTAGGATGTTTACGATCGGAATTTTTATTTCAACACGGGTGCCACAGGCAACGCCTTCCTCATCAAACAGATCAATGGTTTCCACGTAGACCTGGACCTGATTGCCCTGGTTGAGCAATCGCAGTCGGTCTTCGGTAATTCGGGTACCCTTTGACTTGTGTTCCTGATGCTGGCTTTGATGATCCTCAGCGGCATCTCTTCCGATGCCGTTATCTTCTACTACACACAAAATGGTTTCCTGATTAAGTAAGCGCAGGATGACTTTAACCACACCGCCCGTTTTTTTAGTTCGCAGGCCGTGTTCGATGGCATTTTCTACGTAGGGTTGTACAATCATGGAAGGAACCCCCATGATATCTTCTTCAATATCGTCGTCTACCTCAATCGTGTAATTAAGCTGGTCAAACCGCAGTTTCTGATTGATGTCCAGGTAGTTTTTCAGGAACTCGAGCTCTTGTTCGAGAGAGATGTATTCCAGATCGGAATATTCCAGGCTTTTGCGCATGAGTTTGGAGAACTTTGCCAGGTAACTGGCCGCAAAGGTGCTGTCTTCCGAAGTGATATAGTTTTGGATGGCGTTCAGCGCATTATACATGAAATGGGGGTTCATCTGCGCCCGTAATGCCTTCATTTGTAGTTTGTTACGCTCTAATCGAAGGAGTACTGCTTCCTGCTCTTTCTTTTTAGACTCGTACTCTTCAGTGATCCGAAGGATCTCTTGTTTTTTAACGGACTGTTCGTGTGTTTCCCGAAATTTCGTGTATTGAATATGGCATTCGTAAGCCTGCTTATAGTCTTCTAACTCCGCATAGAAGTCTGCAAATTGTTTATAGGTGTTGGAGATGATTTTATCGTTTTGTTCCTCTCCCGATTCTAGTAAATCCAGGGCTTGTAGGAAGTAGCGTTTGGCTTTTTTCTTTTTGCCAATCGCGGAGTAGGCCTGTGCCCGCCAGCTGGCTACCGTTGCGATATTACGCATGTCATCCGGACTGTAGATCTTGTATAATTCATCGGCCTTGTCGAAAAAGTCTAGTGCCTGTTGATAGTTTTCGTATTCAAGTTGGATAAAACCCAGATTGGCCGTTGCACTGGCGATGGCGATGGTGCTGGGGTCCTGCTTAATATGTTGTGCTTTTTTGAAGTGCTCTTCTGCCAGCTCTAACTCACCGGCCGACATGAGTCCGTTTCCAGCGGAGAGGTAGTTCCAGGCGAGCCGAATGGATACGCCTGATTGCTCTCCCAGTTCGATGGCCGTTTGGTGGGCCTCGATGATGTCATCTTCTACACCGTTAAATGCAGCGAGTTCGCCGAAACCACCGTAGGTCATGATCAGGAAATATATGTTCTTGAGGCTGAGGGGCTCTTCGTGGCTGGTGAAAATATTTTTGGCATCAATTAAAAACTCTACGGCATTAAAATAAAAGAGGCTGTCTTGCAGGTAGTAATAGCCATAACGCAGTTGCAGGCGGGCATACAATAGCGGATTGGGGAAGGCCTCCAGTAGATCATCGGCTTTTTCCAGGTAGTCCCAGGCCTTTTCCAGTTCTTTGGTATTTACACAGACGCCAATAAAATCGATATACAGTTCGGCTAACTCCATGGCGGCGGCTCTGGCTTCCGCAATATCAATGGCCTTCTCAAAGTGCTCCACCGAGCTTTCGTGCTTATACAAATGATTATCCACGATACCGCGCCACCAATTATAAGCGAGCTCCATATCGGGTAGATTCGTCTGCTCTACTAGTAGTTCGAATTTATCCAGCAGCTCATCTGCCCTAACGACATTGATGAAAGCGTAAACGGATACCAGTTGCTCGACGTAGACAATTTTCTGGTGGGGAGGGAGGTTCGCCAGAATTTTGTATTCTAGTTTTTCGAGATCGTAGGGTTGGGTAAATCTTGTTACCATGGGTAGTGTAAATTACAAAGGACTAGACCGGATGCACCGGAATAGTCCTTTGGGCTTAAGAATAATTAGCGTGACTTATTGTGGAATTTTACCTCCACAGCCGTCACTCCAATTTTTTCGGTTTTTATTCCTTTGTCGACCACCAACAATGTTTTTCATTTTACGCTTGTTGACGGTTTTAAGGCTTTTTTTTAGTTCGTCCAGATTTAATTTTTTCTTTCCCATAGTGTTGTTTTTTGGACAAAAAGCAGTTTTCAAAACTAGCCTAAGATTAAATTACGTTCCTCCAGTTTATTCAGTAATGCTTAAGTCAAAGGTTACGGTATTCAATAATCGGTAAATACAAGTAATATTAATTCTTAAATATACGGAAAAGCGGGCAAAATGTAAACTATCTACCCGTTTTTTATAGCTTTTGAACCTGAAAATACCCCTATTGCGGTAGTGGTCCCGCCTGCAATTGGCGCAAACGCTCCAAAAATGCCGGGCGGCGGCGGCGTGAAACGTCAATTTCCAGGCCATCCTCCATGATGACCATACTGCCTTCTCCCCGGGTAAACTTACGAATGTAGTTCAAATTAACTACGTGTCGTTTGTGAACGCGATAAAAATTGTAGGCGTTCAGCATTTTTTCGTAAGATTTAATCGTTTTGGATGCGGTGATGCGTTCTCCTCCGATCAAATAGATATGCGTGTAATTATCTTCCGCTTCAAAGCGGATGATATCCTTGATATTCACAAAATGGATACCATCAATCGCCGAAATACTCATTTTATTGAATACGTTCGGATTATTGTAGTGGTTGGTAAATAGCTCCAGGCGCTTCTCCATGGCATCCGCCCGGCGTCGTTCGATACGAGCTACCGCTAATTGCAGGGCATCCGGATCAATGGGCTTAAGAATATAGCCCACCGAGGCGTAGTTGCAGGCCGTAATGGCGTGCTTTTCGTAGGCCGTTACAAAGATGATTTCAAAGTTAATCGGACGAATCTGATTCAAAAGCTTGAACACTAAGCCATCGGGCAGGCTAATATCGAGGAAGGCCACATCCACTTCGATGTCTGGGTCCTGAAATAGCTCAATGCCTTCGGCTACCGAGCTGGCCGTACCCACCACCTGGACGCCTCCACAGTGCTGTTGTAGTAAATTTCGTAAGTTGTTGAGACCTAATATCTCATCTTCAATGATGACTGCATTAATCACACTACTAGTTTTTGGTTCTTAAATAGAATAAAGTCTAATGATGGAATAGAGAACAAGCTTTTGTCCTTTTTTATAAAAGAAGTTGTTTAAAAAGAGATCCTTACCGGGTACATTTTAAATATAGTAACTTTTGTTGAATATATAGTTTCTTGCCTTAGATTTTGTCATCGTTATTGATAAAAGTTAAATTGGCTTTTGGTTAAAATGCAAATATGTCAACAAGACCGGTGAAGCGAAATCGTACAAAAGAAAAAATTCACGAGATCATTTTCGAGGCAGACACGCCAATGGGGAAAACTTTTGATGTAATCCTGTTGATCGCTATTCTCGCCAGTCTGATTGTTGTTATGCTGGAAAGCGTTAGCTCACTCAGCCTCGCCTACGCCGATTTTTTCTTTTGGGCGGAATGGTTCTTCACCATCCTTTTTACGATCGAATACGCACTACGCATTTATTGCATCTACCGCCCGACAAAGTATATATTTAGTTTTTTCGGCATTATTGACTTTCTGGCGATTTTACCGGCTTATCTAAGTTTGTTCATTGCCGGTTCTCAATATTTTACGGTTATCCGCGGTCTGCGTCTTATTCGGGTATTTCGTATCTTTAAGCTAGGGTATTTCCTTAACGAAGGAGAACTGATAATTCGTGCCCTGCGATCCAGCCGGGCCAAGATTTTAGTCTTTCTGACCTTCATTAGTTTAGTTACGGTGGTGATTGGTGCGGTTATGTATATGGTGGAAGGTGGACAGAACGATGCCTTCTCCAGTATTCCGCGCGGAATATACTGGGCAATTGTCACCCTCACTACCGTAGGTTACGGAGATATTACACCGGTGACTGCCCTCGGGCAAATGCTGTCCGCAATGGTGATGATTATGGGCTATGCTGTGATCGCGGTACCGACCGGAATTGTCTCGGCAGAGATGGTGAATGATTTAAAAGGACGAACGACTACTCAGGCCTGTCGGTATTGTGGAAAGGAAGGCCATGCGAACGATGCTACCTATTGTAAATATTGCGGAGAGCCGTTAAATGAATAACTATGTCGCGTTTACCTGTCTTGTATTTCAGTTTTGCCAATCAGGCAGACCGTCACCTTTCAAATCTGGACGAGGAGTTGAAAGGTATCAAGGCTATTCTGCGCAATAAGGACGCGCGCGAGAAAATAAATATGGTGCGAGAAGGAAACACCCAACTCACAGATATCCTGGGTGATTTACCACATTACCGCGAAGCGCTGGTCTTATTTCACTACGCAGGCCACGCCTCCGGCACCAAACTGGAGTTTGACGGCCAGGGAGCACACGCCCGGAGTCTGGCCGATTACTTTCGCGACTATTCCAAACTGAAGTTTGTCTTTTTAAATGGCTGTTCCACCCGGGAGCAGGTTGAAGGGCTTTTGGCGGCTGGCGTGCAGGCGGTCATTGCTACTTCCGTTGAGATCAATGATCGGCGTGCGAAAGACTTTGCCCTGGAATTCTATCGGGTATTTGAGTTGGGCTATGACTTACAATCCGCTTATAATCACGCGGTGCAAAGTATTCTGTTGCCCGGTGAGCATCGGGTGGAGGCACAGCCAATTGATCAGTTGGATTTGGTGAAAGTAAGTCTGACCGAAGAGCAGGAGGAAGCACCCGTAGCCAGAGAATACCGCATTATCCGCCAGCCGGTGGCTGTGCGGGGACAGGGCATTCCCCAGCTACCAGGTACGATGCCCTGGGGATTATTCTACCGGGAGGATCGTATTTTGACCTGGAAACTTCAGGATGATTTCCCAAAAGAAGAAGCGGTAGACCTGCAAGCCTTACAACTAGCACATAAAGAGAAAAAGCAAAAAGGAATGCAGGAGGAATTGGAAGCCATCGACCAATCGGTACAACAACTGATCCGCCAATTACAACAGCTAGGCCCCCAGGATCCGCAAACGGAAACGCTGCAAAAAGGATTATCACTGGCACAATTCCAAAGAGCAAAAAAGGAACGCGATCTATTTCTGCTGGAAAAAAAGATTAGTGAGTTAAAAAAAGGCGAAGCGGCAAAGTGGCGATCCGTCATTAATCGCATCAATTATAAGGATCAAATCGAGTACTTTAGTCAGTGGAAACACCACCAACAGGTCGGCGCTTTTTTGATCCAGGGAACACCAAAATGCGGGCATAGTTTTCTGGTGCAGGAGGTAGCTCCCAAAGAAGTACTCCATTTCACCAGGGATCGATTCCGGGAATCCTGGGTATACTTCGAAGATCTCAATCACAATAATTCTTACACCCCCGAAGCCATCTGGCAAAATCTGCGTATGGCGCTGCAGATGCGTCCGCCCAGGCAGGCGCTTTCGCAAAAAGTAGCCGGAGAAATTGCGGACATTTTGCAAAAGCAGCACCTGATCATTCTCTTTGATGGAGTGAACCACCTGGCTGCCGAAGCCATTGGTGCTTTTTGGTGGGAATTGCAGGAAAAGTTAAAACCCGAAGCAGCAGATCTGGAATACGCCTATCCCAATCGCCTCATTCTAATCCTACTCGACCGTGAAGCAGAACTGGCACCGCAAGACGGCGATCACCATTGGAAGACTCTGTCTTTCCCTAAGTTCCAGGAGGCTTTTCAAAAAATAACCGCCCCGGAACAAGCCCCGAAAATTATGCAGCCGATCGTTCCCCTTACGGTAGCCGATCTGCAGGCCTGGCTGCTTGATAGCGAATTACCCGAAAATTTTAACCTCAACGATATTGACTGGGATCATCTGATTACAGAATCGCAGGGATATGTCCTCCCGATGATTCGGGCTTTCTGTACACAAATCGGACGCCCTGAGCTTTACACTGATTATTATGATCAATTTGATTTCAGCTATGTATAATTTCTACACCCTACTTTAAACTTTAAATAAAGCTTATGCTAAAATACGCAGGCCAAGGACTTAAAGAAAAAGTGCGCATTCAGCGCAATCCGGAAATGGCGGCCAGAGCAGCCTGGCCCAAAACCGAACTTATCCATCCCTACCTGGCTGATCCCGATCTCATCAAAGCCGTCAACCTGTCTATTTTGCTAAAGCGACCTTTGCTGCTGATGGGAGAGCCGGGTTGTGGAAAGACCCGCGTCGCTCAGGCCGTAGCCTACGAATTATACCATCAGACTAATGGGCAGGATATCCAACAGGACTACCGAAGTCTTTACTTCGAATGGAATATAAAATCTAGTTCTAAGGCCCAGGAAGGCCTCTATTCTTTTGATGCCATCCGACGCCTGGGGGATGCCCAGATTTTAAGTGCCCAGGCAAAAGCGGATGAAAATATTGATTTGGAAAAAGAGCTGGACAAGCAAAAATACATTGAATACGGTGAGATGGGACAGGCTTTTCGCAAATCAACCGATGAACAGCGCCGCCCCGTCTTGCTGATTGATGAGATTGATAAGGCAGACATTGACTTTCCCAACGATTTACTTAATGAATTGGATAATGCCTTTTTTCGCATTTCAGAAACGGGAGAGCGGATTAGTGCCGCGGTGAAACCCATCGTTTTTATCACCAGTAATGCCGAGAAAGATCTGCCGGATGCCTTTTTACGCCGCTGTCTATTTCACTACATCAAGCCCTTCGATGAGCAGATGTTTATCAAGATTGTAAACAGTCGCTTTTACCAATTAGACCAGCCCGAACCAGCGGAAGAACTCGTAGAGAAGGCGGTGCAACAGTTCATTGCCATTCGCGACAAAATTAACGATCAGAAATCGGTCACCGGGAAATCCATCTCCACCAGCGAACTAATCGATTGGTTTGAAGCCCTCAAATATTACCAGCGGATAGATTCGGCGGATGCCTCTGAAAGCACCAAGCTGTTGCTGAGCGAATTGGCGAAAGCCGGGAAAGGTACACTGGAAATTCCCTTCCGACAGGTGCTGCTGAAAAACTGGAATACCCTGGCCGCTTTTGATGAATTTAAAAAATAATACCCTTGCCGGATATCCACGACATACCACTACTGCCGTTCTTTTTGCGCTGGCGCCATTACGAACGCAGCTACGGTCGCCTCACCAGCGACCCGGAGACCTTTTTACTTCTCCTGGAGGAATTAGCCAGGGGCTATGGCTTATTCACCAGGGCCGATCTACTGATACTCTGTAAAACTGTCCTCCTGAAACCCGGACACGAGGAGCAGGATTTCGAGCGGATGTTTAACCAATACCTGAGACAGATTCAGGCCCGGCAGCAGGAAAAAGATACCGCCCGAAAATCGGATGCGGAGCAACCAACGGATCCTGTCGATACTCCCGCCGACAAATCTGCGGTGGATGCAACAGACAATAAACCAGCAGAGTCACCGACGGAGGCGGAGGAGTCTAAGCAAACATCCAGTTCAGAAGAGCTGGTGGAGCAGGGGGGGATGATTTCCATTTATTTCGAGGAGGCCGGGCAGGGGCTGGAAGGTATTCAAATGGATAGCTCCCAACGGGATATTAGCGAATTGATTTTTCAGAAATCTTTTATTATTCAGGGAGACGATTACCTGCTGCCGACCCGGGTCTTACAACAAGCCTGGCGCTCCATGCGTAATTTACAGGAAGTAGGTGTAAAGCGGCTTCTCGATCTGGACAAAACCATTCGCCAGGTGGCCAATACTGGTTTTTTGGGGAAACCCGCCCTCCGGGCAGACTATCAGAATACGGCACAGCTGACCATACTGATCGATGACTCTCCTTCCATGGTGGCCTTCGCGGGCCTGGCCGAAAAAATGATCCGGACGGCCACTCAGGATCGCCACTTCCAGGACTTACGGGTCTTTTATTTTGATAATGTGCCGGAAGATTATCTGTTTAGGAGCCCCGGACTCCAGAATCCGGTCGATATCGCTGACTTTTTACTGCAGCCGCGGTCATCGGTCCTGGTGTTTAGTGACGCAGGTGCGGCTCGGGGTATGCTAAATTGGGATAGAGTGAGCGAAACGCTGGCTTTTATTAAATTGATTAATGCACCCCACTTTGTCTGGGTCAATCCCATCCCCAGAAAGCGTTGGGAGCACAGTAGCGCAGAGCTTATTGCCTTGAAAACGGGACTTATGTTCTCCAGCAATCCACTGGAATTTCGTAATGCCATCAAGCAATTACGTGGTAAGCTGAGATCATCGTAACGATCCCTAAGTTTTTCCACCCATGTTGCGTACCTAAAGGCACTCGTTTATTTACCTTATACCTTAGTTCTAGAACCAATCCCCCCTGTTCAGCAGGACGGATTAAATATAGGAAGATGAATAAAAAAATACAGCAATACCTCGACAAGTACGAAGCCCTGGGCTACGATGAAGATCACCTGCTCTTTGCTTGTCATGCCGCCTTCCCAACGGGAGTGACGGTGCACATGCTGTATCAGCTGTGGGCGAATTTCTCCGTGGTGCCGGGCCGTCCCAAACCACTGGATCCCATGGTGATATCCGATTTTTTATTGTCCAATCTGGTTCGGGAGACCAGCCTGGGGGTCTTCGAGATTCAGGGAAGTCTGCGCCGGGAACTATTAGCCCTTTTAAAATCGGACGAGCGCTTTGGAGAAGATCGGATTCGGGCACTGGCCTATTTCCTCTATCAGTATATTCAGCGCAGTCTGCAGGAGCGCGACTACGATACTTTTCGCGAGACACAGTACTGGACGGCCATGGCCGTCATTGCCCCGAATCGGGCGGCGAAGGAAATCGGGAACTTATTGAGTAATAAAATAAAGGCGGAGGATACGGGCGAAATTCTGCGTCTGAATAAGCTATTGGAGCAAATCGGTCAGGAGGAAAAAAGTTTTGAAAACATCCTGCATTATTCCCGGGGACTGCGCGATGGCCTATTAGAGCGACCCAGGGCCGCTACCGAATCTTTTAATAAGGTCATGGTCATTGGGGAGAGCGATCGGGACGATCAGCTTTCGCTAAAAATACCCCTGCTCAAGTCGGTGGTCTCCGATGAAGTGCAATTCCGCCAGGCACCGAGTCTGTCGCAGCGCAAAGCGCAGGAATTGGCGGAAGCGCGGATAGAGGAGGTTTTAAAAACAGGAGCACAGAGATTAGATTTGAGTGGCATTGCGAACTTGATACAAGTGCCGGAGTCTATTAAAAAATTAACCAGTTTACAAGAGCTAATTGCCAGTAATTGTGATCTGGAAGTTTTTCCAGATTTTTCCGATATGTCTTCTTTGACTAGCATTATTTTAAGAGAGAATAAATTGTCAAAACTACCTTCGACGATACCTGCAACTGTAATAGATGTCTTAGATGTTGGACAAAATGAATTAGTTCAAATCGATAATAGATGGATTGCTAATGCAAATCTTAAGTTATTGGTTTTGGACCATAATCAATTACAAATAATGCCAGCTAACTTTTTAGAATCTAAAGAAAAGGATCAGGTCATAAAACTTGGAAACAACCCCTGGCTCAATTTACCTCAGCCATCAGCGTTTTCGCAGGCCCTGGAAGCCGCCCGTGAGCACTGGTTACGGATTCCGGATGCAGCCCCCTGTATTCAGCTCTTTGGCCTGGGCTATCAATTGGGGGAGACTATATTGGATGTTGGGGATGGATTATCTTCCTGGGAAAAAGCCGAACAGATCACGGTGCAAAATAAACTGGTTTTACATCGGTTCGCCCTGTACAACTATGCGCCGTCGACGGAGGTAGATCTACAGATATTATATTTTGGTGGAGAAAATTTTGAATTGATTACCACCTGGTCCAGGCCTGAAATTGTGGAGTCAACTAGGCCGGAAGACTTCGCTACCTTACTGGCCAATCGCAGCTCCTTCACAAACGTCGTTATCCTAAACGTACCCAACAGCGCCGCCTACGCCGAAGCTTTACTGGCCGTTGGCTTCCCTGCCGTGATTGCGGCACCTGGTGATTTAAGTGAGGCGCAGTTGTTTGGTTTCCAGGAAGACTTTTTTGCAGCGCTGCGCGACGGACTAAGTGTTCGGGCAGCTTTCGTACGGGTGGTCGAGGAATACGGTTCTTCGGGTAGCATGGAGCAAATGAGTTATACCTCTAATATCCAGCAAACGGAATCGAATATAGGGCCGGATCCTGCCTTCCTGGGCAAACTCTGGGAAATTTATGAAACGGAGGGGAGCAGGGTCAATTGGGATTGGCAACTGCCGGATATCGAAGCCCAAAGTATGGCCGAGGAAGCAAGTGGTACGGATGACTTGAGTGCCTGGCAGGAAGAACAACAAAAGCTGCTTTCCAGTCGTAGTGTGGGCGATACTTTGGAAGCGCTGGAACCCCAAATCCGGATGGGTACAGCCGTTTACCATGATCTGGTGATCCTGAGTGACCATCAGGCGTTTTTAGAAGAACTCATCGGTGGCTCCGCTCTTTCTTCAGAGGAGCAGGAGCGGCAGCGCAGTACCCTGCGGCAATACGTAGTTAATTTAATCCGGAACGTCAATGCACAAGACCTGCGCGATTCCCCTTCGGACAAAGGCCCGAAGGAAAATATGATCACGCTCAGGCACAACTTATATACGCACTTACGTAAAAATAAATGGGCGAATTTATGGGCCGAATTGGATCAGCGATTGAAGCCCACGGCCGTTAATTTTGATCGGTTCTTCTGGGAGTGGAAATATCAGCGCACCGAGGCCCAGTGGCAGACCGATACGATTTCCCTCGAAAAAACCCTGGAATTCCGGGCCCGGAATGTCGAGGCCCTTTGTAGTTTTATTAATGGCATCAGTGCCGATCAATTAAAAGAGAACATGGGTGATCTGGGAATAGGGACGCCCCTTGAATACTTTGAGTACGGCATCCTTCGCCTTTTGCCGAAAGGCGACTTCCAGAATATTCTTTATTATATCCAGGATAAGCTGGCCGCCACGCGCGGACTAAATAATCAATTCAGGGCATGGGAAGAACGCTTACTGGATCTGGAAAAAAGCCGCCAAAGTGGCCGCATGGAACTGGAGGATTACGAGAGAGATTACGAGCAGATTATTCGGCAGTGGGGTGATTTTCTAAAGGAAGAAATGAGCGAAGCGCTGCTGCGCCCCGATTATCTGGCATTCGAACGTGGTAATCTGCAGGATCAGCTTAATCGTTTGCAAGCCCAAAAAGCTTTCGATTCCACACAAAAAAATCAACTGGAGCGGGAGTTAAAATTGGTGGAAAGCTTGATGACCGAAACGGCTTTCGCTGAGATCGACTGGCCATCGATTGTCGAATGTTACGAACCCCTGGCGGAGAATCGTCTGCTGGAGGCGGCCGAGCGCTTACTGGCGCATACTCAGGCCATACCCCATCGAATATCAGAGCAGGCAGCAGATTTGCTGGATCGCCTGTCCTTATTAGAAAAGGATCGGTCCCGGCTCAGTTTTTCGGAATACCGAAAAGAGCACAGTGATTTGACCAATGGTCTGGTGATTAGTATCGGAGAAGTTTTGGCTGATGCCCAGTTGCCCGATCCACGTCGCGATTCGGATCTACAACGGTATTTGTACGATCAGGTAGACCATTGGGTAAAAGAGGGTCAGCTCAAACAAGCTTTCGCCTACTTGCGCGAGGCGCTGGCACCGGCCAGTATCGGTCTGGAAAGCATAGTTGAATTGTCCGCCAGCTATTATCTGCTGGAAGCGGCGCAGTACGATGAGAAAATTGATTACGGAGCTATTCTGGAGCAGCTGAATCAGTACGAGCGCTATTTATACGAAGTTCTGGAGGGCGAATTGGACCTGCGACACGACTTTGTGGCCAGGGAGCAGCAGCGGTTGGAAAGGGCCTTAGAGGAGGTGTCAAAGCAGGGTAAGCGAAAGAAGTTTGATGTCCGTAAGGATGGAGACTACCAACGCCTGCAAGAAGCACTGCGCTTCTTGTCGAAGTTTAAATAAAAAATGTATCTGATGGGAGTACCCAATATGCCCCAAAACAAAAAAAGCCGTTGGCGGGGGGCCAACGGCTTGTAATAAATCGGTTTTCTAGAATAGCACTATCTCAATTCAAAGCTGGAAGAGCCAGCCAGGTATCCTTTGTTGTATACTTCTACCTGATACGCACCTTCCATAAAGGCCTGACCCGGCGCCCATACGGTACAAACTTGTTGTACATCTTTTTCGTAAGGCACTTCGGCCGTACGGGTATACAGGGCCGCTTCGCCAGTAGCATTATTCTTAAATTCGCCGGAACCCAGGGTTTCAATGGCCAGGGTGACGCCGTCCGGATTCACGATCCGTACGAAGAATAGTTCATTGCCGACGGGCGCTACGTCATTTTCGGTAGTATTGAAGCAGATCTCCAGTTGGTCCACATTTTTGGCTGCTCTTTTACGGGTGGTACTTCCGTTGTTGCGTACCTTCAGGCCCGTTACTTCCAGGGCGTCGACCTTTACTACGGAGGCAATATTTACCTTTTCGGAAAGACGCTCGGTGGTTTGTTCCAATTGTGCTTTTTGTGTTTCCAGTCTGGATTTGACGGCATTAAGAGAATCCGCCTGTTCTTTAGTCTGGGTCAGGGAACTCTCCAACTGGGTATTGACTTCCGTGAGTTGGGAGTTGGTAGCCGTGAGCTGTTCGTTTTCCTGGCGAAGTTGGTTGATTTCGGCCAGGTACTGTTGGGCCTTGGCGTTCAGATCCTTGATCTGTGCCCGGGCGGATCCCAGGTTACGGCTATCGCGTAACAATTTATCGATTTGTGTTTTTTGGGAAGTCAGTTCTTCTTTTTGCTTTTCGATGAGTGCGTTAAGTTCTTCGTTACTACCGCGCATCTCTTCCAAATCGGAAAGGGCCTGGTAGTAATCTTTTTCCAGTTCTGCCTTCAATTGCTCTACTTCGGCATTTTTAGTTTCCAGGGTACTTCCCTTCTTATTGGCCTTAAAATAGAGGATACCGAGTACCGCGGCGAGTAGGAAAAAAATGACGGCAGCTGCCACGGCAGCATTTAAATACGTCTTTTGGTTAGCATTGTCAGTCATAACCTCAAATGTTTAAAATGTTTAAATTGGATTTCGTTTGTTGCCCTAGAAACGATTGGGCCCTTTAAAAATTGTAATTTTTTGTTGAGTTTTAATACTTTTAAGAAAGCTATAACATGCTTTCCAGCTTTCGCAAAAAAAGAAAACCATGATCGAACATATTGACCTGGCGCATATTCTCTTCCTCGATATCGAAACCGTATCGGCCGAACCCGACTTTCGGGCCCTCTCAGATGACTTTCAGGCCCACTGGCGACACAAAGCCCGGCAGCAACTGCGCGTACCCGAAGAGGAACTTACCGACGATATGGTGATAGAAGCTTATCAGGACCGCGCGGCCATTTTTGCGGAATTCGGAAAAATCGTCTGTATATCGGTGGGGATCATGCACCGCGATAAGGACGATCAGCGACTGCGTATACGCCTGAAATCATACGCCAGTAGTGATGAGAAGGAATTACTGGAAGACTTCAGTGCTTTGCTGGATCAGTATTACGCTAATAAATACCTCTGTGGGCATAACATTAAGGAATTCGATATTCCTTATATTTGTCGTCGCTTGCTATTCCACCAGTTACCCTTTCCCAAAGCTTTACAGATCCAGGGTAAAAAACCCTGGGAGACCAAGCATTTGCTCGATACACTGGAGCTCTGGAAATTTGGCGATCGCAAGAATTTCACCTCGCTAAAGGTGCTGGCCAGCGTACTGAACTTCCCCAGTCCCAAAGATGATATCGATGGTAGCCAGGTAGGTCGGGTATACTGGGAAGACACCGATTTGGAGCGCATTGCTTTTTATTGCGAAAAAGACGTGCTGGCCACCGCACAATTATTCCTGCGCTTTCGCCGTCTGCCCATCCTTGAAGACGATCAGGTTGCCCACGTAGATCGTGAGGAGGAGGAGTAAGATGGATAGCAGTAACCTGAAATAATACAAAAATACCATATAGAATATGCAAGAGCTTACACTAAACGATGGAAATACAGTCCCTATTCTTGGACTGGGAACTTACGATGCAACCGGTGATAAAGGAGCGAAGGCGGTACAGATGGCTTTGGAAAAAGGCTATCGCTTAATTGATACAGCTGCCTATTACGAAAACGAGGAAGCCGTCGGAAAGGGCATTAAAGAAAGCGGGGTACCCAGGGAAGAAATTTTTGTCACCACCAAATTATGGCGGGATCAGTTGAGCTACGAGCAGGCCAAAAAAGGCTTTGAAGCTTCCCGCCAACGGCTAGGGCTCGATTATATTGACCTATACCTGATCCACTGGCCCGCGAATGCCAAGAATTACGATAATTGGCAAAAAGCTAATGCCGATACCTGGCGGGCTATGGAAGACTTACAGGCAGAGGGGAAGATAAAATCCATTGGCCTGAGTAATTTCTGGCCAGAGCACCTGGAAGCCCTTGCCCAAACGGCGAAAGTCACACCGGCCGTAAATCAAATTGAGTTCCATCCGGGCTATTGGCAGCCGGAAGTAACCCATTATTGCAAGCGGCAGGGGATTACCGTTGAATCCTGGTCGCCACTGGCTCAGGGACGGGTACTGGAGAATGAAACAATAAAAGAAATAGCGGAGCGGCACCAAAAAACCATCGCGCAGATCTGCCTGCGTTGGATCGTTCAGCACGAAGTAATGGTGATTCCTAAATCTTCGAATCCCCAAAGAATGGAGGAAAACAAAGACATCTTCGATTTTGAGCTAAGTGACCAGGAGATGGAGCAGATCGACAGCTTACCGCAGACCGGTTTTAGTGGCGAATTACCCAACGAATGGCCGGATACGGTCTGATACTGATCAAGCGTTGGCTTCCACGGCTTCTCCTTCGCATTCTTCTAATAACCAGGAGCGGTTGATGAGCGGCTCAGTCTCCTGAATCTGTTTACGGAGTTTTTCTAGTTTTTTACTACGCTCAGCTTTGGAATATATCTGGTATTCGTGTTTGAGTAAGATGACCTTTTTGGCCAGTCGGATAAAATTGATGTACTCTTTTTTCTGAGACCCCGTCATTTGCTTGTTGCGCATTACAAAAAGCCGGAAGGTATCCAGTAAGCTGAGTAGTGCTTCGGTGTTTCCTAATTTATGGTAGGTCCTTACCAGAAGGTAAGACGAGCTGAGGTGGTATTTTATATCGGTATATTGTACGTGCAATAAGTGGTCGAGTACCTTTTCGTATTGTCCCTTGGAATAATATAGATAAGCGAGATTATAATTGTACACGTTTTCGCGGTGCTGTTTGGGGAGGTATTCCTTGTACTGGGTAATGAAATCTTCCGTCCATTTGAATTTTTTGAGTTTTGCACCCAGGGTGGCGATATTTTTGTAGTTCCATTCGGTGATAACCCCGTGCTGGAAGACCAGGCCGGTCTCCAGCCCCTGCTCATATAGGTGAAACAACTCTTCCTGATAAGGGCTGTGGCCGCGATTAATGCGCAGGATACAATAATTGTAAGCAAAAGTAAAGAGATCAGATTGTTCCTCTTCGTTGAAACGATCCAGGTTTTGCTCCAGCAGTTTCTTTAAGTACTGATAATGGCTTTCGTTTTGGTAATCCCGCATGCTAAGCAGTACGTTCTGGTAGAGGAGTATGGAGTAGTCCGCTTTAAATTTTTCCTGATGTTGTTCCAGGTATTTCAGGACATCATCCAGAAAGGCCCAGTCGTACTGGGCATTAATGAGGAGATGGTGAGCGTAGGTCTGACAACTATTCTTGAGCTTTTCCAGGATGTAGTAGCGATCCAGATAGTCTAACATCGCTTGCAGGCGGTCGGGTTTATTCCGGTTAACGAAGGTACCGCCGTAGTAACCAATGATATTATTCATGCGGTAATTGGCGTAGTAGAAAGTCTCGTCTTTGGAGTCTTGTTTTTTCAGGTCTTTCTTCAGTTGGTTGGCCCGGTTTTTCAGGAAGTCAAACTGATTCCTTTGGTAAGCGGTCTCCAGGGTAAGCAAGTTGGAAAAAACCGGGTGCTCTTCCAGGTATTGGGCAGCATAAAACCGATTGAGCAATTTCTTGAGATTGGATTGCAGATCGTGAAGTTTCTGCTGGTTGTAAGGCGCTCCGGGAAAAAGCTTGCTGAATACTTCTTTGGATTCCAGCCGCACCTTCTTGCGGTTTACCTGGCGCGAGATGATATCGTACAGCTGTATGGTTTTTTCGTGCTGATTAAAAAAGGGAGAATGGACAAATTGGGTGAATTTTTCCCGGTCACCTGGGGAGAATTCAAAGATATACTGGACAATTTTGCTGTTTTTCATAGTGTTTTATAGCGCTTTTAAGCCAGTTTTATTTTTATTTTTTTGCGTAAGCATCTGTAAATCAGTAAATAAAATAATTTAAATTGATTTTATTGCTCCAGAAATATACGTTTTTGTACTTATTTTGGTGGTGTAAGTTCAACTATATTTGAAGTGTTGAAAGAAAAAAGGTAGGACAAAATGAAAAGGCCTCCTTGCTAATAACAATATAATCCATAATCATTCATAGCGTAAAGACCGAAGGAAACTAATTTCATTTATAATCTCATGAGTGTGTTAAAGGGTATCGTAAAATTTACGATACCCTTCTTCTTTTCAACGAAACATTGGTTGTAGAAACTCTCCGCGGTATATTTTAAACCGCGCCTCTTTTTAAAAGCCAGTTGGTAATTACATCCCTAAATTACGGAGCGATCCGGGCTGGGTTGCAAAAAAAAGGAGAAAAATTTCTTCCAGGGACTATATTTTCAAAGAAAAACGCGAAAAAAGTAACTTTTTTTCGCGTTTTTTTTGGCCTTTTTGGCAGCCTGAAAACCAGTAGAGAAGATTTTTTTATGTTGTAAGTGGTTGATTTTTAAGTGTTTGTTACTTTTGGGGCACTGATTTTAATCCCAGTAAATATCAACTTTGTACTTAGCTATGGAGGAAAATATTGTGACATTTGTATTGTAAGCGAAAAGGAAAAGATGTCATAGAAGAATGGCACAGCGCTTACCAGCAATAATTATAATCCCACGAATAAAGATTAATGACAGTTATAATCTCATGAGTCATTTTGGGTGTCGAAAGAGACATCCATTGGTATGTAGATAGCCTCTCAAAGCTCTTTTTGAAAGCCGGTTAGGTTTACCTAGCCGGTTTTTTTATTTCCGCTAAATTACTTATTTTTTTTCGTAAGGTCAAATCTCAACAATAATTGCTTGCATCCTGCTGGTAGATGGCGTTAAATACGGGAGGTATTTGCCCAAGCCATGTATTTTTTGTAACTCGCCAAAAATTTATTCCTTATGAGTAAGCAACACCTGGTGGCACCTTCTCTCCTCGCCGCTGATTTTACAAAGTTATCTGAAGAAATAAATCTGGTTAATCAATCAGAAGCGGATTGGTTACATCTGGACGTAATGGATGGGCGGTTTGTCCCTAATATTACCTTTGGTATGTTTATCATCAAGGCGATCCGCAAGATGTGTAGCAAGCCTTTAGATGTACACCTGATGATTGAGTCGCCTGAGCGGTATATCGCCGACTTTAGAGCCGCCGGGGCCGATGTCATTACGGTGCACTACGAGGCCTGTACGCATTTGCACCGGACGATACAACTCATTCGGGAGAGTGGGGCTAAAGTGGGGGTGGCCTTAAATCCGCATACGCCGGTCGACCTAATAAAGGATGTTCTGGAAGATATTGATCTGGTTTTAATCATGTCGGTTAATCCGGGATTTGGTGGGCAGAAGTTCATATACCGCACCTTAGCTAAGATCAAACAGCTGCGGGAGATGGCCATCGTTCGCAACCTGAATCCACGCATCGAGATCGACGGTGGGGTCGGCTTACAGAATGCCGAACGGATTTTACAGGCCGGTGCCGATGTGCTGGTTGCCGGTAGTAGTGTTTTTCGCTCTGAAGATCCGGCGCAATCGATAAAGTCACTCAAAGAGATTGGTCAGCAACCTTACATGGCCTAAAAATAAGACGAGCCAGGATAAGAATCCTGGCTTCTCTGCGTTATTTTTGCTAATCCGATATTACATGAGACATCTCTTACTGTTGCTTATTTTTTGCTGGCCTTTTTTGCTGTTTGGACAAACCCGGGCCACGATTACCGGTAGGGTGACGGATGCCTTCTCCGAAGAACCCATCGAATTGGTGACCATCTTTCTGAAAGACAGTACGGAAACTTTCTTCACCGAGACGGCCCGTAATGGTCGTTATCGCATCGATATACCGGCTAATCAGCCGCTGAGGATCGGATTCTCCCGTATCGGCTACAAAGAGTCTTTCGTTGATGTAGCACCGATGCCGGGGGGCAGCCTGCGCCAGCTCGACCTGATCCTGGCACCGCAGGAGTCTGACCTGGAAGTGGAAGTGCGGGCCAGTAAGCTGCTCAACGACGGGGCAATCCGCGAAGATGTGGAGCAGCTCAAGGTGCTGCCCACTACGACTGGGAACCTCGAAAGCCTTTTGCCGCATATCGCCCTGGGTGCCAGTTCTGGTACCGGTGGGGAATTGTCTTCCCAGTATAATGTACGCGGAGGAAACTACGATGAGAATCTGGTTTACGTCAATGATTTCCAGATTTATCGGCCCCAATTGATCCGTGCTGGTCAGCAGGAGGGACTTACTTTCCCCAATATTGATCTGATCAGTAGCCTGTCTTTTTCTTCCGGAGGCTTTGAAGCGCGCTACGGGGATAAAATGTCCTCCGTATTGGATATTAAATACAAGCGTCCGGACAGCACCCGTGCTTCGGTAGGCGGTAGTCTACTGGGCGGTTCTGCCCACCTGGAGGGCAGTATAGATATCGGTAAAGACGATTACCAGAAACTGCGTTATCTCTTTGGTGCTCGTTACAAAACCACTCGTTACTTGCTGGGGAGTCTGGACGTTCAGGGAGAATATACGCCTAACTTTGCCGACATTCAGACCTATATCACCTACGATATTACCCGCGATCTGCAGCTGGGTTTTTTGGGCAACTACAACCGATCAGTGTATAATTTTGTACCGACCGAAAGAAATACGGGCTTTGGACTAGTCAATTTTGCCCTGCAATTATTTAGTGTATTTGAGGGCCAGGAGAAAGATAATTTCACGACCGCCATGGGGGGGCTTTCGCTGACCTATATTCCCGATCGCAAACGCAACCCACTTTTCTTAAAGCTTTTAGGCTCGACCAATCGCTCCGACGAAAACGAAGCCTTTGATATCATTGGTAACTACAGCTTACGCCAAATTGACTCCAATCTGGGCAGTGGCGATTTTGGCGAAGTCGTGGCCGAACTGGGTACGGGTACACAGCAGGAATACGTGCGCAATTTTCTAAACGCCACGGTGACCAACCTGGAGCATCGCGGCGGTATCGAATTACAGCAGGCTCACTCTAATATTGACGTCACCAGTAGCCACTTTCTGCAGTGGAGTGCCAAATACCAGCGAGAACTCATTGATGATTCGATCAACGAATGGGAACGACTGGACTCGGCTGGTTATTCCCTGCCTTTTGATCCCGCTTCGGTTCAGCTGTTCAGTGTCCTGAAAACGTCCAGCTCTTTATCTTCTAATCGGCTACAGGCCTTTTTTCAGGATACCTATACTTACCGAAATAATGCCAAAGGCGAATGGCGGATTTCTGCCGGTGCTCGCCTGAATTACTGGGATCTGAATCAGGAGCTCATCATTTCACCCCGGGCACAGTTATTATACAAGCCCCTGCGGGGTTTTCGCGATGTTTCCTATCGCCTGGCTGGCGGCCTGTATGCGCAACCTCCCTTTTATCGGGAAATGCGGCGTCCGGATGGTACGGTAAATACCGATTTGAAGGCCCAAAAGTCGGCGCATATCGTAGGGGGGATGACGCTGGACTTCTACCTGGGTAAACGCAACCCTAAGAAATTTCGCTTCATTACGGAAGCCTATTATAAGTCTTTGTGGGACCTGGTCTCCTACGAAATTGAGAACGTTCGCATTCGCTATTCCGGAGAGAATGATGCCACGGGCTACGTGGCCGGGGTCGACTTTCGTCTAAACGGTGAATTCGTGCCGGATGCAGAATCTTGGATCAACTTATCTTTCCTACAGGCCCGGGAGAGCCTGACCGATATTCAGCACTTGCGTCGTGAAATTGGTCAGCAGGAAGCTTCGGAAGTTGACTTTGTAGCGCGCCCGACGGATCAGTTTATGACCTTAGCCATCTTTTTTCAGGATTACTTTAAGGATAATAAGAACTTTAAGATGCACCTGAACCTGACGGTGGGTACGGGATTGCCCTTTGGTCTGCGTGGTAACAACCGTATTTACCGCAATACTTATCGTTTTGATCCTTATCATCGGGTGGACATTGGCTTCTCACTCTTGCTTTGGGATGAGGAGAAGCGTAAGCAAAAACCGGATCACTTTCTCAATATTACGCGCCGAACTTGGTTAAGCCTGGAAGTGTTTAATTTAATGCAGGTACAAAATCAGGCGGGTAATACCTGGATCAAAACCGTTTTTCAACAGCAATACGCCATTCCTAATTACCTGACTTCGCGGCGGATCAACCTGCGCGTAAAATTGGACTTTTAAATATTAGACCTGGCAGGTCTTCATCAGCAACCAACAACTTCATTAATATGAGCGAAGAAAAAAAAAGATTACTGTCTCTATGGGAAAAAGTACTGCTGGTGCTGGCCGCCCTGATTATCCTGTATTTCCTACTGGACAGAATGGGAGTAAATCTGACTAAGGTAACCGAAGACACCGAAATCATTGACCCCTATCAGGGACAGTAGTTCAACAATTCAACAAGACAACCATTCAATAATTATCGGGAGTTGGATTTAATAAATAATTAAACTATCTTTGCGCCCGGCAAGCCCCGCCGCTTGTCTTATCAAGGTACGCGGGGAATAGTATAACTAAATAAGGTAAACATGCCAGTAAAAATTAGATTGCAGCGTCAAGGACGCAAAAAAAGACCATTCTATCACATCGTTGTAGCAGATTCCAGATCACCTCGGGACGGTAAGTATATCTCTCGGATTGGTGTCTATAACCCCATGACCAAGCCCGCGACTATTGAATTGGATCGCGACGTGGCTTATAATTGGTTGATGAAAGGTGCACAGCCCACCGATACGGCACGGGCGATCCTTAAATTTAAGGGAGTGTACTACAAAAAACATCTGATGCGCGGGGTTAGCAAAGGCGCTATGAGCCTGGAAGAAGCGGAGAAGAAGTATCAGGAGTGGGTCGATGCGAAAGAAACGAAAGTCGCAGAACGTTTTGAGCAAGCTGCTCAGGAAAAGGCAGAACGGGAAGCCCGGATTGCCGGTGTCCATCTGATCGCCGAAGCGAAAGCCGCAGCGGCCAAGGCGAAAGCCGATGCCGAAAAAGCAGCGCAGGAAGCGGCAGCAGCAGCCGAAGCCGAAGCGAAAGCCGCCAAAGAAGCAGCCGCCAAAGCGGCCGCTGGCGAAGAAGAATAAATTGGGCAAGGCAAGCGAAAAATCTCGTTTGCCTTGTTTTTATTCCCGCCTTTATGTAAATTTAGGCAAACAAAAAACAGTTTTTCAAACCTGGTAATGCTCAAAAGAGCACTACCAGGTTTGTTATTAGAACAGGCTGGGTTTGGTCTCCATCCCATTAATAAAGCTCAATGTGAATTCATTTGGCGACGACTAGTGCGGAGGTCCAGCTTAGGCGGAGGATTCCCTCCGCCTCAAACATTTTGACCGAAAGAATTCACCTTAAATCGATAATAAACTTACGAGTAAAAATAAAACCTATGTATGAATTAGATCAGGAATACCTAAGCCAATTGGAAGAAATTGCCGGTGAAATTCAGGCCTCTGCCGAATTAGAAAAGTACCTGGATACCGAAGAAGACGAAGATTACACCATCCTTAAAGATACCTACGAGCCCAGAATCGCTATGGTCTATAACGAAGTAGCCCGTAAGCATCCGCTTCAGCTGATACCTTTAGAACTTATTCTACTGGAGCCTTATTTTGAAGGCTTATTCCTTCCCAAGGTACTCGGTTATTCTGTACTGCGCGGCGAAATTAATGAGCACTATAAGTTCAAGCGCCCCCAGGATCATTTCCGGGAGGTGTTGTTGGCCATCTGCCAATCTGCCAACTTTGATATGCTGAAAAAACGGATCGGACAGTCTGTTCAGATCGGTTTCTCTTTAAGTAGTGATATCTGGGTGACCAACCTGATTTCGGAAGTCACCAATAAAAGGGTACGGTATTACCTGCAATCTCAGAAACTGGATAAATATCGAGTGGAGGAGGAGCGTAAGCGCGGTTACCGCCGCTACCGACTGCAGTTTCGCTCCGACGTATTTATGACGGCTGTCTTTCCAGAGACCCTGGAAGAACTCAATATCGAAGCCTCCGCACTGTTTAATTTCCTGGTTTACCGGATCAACCTTAAGGCGGATGATAGCAGCCTGATGCAACCCCTGAAAGACTTCGTGGCCAGGGAGGAGTTCCAGGGTAAACTGGACCATTTACGTATTAGCAGCCTTTATGCTTATTTCTTTGACCTGGACGACGACGCGCAGGTCGCCCTGGCCGATTTTATCAATGATCAGCGCGAAGCGGATGCTTCCTTCTCGGATACCTTTATCAACTTGATACAGGAGTTGCACTACAGCGAAGATATTGATCTGACGCCCGATGCCGAGCAGCAATTCTACGACCTGCTGGATGATGATATTGATGACTTGCTGGGCGACTATTACGAGGTGGTGCAACAGATCCACGATAAAGGCTATCTGGATGCCGAAGTGCACGAGGCCATCAAGACCTTCTACAATAAAAATAAAGGAGTCTCTACCGTCAATGATTGTTTGCGGATGACCATTTATCATTATTTCCGCCGCTTCATTGAAAACCTGGGGACGGATGCTTACGTGGATTATTTTGAAATCACCAAGTATTTTCCTATCTATATGAAGATTTTTGCCAATCAACAATTTAACCAAAACCTGAAGGAGCTTTCCATGAAATATGTGAAGCGTTTATTGAAGGTATATACGGATAAGCGCGGTAAAGATTATCAGGATATTAAAAAGTTTGTGCGAACCAACTTTGTCGATTTCGGGTTCCTTAAAGAGAAGCAAGTCACCGACTTGTTCAAAACCAAACGCAAGAAAAAGAAAAAACCAGCAAAATAATATATGAGTCGTCTAGTTATCGTCTCCAATCGCCTACCCGTAACCATTGATAAAAAAGAAGGAGAACTCATTTATCATCCAAGTGCCGGGGGACTGGCGACCGGACTCAATTCACTAGACGACTCCACCAACCGCCTTTGGATCGGCTGGCCAGGCCGGGAGGTCAAAGATGCCTGGGAGCAAGAAGCGATCCGTAAGGATTTGCGCAAGCAGAATCTGGTACCCGTTTTCCTCACCAAAAAGCAGATTAAACTCTATTACGAAGGTTTTAGTAATAAGACGATCTGGCCCCATTTCCACTACTTTACCCAGTTCACGACTTACAATGACGATTATTGGGAGGCTTACCAAAGCACCAATAAGCACTTCGCCGAAGAAGTGATCAAAGTGCTAAAACCCAATGATCGCGTCTGGGTACAGGACTATCAATTGATGCTACTGCCCCAACTCATCCGGGAAGCTTTCCCACAGATATCTATCGGTTTTTTCCTACATATTCCCTTTCCTTCTTATGAGTTATTTCGGATGTTACCCTACCGCGAGTCTATCCTGCGCGGTATTTTAGGTGCTGATCAGATTGGTTTTCATACCTTCGGATATATGCGCCATTTCTTGAGTGCGGTTTATCGCATTGAAGGGCATGAGCATAATTTTGGCCGGATGACGGTCGACAACCGGCTGATCAACGTTGATGTATTTCCCATGGGAATTGACTACGAGAAATATGCCCATCCGGAAATCGATGTCTTCTCAGAAGATGATACCCTGAAGATTAAAGCGCTGGCCAAAAAACAAAAACTCATCATTTCCATCGACCGTCTGGATTATACCAAAGGTATTCCCGACCGCATCAAGGCCTATGCCCGATTCCTGGAAGATTATCCTTCTTACCGCGGTAAGGTCACTTTACTTAGCCTGGTTGTTCCTTCCCGCTCCAATGTGGATCAGTACCAGGAGCTGAAGGAAGAAGTTGATCTGCTGGTCGGACGCCTAAACGGACAGTACGGTACTTTCGACTGGACCCCTATGGTCTACTTTTACCGCTCCCTCAATTTTGATCAACTGACTACCCTGTACAAAGTGGCACACATTGCCATGATCACCCCGCTGCGGGATGGGATGAATCTGGTCGCCAAGGAATACGTAGCCAGTAAAGAAGACAGTAAGGAAGGAGTACTTATACTCAGTGAGATGGCCGGAGCCGCCGACGAGCTAAATGAAGCCATCATGGTTAACCCTCAGGACACGGAGGCCATGTCAAAGGCCATTTTGACCGCCCTGGAAATGAATAAGAACGAGCAGGCCTGGCGATTGAATAAAATGCAGGATAAGCTAAAGAACTACAATATTAAGCACTGGGCCCGCACCTTTCTAAATGTACAAACGCAACTCATGGAAGAACAAAAAGAACGGCATATTTCACAACTCGATTCTACCGTGAAAGATAAGCTGATTAAGGATTATGAAAAAGCAAAGAAACGCCTGCTTATTCTCGATTATGATGGCACTTTGATGGGCTTTAAAAGCGATCCGCAAGCGGTTAAACCCGATGCCGGTCTATTGCAGTTGCTAACGGAGATTAAGAATGCGGAGCATAATAAATTAGTCGTTAACAGTGGTCGGGATCGTCCGACGCTAGAAGGCTGGTTGGGGTCCCTGGATATTGATTTGGCCGCCGAGCACGGCGTTTGGGTGAAAACCGATAGCAACTGGGAGCGGAATTCCAACTTATCCGACGACTGGAAAAAATCCGTAATCGAAGTGCTCGAAACCATGGTCGAGCGTACCCCCGGCTCCTTTATCGAAGAGAAAGATTTTTCCGTAGCCTGGCATTACCGTAATGTAGATAAGGATTTCGGTGAAAAGCGCGTGCGGGAGTTCCGCGATGTTTTACTATACCTGACTTCCAATCTCGACCTACAAGTTTTAGAAGGCAACAAAGTCGTTGAGGTGAAAAACGCAGGGGTCAATAAAGGAAAAGCCTCCAAGGGCTGGATTAATTCCAAAGACTGGGACTTTATCCTGGCCATCGGCGATGACCATACCGACGAAGATACTTTCAAAGCACTACCGGATGGCGACCATGCCTATTCCATCAAAGTGGGCACCGGCCAGTCGGTAGCCCGGTACAACATCGTTTCGGTTGATGAGGTGCGTAGCTTGCTACGCAGCCTGGTCGCGGCCGCAAAGTAGGCTTAAGGTGTTAGGATGTCTATTTAGAACCTCTTGTCCTTCTCTTGCCAGGGAAAGGGGGCTTGCCAGGTTTCAATAGTCGAAAATCTGCGGTAAATAGTAGATCAATCTGGCCATCGTCTGCCTTTTTGCAGATATTATCACTTCAACCAATGACCAACAAATTATGATCAAGGATCTCTTCAATGGAATGTCTTCTTATCTGACGGCTATCCAACTGACGGCCAAGCACCGTCTGTGGGGCTACTTTGTAATTCCGGCCATTGTGACCATTCTATTGGGTGCCGCTATTTTTTATGGTGCCTGGCAGATATCCGGGAACATCGGCAACTACATTAGTAATATTTACCCCTGGGAGTGGGGTAGTGCCTACGTCGATGAAATCGGGCAGGTCTTCGGGGGACTGCTGGTGGCCGCTCTGGGCTTGATCTTGTTTAAAAACCTGGTGGTGGCCCTGGCCTCGCCTTTTATGAGTTTCCTTTCGGAAAAAATCGAGCGGATCCTTTATGGGGGAGAATCGCCGAAATTTACGACTCAACAGTTTATTAGTGACCTGGTCCGGGGTATACGTATTGCCATCCGTCTGGTGGTCCGGGAGCTGCTATTTACTATTCTCTTATTCCTGGTGGGACTGATTCCAGTCTTTGCACCGGTGATACCTTTTGCGCTCTTCGCTGTACAGTCGTACTACGCCGGTGCCGGTAATATGGATTTCACCCTCGAGCGGTATTACCGCGTACGGGGTAGTGTGCAGTTTGTACGTCGCAATCGTGGCCTGGCCGTTGGTAATGGCATCATCTATCTATTGTTGTATTTCACGGTAATTGGTTTTGTCTTTGCCCTGCCGCTGAGTACCATCGCCGGGACAGTGGAGGCGATGAAGAAGATTAAGAAAGAAGAGGTCGCTTAGAAGCCACAAATCTCTGTAGTTGTTGCTCAGATTTGGATTGTGTGTAGTACAGGTGATTCAAGGCACTTTTTCAGTAAAAATACTTATCTTATTCCTGAAAAAGTGCCTTCTGATGAATAAGCCTAAAAGCTCGAAAATCCTCCAATATCGATTCGAAGATACAGTGGCCATGATAAAGGCTACGATTGTAGGCAATCTGCTAATGGGTCTGATTATTTTGTTAGCAGGTTTTAAAAATTTTACGGAAGTACCCCAGACCCAGTACTGTCTGGCTACCGGCTTGCTGGTATGGATTATCTTTCACAACTATCGCTGGAAAAACACGGAAAGGAACGCTTTGTTTGCGGTACTTTATCTAATGGGTGCCGGGGCTGAGTTATATTATCTGGGGATACCGAATAGTCCGCTCGCCTTTAGGGAAGATACGATTGGAAAGGGCTTTTTATTCGAAATTTCGGTGCATCTGCTACCTTACCTTTACGTGAGTCTGCGCATCTTATTGGTCATACCACTGATTAGTGTGACGCTGGTTTCCAGGAAATTAGGGAAAGTTCAAGATTAGTGGAAGTATCCTGTTTGTTGATAAAGTCACCCACCCATTTCCCCGGTTCGGAGTCTCCAGCGGTTGCTGAATTTCTATCAAAAGCTTGACGATCGGGACTACAGTATGCGCGATTTTGAGCTCCTGGATCTAGCTGAGCACCTACTTAGTTTTGGTAAATCAAGGTATATTTTTTGGCATTATTGGCAGGCTTCTTATTTTTATAGAAAACCACACCTATGGACCTCTTTGATTTTCACTACCATGCCTTTATCAAACCACTGGCTTCCGGTTATCCCTTTATTGATAAATTCCGTAAGTCTCGTAACCCATGGCGCTTTGATAAGCCACGGATTGCCTCCTTTGAGGTACGTCTGCTGCCGAAATCTACCTTCGAAAAGCTAGATCAATTTAATGGTACCCTGCACATTTCGGCCTTGCTTTCGGTGGATTATCCCATGATCTGTAGTGCCACTTTTGATCTGGCCGACCTTTTGGGGGCTACCCAGACGCCGACCCTGGAGGCCATGCGTACCAACCAACCCATCCAGAATCTTAATCGGGAGTTGTTGGTCATGGATGCGGCAGAGCGTAATATTCGCCAGGTCCGCAATAAGGTCCATTATATTAAGGATGGCAGTGATATTCAGCCCAATAAAATTAACGTGCTTTTTTCGGTAGAAGGGGTACATTCGATCTATAAGCTTAAAGTCCCGGGCCTGGCCACTCGCGATGAGCGCGCCTATTTTCAGGACTTTTCGGAGTTCGAGCTGGATTATGATTTCTTCCAGGCACTCAAGCAGAGTTCTTTTGGCCGGGTACTATACATTACGATTACCCACCTGGCTTACTGGCCGGTCTGTACCCATGCCTTTGGTTTACACCCCTTCGTCCAGCAGGAAGATGCCTACATTACCCAAAATATTCGTCCTAAAGGCTTTGGTTATCAGGACCCCGAAGCCTTTACAAAGCTGATGGACCATTGCTATAGCGAAAGGTATATCGATCCGCGTACCGATGAGCAGGTGCAAGGCAAAAAGATTTTACTGGATATCAAGCACAGTAGCCTGGTCTCCCGCTTACAATTTTACGCCTTACGGCAAAAGTGGCTGGGCCGTACGGGCAAAGACACTGCGGATTTCCCCATTCTGGCTTCCCATATGGGAATTACGGGTTTCTCTTATAAATCGGTAAAAGACAAAGTACTGGTCACGGATCAGGCCGATCCGGATACGCCCGACTGCCGAGTGGTGGCCTACGATAAACGCAATACCATTGGTCGCTTTGGCTTTGCTTTTAACCCCAGTTCGATTAACCTTTACGACGAAGATATTCGCGAGATTATCGACTCGGGAGGCTATATCGGAATCTCGGCGGATCGTCGTATCCTGGGGGCTGATACTGCCCTGCGACGCTTCTGGAAATTTGGCAAGTCCGCCTGGAAAGATAGCTGGACTTTTCGTTTGGTCAAGGAGTTCGAAATTTTTTCGGAAGAAGAGCTCAAATGTATCTACGCCGCCGCGCATCGCGATCTGGACTGGCTGGCGCTGGCTGACGAAAATCTACGCGACCAAATTGATCTGGATATAGAGCGTGGTTCGGTACCTAGAGTATTTGTCGACCAGGCGGAGCAAGGTGATGCGGGGGATATTAACGACCACATCGTCACGCTCAGTACCCGGGAGATACGACAGCTCACCCGCGAGCGAAAGCTCATCCTGGGCCAGGGGCGGCTTCGCAAGGCCATGGACTTTAACAGTCGAACCAATCGGGCCCTGAAAAGGGAGATCATGGATAAGGTACGCCGTAAAGAAATGCTACCTTCCGAAGCGGCCCTGACTATTCACCTGGAAGATGATTCCGACATTAGCCCGCAGCGGCTAAGAGAAATGGAAGAGATCTACGGCTTTGAATTCGAAGGGCTGGAATATTTTGTCAATAACCTGATACATATTATCCGGGTAGGGGGGGAGCGGGCCTGGGATCAGGTTTGTTTTGGCTCCGACTACGACGGCTTTATCGATCCCATCCCCGGCCTGTTGACGGTGGATAAGCTCAAGTGTCCGCTGTTTAACTTCAAACTCCAATTATTACTGGCCGCCTGGTGCCGAAAAGAAGAGATCTTTCTAAAGGACCGCCACGATATCGTACGTAAGGTCAGCCAGATGTTAGTGGGTAATGGGGTGCGAATGGTGCAGGCTTTCGCCTAAAAAAAGTGGAGTAACGTTGAATTACTCCACCTCCAAAAAAATAAGACGACGACATTTTGGAAGGGAGGAGCTCCCTTCCTCATGTACTTCTTTGGTAAATAATAAGGCAATGAAAACATTGCTATCCAGAGGAAATTAATAGTTGGCCGCTTTCCCCAGTCGAGGTAATACATTGGTTCTTAATCCTTAAAACAGATTAAAAAGAGAGAGGGAGATTTGGGTGTACCGCATCTAACCTCTCTACTTATCATATTTGACCTAATTGTAAATCTCTTTTGGTGAAATGCTATTTGCTTCTAAATGCGGTGTTAGGCGTTTATAACGACTGTTGTAAAACTAATTGAGAGCACCTGATTAATTCGGCAAATCAAGTTGAAAATTCGGAAATAAGCTTGTTGTTTTCGGTATGTTTTCCCGTTAGTGCAAAATGTAAGGCTGGGCTAAGAATAAAAGGGCAGGGCGTATCCGCCTGAAGTGGATTGGTGAAAAATATACGTAATGCACCTCCCAAATTGTATTAGTCCAAAGATGAAGAAATCTATCTGTCGGTAGACAGGAATGGGAGTACCTACTATGGTCGACAAAATCATAAACGAGCCTTACATAATTAGCACTACCCGAGGTAGGGGTAATCCGTGAACGGGATTATTCAAAAGTCCGTGGTGTATCAATGGGCTTTAGCGGCCCTTTAATCAGCAGCACTCATCCATTCATTTGGTGCCACTGCTCAGCCCGGAAATATTCGCAGCGTTGAGTTGCAAAAAGCCAGAAACCTATCGAAGTTTTCTTTTATGGCGAAAGGAAGGAATTCCGGAGTCGGATTACCACCAATACCCAGTTGGTCGGTCAGCCCCTCAGCTCTGAAATCTTGTAGTACGCTCATTATACGCTTCGCTAAGCCCGTACCCAACCCTTTGCCAACAAAAATGCCTATTCTCGCGGTACGCTGGTCACTTTTGGTACATTGTTAAACAAGACTTCCCGATCAAAAGTACTCACCTCGCCGTCCATATTTAAATCAGAAACATGATACGTTCTGATGAGTGATCCGGTGTTCAGCCAGTGTAAAAAATCACTGGCATTTATATCTGTATCGCTACTACTTTGCGCCATCTGATCGCCATTGCCAGCGTACATACCAAACAGACCGGGACTAAATTCTTTTTGTCCTACATAGGAACCTCCTCCATAGGGATCATTGAGGTAAGACTGGTTGCTTCTAAAATCGTAACTGATTACGCCATCGACAATGGATAGCGGCTGTGGCGACATGACGATCAGGTGGTTACGGTGTTCTACTACCAGGTAATAACTTTGTGTTGGGTCCACCTCACAGTAATTAAAGCCTCCCACGACTTCGATGCGGCCATCCTCGTGTAAAAGGGCTGCCGTTTGGCAGGTGGGACTGATAGCATCATTCACTTCAGCCCGCAGACTGAGGAGCACCCAGTCGACCACGGTAGTGGGATATCCGGCATCAGCCGTGGCCAGGTTGCCGCCTGAGTCATACAGGCTACCTTCCTTACCACAATAGTTCCAGGGGGCCGCCTGGTAGGGCTGGTCCGGAGTACTGTACGTAGCGGGCGTTTCAAAATATTGGCCGGGCAGAATTCTTGCATCGTTCAGACTCGTATGCATCGGCACAGCATGATCCTGCGCGCTACCACTGCTTAAAAGAGTGGCTCCTTCCAGATAAACGTAGGCGTCGATACTTAGGCTGTTTTCAGCCGCCATACCCATCCCACGGCAAGTCACTTCATTTAGGTTGCTATCGTAGCTAAAGGAAGCATGACTAATGTCGCTTACGCAAAAGCTAAAGTCAAAGCAGCGTCCGTTTTTGCTAGCTGTACTTTCGAAGACTACTTCTCCGTTGGCATTAGTAGTCAGGCTCTGTGTTTCGTTGAGGGAACCGGAAAAGGAAGCCGTCACATTGGCATTGGCTACCGGATTACCGTTTTCGTCTAGTACCAGTACCGTAGCCTGCCCCTGATAAAGATTGGGACCCTGAGGAATGAGTTGGAGCGTTATATTGCCAACGTGTACCGAACTGCCACTAGTCGCCGAACAAAGCTGGATAATAGTCGGCAGGTCATTGTCGATGGCCGTACCGGAAAGATCACTAACGCTTGCGCTTTGGAAGGCAAGCAGCTGGGGGGAGCCACTTGTCTGAGGCCTGGTTGAGGGATTTTTGATTGTTTTGCTGAGCCTTTGTCGGTTGGGCTGACTTCCCATCCAGGAGATAAATTCCGGGGGCGTAGAGGCCGGAACGGGTTGACAATACTTTTCAGGATCAGTCTTTTCGGAGGAGGTGGCGCGCGTATTTATTTCCCGGATAAGAGTACGGCGGCGTGTGGGAAGCGCCAGCTGATCCTGGGGCTTAGTGACGGCATTTACCTGGGCTCCCGGGCTGACCGGCGGCAATCCGGTCGTTTCGGCGTAGAGAATGATATTATCCACGTAGGTCTGTCCAAAATTTACCGTAGAAGCAAAATATAATCGAAACTCGATGCTAGTAGGGCTACTCGCGGGTGCCATACTGCTTAGAGAAATGATGTGTCGGGTAAATTCTTCTCCTGAACTAGATTCTTGTGTAATCGCGTCATTAATATCTGTAAAACCCGTTTGGCTGGAAAAAAGGTAAAAATTCGCACTTCTAGAATCCACATGCAGCCGCTGGAAATTCAGCATGCCCGCATCTACGGTCACCGTAAAGCTCAGGTAGTCATTATCCAGGATGGTACCATTGTTCGTGTTTTGTCTGGACCAGGTCAGGGAGGGAATGGGGTTGCCACGCTCGCCAGCCGCTCTTGTTTCATACTGTGTACTTAATCCGCTACCTGAACTAAGATCAGAGGCTGTAGTGTAAGGATGCGTAATATTAGAGGTAGAGCTAGAACCATTAAAATCGTACAAAGCAACAATATTAGCGGAAGGCGTGGCTGAGTTCTCTGCGCTGGGTTGGGATTCATTGCCGGACTGATCTATTTCGGTAACCACATAATAGTAGGTAATTCCATTCGTTACGTCGGTATCGACGTAGCTGTTATCAGTCAGACCGCTTGCCAGGGGCATAGAAAAATCGTAACTACCGGGCGTTTCGGTACGAAATACGCTGTAGCTGGCAAAATCCACCGTTCGCGCATCGCGCCAACTGAGTTCTATGCGTTGGTTTCCGGGTTTAGCAGCCAATCTTTGTGGGGGCGTGGGTGGTGTAGCATCCAGGCTGCTTCCCGTTTGTTCGGCACTGGGCGCGGATTCTACAAATGCTTTATTAACGGCCACTACCACGTAATAAAAAGTTCTATCGGCAGGCACATCACTGCTTTCCTTGTTTTCCTCAAAATAATCGACATCATTAAATTGGCTTTCGGTAAGTCCCGTGGCAATGGGATAACCACTATAGGGATTTCCTTCCTCTCTGCGGTAGATCGAATAGGTGATATTGGCCGAATCGGGGTGCTGATCCCAATCCAGACCTATATATCCTTCTTGTGAGGTAGTTTGCAGTCCGGTTGGAGCAATCGGGGTAGGAAGTACTTGCGACTGCTCGATAATGAGACGGGGTCCACTACCAAAATCGCGGGTGTACATATTGCTGTTGGTTCCGCTACCCGCCGTCTTCAACAGGTGAATAGAAACCGTTTGGTCTCCTTGCCATTGATCGCGAACGAAATCGGTGACATCAAATTCGTACCACTGATCGCGACTTTCTTCTGTAATGTCCAGAGAGGCAAGCTCTGGGCCATCTGTCGGCTGATTACTGAGGGTAAGCGTTTCCTGGGTCCAGGAATCATCTTCAAGAGAATAGGCAGCGATGGTGATCGGTGTATTCAAAACTTTTTCGGTACGGATTTTTAACCGGGCCCTGGCCACACCGGATAGTTCCAGCGGTGTCAAGTCAAATTTCAGGTAGACCTCTGACAGGTTTATAGTACGACTGGTGGGGTTGCTGGAACTGCTGGGTGCTTCATGATCATCGGTTGCGAGGATTTGCACCACGTTCTGATCGTAAGGCGAGGGGATGGGCGCTGGACCTGCTTCCGGTAGTGGTTTGTTAAAATAATCCAGTTGAGCGAGGTACATGTTTTGGGGGTAAATACAGTCCTGATCCAGATTCTCAATCCAAAAGTCATTCATTTTCCGGTCGGGTTTGCCGGTCTGAGCACCTACGAAGATATTACCAGTACTAAGGTTAGGATCGGTGTATCTCGAGGGGATATTTACATCCGCATCCACATTCCAATATGTTTCATCAGATGGATTTAATGCGCCCGTAATGGTATTTCCTACCCCCGAGTGGGCCTCGGTATACAGGTTATACCGCCCCCCTTGTGAGTGGCGATTGTAGGAAAAATAGTGCCCTTTCATTCGGGAGATGACCGAGTTGGTGGGGTTACCCAGTATATCGATATAATGCCACCACCAACCGGTAAACTCTACATCATGGATCAGTACGTGATTAACGTCAGCTATGCCAATCCCCACGTGGCCGACCACGCCGAATGGCACCAGTGCCTGCGAACCACTATAGATATCGGGTCTGCCAACATATTGATCCAGCTTAATATTGAGTACAGAAACGCGCGAGGTGTTATTTCCCGTAAGGGTGATACAGTGGTCGGCATTTTTGATATACACATTACGCACCCAGCTATCCTGGACTTGTTCATAACGGATGGCATCGGCCCCCCTGAATTCCCAGTGGTTACCTTTCATCTGCTCCCGGAATTCAAATGACAAAGACTCCACGCCAATTTGAGAAGTATTACTGGCATCGATAAACGCTCCGGAGGCCGTAGGGTTACCCGGCCCGGGATATATTTCGGTTAGATAGAGCGGGAAATAGAGAATCGTCTCATACATATCCTCACCCCGTAGCACCACATTGGCGCGGGTTATCTCAATTTTTTGTTTGATTCTAAAGGTGCCTTTGGGTACAAAGACAGCCTGATTATCTGGGCAGGCGGCAATGGCATCAATAAAAGCCTGCGAGTCGTCAATACCATCATTGGGTATCGCTCCGAAGTTGGTCACATCGACGCCAACCGGCCAGTCTGGGATGGACACATCCCCGCTCATATAGCCTACATCACTGAAATCGCGCAATTCACTGTTTTGTGGGTCCCACAATTCGCCGTTCTCGCCCCAAAGCTCAGAGGTCTCCCTGCAGTTATTCGCAATGGCCAGGGCTTGATTTTCCACCAGCTCTGCGTCGATATCTGCTTGTGTAAGTACATAATCGGCCGTAAAGGTCCAGGTTTCGTTAGGATCCAGGCTTTGATCACCATTGGCATCGCCTCCAGTAAAGATAATGGGGACTACGGGATTGGGGGCTTCTAACAGCGGATCACTAATGTTTACTTCCGTAAGGGGCGTCTCGCCCGTGTTAGTTACCGTAAAAGTGTAGGTGATGGTCTCTCCTACATCACCACAGTCGTTATTATTACCATCATTTAGTACACCCGTTTTTACAATGGCAATAGGATCAGCCGCTGAAGAGAATAGAGGAAGCAATAATAGCAGACTAAGTGGCAGAAATGAGGTGTATAAATAGCGATTCTTCTTAGGTCGATTGATGATGGCCATTTTTTTCAGTTTTTGTCGTCCCTTCTGTCATGAAATCACCCCAGATGTTCAACACCTGAAAGTTATTTTAGAAGTTCCTTCCGGAGAAAAGATCTAAAAGAATGTTGTACAGACATTAAACCAGGGCTTATTATGCTAATCCCATAAATCACTACAACACCTGTGTAAATTTATCGAAAAAATATATTATATAAAACCTGCCGATATGTTTTTAATAAAGAAGTTGCTTAAAAACACCCCGCTGGGCTGTCAAAAATCTATATTTTTCGCACAAGCGGGAATCATTAAACAGCTTCAAAGAAAGCGAACTTGTCCATTAAAAGTACAGGCAAGCAAATATTCAAAGGATTGGTTCTTCTTGGGTTTTTTTGGGTAAAAAGTGGTCTTGCCAGGTATTTTTGATATATTTATGAAGAATACCGAACGTGTCGGTAGCTCCAGATAGGATACGAAGATTAATACTTTAGATGATTCCGAATGCCTGGATAATTGACCTAATAATCAGATATTACTGTACTTGATGCGATAGATGGTTAGCTTATCATTTAAGGCACACGGATGTTGAGTTATTGGGGCTAATAATGAAAAAATACAAAGGCGAAATGAAAAAAATAATTCTGGCAACACTAATGATCGGGCTAAGTCTGCCCTTGTTAAAGGCTCAGGATGGTCGAGTATTGACCTGGAGTGTCGGCGAGTTAAACTTCGACTGCAGTGAGGGATCTCAGGTTTGTTATCCGGTACAGGTATCTATTGATGACGACACACGCTCTCCACAGTTGTCCACCAGTACCATTCGTTTTTTCTACGACGCAGGTTTTTTGGAGAATTTGTCCGTTGAGAATATTGCGAACAACTATACCGTAACGGGGCTGTCGGAAAGCAATAATGCTTTTGGCGTTAATATGGGATTTGCCGGCGGAGGAAATGTTCTTGTCCAGTTCAATATCAATGCCAATCAGTCAAATGTACTGGATATCTCAACTACTCCTACTCAGGTGTTTGATGCTTGTTTTTCTACGGCGGCCAGTGTAACTTATCCCATGTGTTCCTCCTTAGTTTTTGATAATAATCACTGCGGATGGGGCAACGGGGCATCTCAAGACTTTAGTTATAATATCAATAGCTCCGGAATGGTCGGAACTTATTTTTTGGATGAAAATAGTTCCTTTGCTTACGATGCCGACGATGAAATAGAGAATTTTCTCTGGGAGCCCAATCCATCTTTTGATTGTCTGTTAGACGACCCGACCAGTGATGCAGTTGGGGCGACCACCTCCCTGGCTTGTGTCGAAAATGCTTGTAATGCTGCGCTTGCACTGGTGAAAACGGCAGAAAGTTCTACTAATGTCCAGGCGGGAGATGTCTTGCTTTACACTTATACGGTAACGAATACCGGAACCGCGGCCCTGAATAACGTATCCATAACGGAATTAGTGGGCAGCTTTTCGGGTACAGGAATTCTACCCGTACCTGGTTCTGAAACAATACGCTCCAATACTAGTGGGGGCTCATCCGATGCCGCTATTGACGGTATAATTGATGTTTTGGGGACTGGAGATGTTGCCGAATTCACAGCGGAATACATCCTTACGGAAGCGGATATCGCAGCCGGTCTGATCAATAACCAGGCCTCTGCGAGCGGCACTCCCACGGGAGCGGAGCCGGTCAGTGATCTATCGGACGATGATAGTATTCAGGAAAATGATCCAACCCAAACGGTTTTGGTCACACAGGTGGCAGATGTGCCAGTCATGAGTTATTCCCGCTTATTATTAGTCGGTTTACTGCTGATGGGATTAAGTATATTCATTTTCGTAAGAACAAAAGCAGTTTTATCTTGACTTCCAAGCCGTTACCAATCTTCTCATCAGAAATTCTTAAACAACTTCGATAGTATTATCCCAAAAGAAAAATTCCCGAATACTGACTTTACTGCTTGATAATTCTGCTGATAAAGTTATTGTTTTCGGATTGAATAAGTAGTAAAAAAAATCCATCCGGTAAGCTACTTAAGTCAAGGGTAGGGCGCAGAGTACCGTAAAACCATTGTTTGCCCTGCAAATCTGTTATGCTTACTTTTGCAGAGCCGGAGGCGGGCAAGTCGCCAGAAAATTGTAAGGTATTACGGAAAGGGTTTGGACTTAGGTTTATACCAGCGCTCGATAAGGGGCTTAGTGTAGCAGTACTGGTACTCATAAATTCGTAGGCGCCGATATCCAGGAGGTTCATAGTAGTCCGAGGCTGCTGGTCTTGATGGGGCTGGTAGGCCCAGTCGAGGCTATACGCAGCGCTGATCTCAGAGTGTAGATCCGTGCCGGCATCGATCGCCATACTGCCCGCCGCCAGCGAGAAATCATTAGCGCTCGGATTCTGGAATCCGGGCGCTTCGGTTTGAACAGAAGTCCCATCATCATTAATGGTACCGAAAAAATTTTCCGAATGCGAGTCGACCCAGCCTGGCTTTAGCAAGTTGTGGTAGATATCGGCCCTGCCACTGGATTCCAGTAGGGCCAGTCGGCTTCCGGCTGCGGTTACGTATAGTATATTGTTTCTGATGTCCGCTTCTTCCTCATGGGTGCTTA
Source organism: Saprospiraceae bacterium (assembly GCA_035268885.1). GTDB lineage: Bacteria > Bacteroidota > Bacteroidia > Chitinophagales > Saprospiraceae > DATFKA01. Next base: position 38,911 of record DATFKA010000107.1, read on the forward strand.
ATCGAAGCAGGGTGGTATTACCCGCCCGGATAGAATAGAGGGTATTGTTGTAGAAATACAGTTTTCCTTTACGGTAATTAGCGACATTGCCGGAATCTCCTCCGTAATGGATAACCTGATTATTACCGCCATCCTGTTCGAGTAAAATATTTCCGTACACAAAGGTCTTTCGATAATCAGGGTGGCTGTTCAGATCGGTGTTACTCGCGTCGACCAAATCGAGCAGACGGTTGCCGCCTGCTATCCAGTTGTATCGGACCACGAGCCCGGCGGAGCGGTCTTTAAGGTTGTTTCCCAGTGCCCCTGGTCTCAATGGCCCGAATCGGTTGTATTGGTAGATGATACCATTAGATTCCGTATAAGTGTTATGCTCGAAGAATCGTCCGTCAATGCCGTTTCCATAGATGTAGTTTTTCTCTAACAAGAGGTCATTGGACTGCGAGGCCGAAAATATGCCATTACCGGAATCGTGGATTACACAATTCCGAATGGTGAGATGGTCCGCTTTTTCGATGTGAATACTAGCTGCATTGTTAGAATAGGTACTGGTATTACCTCCATCGTCGATAAAACTGTAATTGGGATGGGCCGATCTGATTTCAAGGTTTTCGATGATGATATAGGAGGGGATCCCGTCGGCCGGAACGCTGGAGCCGCCCACCTTAATGATGGACCGCTCTTCGTTCCAATAATTCAGTTGGGTTCTGGTGCTGGCCCCATCTCCCGAAATGATGGGACGCTCTCCGTTGGGCCCTAAGACACCGATGACGGAGAAGGGCTGCGCAGCGGTAGCCTGAACGTTAATAACCCATTTTTCGTAATAAGGCGTGTTTCGGTAATGGATATACACCCGATCACCGGGGTTCATGGATTCCCAGGGGACTTCACCGATGTTGGTATATATCTGTCCGGGACCGACCTGATAATCTACGGCATAAGTACAAATCGAAGTAAATAATAGGGAGAACAAGAGGAGCGGTTTCATTTTACAAAAATTTAAATATGAAGCCTTCTTCAAAAATACTTAAAGCTCACCGGAGGAACCTTGAGCAGCTTCAAATGAACAAATTAAAATGATGCAAATAAATGCGTGGATCTACGAGGTGTGCAAGGTACTGGGTGGGGTTATTATTATTGAACGCACTTTTCTCTGGTTTCGTTTATCCGGGTAAAAATTTCTTTCGATAAGGGACCGGCCTTCCAGTCTTTTAGAGTGGCTTTCATTTGCGCTGGATTACTGGCACCAACGACTACAAAATCAGCCTCCTGAATGGAAAAGAGATACCGTTGGGCCAGGCTGGGTAAAGGCATGCCCAGGTCCCGGGATAATTGGTGTAGGGCTTTAGCGGCCATCTGATCAGCAGCACTCATCCATTCATTTGGTGCGGCCCTGGTCAATTCCTGGAATCGGCTACCCAGCAGACCAAAAAAAAGAGGGGAAGCGGCGTAGTACTGTAGTCCGCGCTTCCGCAAGGTCGGTATGGTGCCGTTGCTGAGCCCGGAAACATTCGCAGCGTTGAGTTGCAAAAAGCCAGAAACCATATCAAAGTTTTCTTTTATGGCGAAAGGGAGGAATTCCGGAGTCGGATTACCACCAATACCTAGTTGGTCGGTCAGCCCCTCAGCTCTGAAATCTTGTAGTACGCTCATTATACGCTCCATTTCGGCGATGGGCACCAGTTGGGGTTCGTGTAGGAACAGCAAGTCGACTTTGGAAAGGCCCAGGTATTTCAGGTTTTGCTCCAGGGTGCGACGCAGGCCATCGGAGGAATAATCGGTATAGGCCGTATGGGCATCGGCCGCTTCCAGCCGGCCAATTTTGGTGCTGATAAAAGGGGGGGCACCAGACCATTGTCGAAGGGCCTTACCCATCAACCGCTGGGCGTTTCCATAGGAGGCGGCGGTGTCGATGCGGTCGATACCTTGTTCCAGGGCGTAGAGTAGGGTCTCAATTGAGAGCTCTTCCTGTACCGGTCCCCAGAGACCACCCAGCCCGGCGGTACCTAGTACTAGGCGACTGGTCTTTTGCTCCTCATCCGCATAATAGAAGTTTTTGGGCTCGTTGATGTAGGTAGGTTGCTGCATGTAAGTTAAAAGATTAAAGTGAGTTTTGGCAAGTCTGGCTTAATCAGCTATCCTAAAGATAAAATAACCCTTACACTTTGCCCAGGCCATAAAATTCGATGGCATTTAGTGCCCATACTTTTTTGCGTTCCGATTCTGGAAAGGGCTCGAGGTATTTTTCTATTATTTCTTTAACTTGGGGATAGCGGCCGGCCACCAGGCAGACCGGCCAGTCGGAACCAAATACCAGTCGATCCGTACCGAAAACTTCAAATACCAGGTCCAGATAGGGCAGGAAATTTTCGTATTGCCAATTTTTCCAGTCGGCTTCCGTGATCATTCCAGAAAGCTTACAATACACATTGGGGGATGCGGCGATGGTCCGCATCAGATTGGCCCAGCCCGAAAAATCACCTTCTTTGATATAAGGCTTAGCCAGATGATCAATGATAAAGGCCTGGTTGGGAAATAGTCGCACAAAATCCAGTACGGCGTCTAGCTGATGGGGGTAGACCAGTATATCATAGGTGAAAGAATAAGCTGCCAGGTGTCGGATACCGTTTCGGAAATCTTCCCGTAATAAAAAGCGGGGATCGGGTTCAGCCTGAACGATGTGACGAAAGCCCTTTACTTCTGGCATTTTTGCGTAAGCTTCCAAACGCCGAGGAAGTTCCGGACTGCAAAAATCCGTCCAGCCTACCACCCCTTTAATGAAGTCGTATTCCCGGGCGAGTTGAACCAAAAAAGCAGTCTCTTGCTCCGATTGATCGGCCTGAACCGCCACGCATCCATCAATACCTTGTTCTTCGTAAATAGCGGCTAAGGCCGGGGGCAGAAAATCCTTTTGTAGTACCTGCATTTGATCATTAATCCAGTCGTGTTGTTCCGGATCGTACTGCCAGAAGTGTTGATGCGCGTCGATAATCATAGGGTAGGTGGTATTGGTCTATCTTACAAATTTATAACCCACTCCCCGAACCGACAGGAAAAACTGCGGATTTTTTGGGTCCTCCTCAAAATATTTGCGAAAAGAGAGAATAAAGTTGTCGATAGTACGTGTAGAAGGATACACATCGTAACCCCAGACTGATTGCAAAATTTGCTGGCGCGAGACCACCTCGTTACGGCGATCGATCAACAACTTAAGCAGCATGGCTTCTTTTTTAGTCAGGGTGAAAGTACCTGGATTCCCCTGCGCTTCGTAGGTGATAAAATTCACCTGGTTGTTCCCGAATTCGTAGGTTTCTAAATTGCTTTCATCCCCTTTTGCAGTTCGCTTTATAAGATTGTGGACCCTTAACAATAACTCTTCGAGTACGAAGGGTTTGGTCAGGTAATCATCTCCACCTTTTTTCAGCCCGGTGATTCGGTCCCCCGAAGCGTCCTTGGCAGTCAGGAAGATAACGGGCACTTCCATATTGGTCAGGCGGATTTGCTCACATATTTGGAAACCGTCAACTTCGGGGAGCATGACATCCAATATGATGAGATCAAAATGTTGATCTTTAAAATACTTTAACGCGTCTTTGCCATTATCCGTGGCCACCACTTCAAACTCTTCCATCTCCAGGTTAAGCTTGACAACATTACGGATGTTTTCCTCATCTTCTACTAAAAGAATTCGTTTCATTTGGTCTTTTTTTGGAATATATTGTCGAGATACTTAGGAGGCCACGGAGTCGGTTTCTACGGTGGTATCATTACTCATGACCTTACTGGTTGCGGGCAGGGTAATGATGAATACCGTGCCTTTAGGATCATTATTTTTAATACGAATAGTACCGTTGTGGGCCTCCACGATCTGTTTGACAATATATAAACCCAATCCGGTCCCTTTTGTTCTGCGCGTATCCTCGTTGCCGACCCGGTAAAATTTTTCAAAGACCTGTTTTTTATCCTTGTCACTGATCCCAATGCCCTCGTCGGCTATTTCCAGTAGAATATTATCTTTTACCGTTTTTAGTCGGGTAGTGATCCGGGGCGCACCACTACTGTATTTGATAGCATTTTCATACAAGTTTAAGATAACGGAAGAAATACCCATCCGGTCCCCCATCAGGAAGGGGATATTCTCTCCAACTACCGTTTTCATCCGGGCCTTATTACTCTTGGCCAGGATAATATCCTGCAATTCTTCGATCAGGGCAGGCAGGTTCACCATCTCCCGGTTGGGTTGGTAGGCCGACTCCAGGCGGGCTGATAACAGCAGGTTATTCACCAGCTGATGTAAGCGTTCCACTTCTACCAGACCATTATCTACCAACAGCTTTGTTTGTTCCGGTTTAAGCTGTCGTTTGCGGATGGTATCCATCACCAGTCGGATAGAGGCAATGGGGGATTTCAATTCGTGGGTAATGGAGAGCAGGAAATTTCGCCTTTGCTCCGCCGAGCGAATCTCTTTATTATAACCATTGTGAATTAACCAAAGGCCCACTGCGAGGATGGCAACAAAAACAATGACCTCGCCGGTAATCATACGCTCCTGCTGCTGATAGGCCCGTTTTAGCTCGAGGTAATCCGGGTCGGCCTCGATTTGAGCGGGCTGACTGATTTCTCCCCGCGCAATCTTGACCAGTACCATTTGTTCCCTTTTGGCAACGAAGGCATCCTGATTCTTAGTGAAGAGCAATACGGACCACCAGCCAAAGGCCAACATCATGTAGGCGATGACCCCGTAGGAGAGAATGCGGAGTTGTAGGTATTGACGGTTCTTCATGTGTTTTGTGGTTCACTGTTGAGACAAGGCATGCCTTGTCTTTACTACGTACTATGGACAATATCCATGGCCTGGCAGATGATCTGGGCAGCCTCTTGTAGGTCTTCTTGGCGGTGAGCGGCGGAAACAAAACCAACTTCGTAGCCCGAGGGGCCCAGGTAGACGCCATTTTGCAGGAGTTCGTGGTGGAGTACTTTAAATTTCTCCATACTTTCGGCTTCGATTTGATCGGCTACCATGATTCGGTTTTTCGCGAAAGCGATCCAGAAAATGGACCCGATCTGCTGAATATGAACGGCGTAGTCGCGTGCGTCGCAATAATCCTGGATCTGTTTCACGAAAGTCTGAGTTTTGCGGTTCATACTTTCGTAAAAATCGGGAGCGAGCAACTGCTTTAAGGCAGCGTACCCGGCGGCCATGGCTACGGGGTTAGCGCTGAGCGTGCCGGCTTGATACACCGGTCCTTCGGGTGCAATGTGACTCATGATTTCATTGCTGGCCGCATAGGCACCCACGGGCATTCCTCCACCGATGATCTTGCCGTAGGTGATAATATCGGGCTGAATATCGTAAAGACCGGCTGCACCCTCAAATCCTACCCGGAAGCCGGAAATTACCTCATCAAAAATGAGCAATACCCCGTATTTAAAGGCTTTTATGCGCAAGCATTCCAGAAAGGAAGGGTCCTGTAAAAGTAATCCATTATTGGCCGGCACCGGCTCTACGATGATACAGGCGATATCTTCGTGGTGCTCTTGTAAGGTTTCCTCTAGTGCCTGGCGGTCATTGAGCGGTAGGACCAGTGTCTCCTGAGCAAAGGAAGGTGGAATGCCGGCGGAGGTGCTCACGCCAAAAGTCGCCAGGCCCGATCCGGCCTTTACCAACAGGGAATCGACGTGACCGTGGTAGCAGCCTTCGAATTTAACTACTTTATTTTTACCCGTTACGCCACGGGCCAGACGGATAGCCGACATCACTGCTTCGGTCCCAGAGCTCACAAAACGGATTTTTTCAATGTATCGATTATTTTCTACGATTAGTTTACCCAGTTCGTTACCCAGGCGATTGGGCGTGCCAAAGGATGTACCCTTGGCTACGGTTTTGAGTACTAGCTCACGGATATCTTCATTATTATGTCCCAGGATAAGGGGCCCCCAGGAGCAGCAAAAATCGATGTACTGATTATCATCTTCGTCCGTAATGCGACAGCCCTGGCCTTCTTTAATGAAGAGGGGAGGACCAGAAACCGATTTAAAAGCCCGGACGGGAGAATTTACGCCACCTGGAAAATATTGCTTAGCTTCGTCGAATAATTGCTGGGAAGTAGTCCGTTTGATTTTGCTTGTCAGCTCCATTAATCGTAATTTTTGTATGGAAAGTGTCCAAGGAATAATAACTTCGCGAGTAAAGTTAGAGAAAACTGGAGCATTTGGTATATTTAAGCGCGTAATTTAATAGTAAAAGCCATGCAAATTGACGTCGGAGCAGTCATCGCTTCTCTCTTATACGAAAACGAAACCGTAAGCATTCCTGGACTGGGGGCTTTTATCAAAACGCCCCATAATGCGGAGATTGATACGGTACAGGGCCAGGCCAGGCCCGAGCGCAGTATCATTGACTTTGATCAGGATATGCCCATCGACGACGGACTGCTCATTGCGCACGTGAAGGAAAAATACAGCCTGAAATACCTGGAGGCAAAACAAACGGTCAGTCGTTATGTGGAAGAAGTAAAGTCAGCCCTGCAACGCAAGGAGACGGTGGTCATTCCGGCCGTAGGACGACTCTATAAAGATTATAACGAAGAGACGAAATTCATTGCGGCCGACACCAACTTTAATCTGGATACTTTCGGTCTGCCAGAGGTCTCGATCCAGCCACTTACGCCACGCACAGCGGAGAGTGTGGCCGCAGAACCGGAAATTGTAGCGGAGTCTCGCAATCAGTGGATTGGTCAAAATTGGCCTGTGCTATTGATGTTGTTTGTATTACTTTCCGTACTACTCGGTTTCCTTTATTTCTATCCGAAGTATCTACAACGAAAAGAACAGGACCCCACCGCTAATTTGCCTACGAATCGGCTGAACGTAAAGCCCCCCGCTGCGGATCAAGAGACCGCCGATTTGGCGGAACCTCCCGCTGCGGAGACAGAAAGCCCGGAAGCCGACTATGATGACAGCCCTATGGATGATCCCGTGCGCGAAGGTATGGACCAGAGCGCTACCTGCGTTATCGCTATTGGTATATTCCGCGAAAAGGAAAATGTAGATAAATTGGTGCAGGAATTGATGAACGCCGGCTATGAACCTTATATCGAGCAATTGCGTTCTACAACTCGCGTGGGTGTACAATTTAAATACGAGTCCAGCCGGGAGATTGACGCGAAATTACAAGATGTTAGAGAGAAATTTGTCCGGGAGGCCTTCATACTTAAAAAGTAGAACAGCTCTGAACGATTAATAGTAACAATGACAGACACAAAAGAACTACTACACTATAAGATTTACGACGAGAGTCCTAATAAAGAATGGCTGATTTTCATCCACGGAGCGGGAGGAAGCATCGTTACCTGGAAATATCAGGTCGCCGCCTTCAAGCCGTATTTTCGACTACTTTTATTAGACCTCAGGGACCATGGTAAGTCTAAGAATATGTATCCGGAGTACGAATCTTACGATTTCGATATCGTTGCGGGTGATATTCTTAAGGTAATTGATCATTTGGGGATTGAGAAAGCGCACTTTATGTCGCTTTCCCTGGGTAGCGTTATTCTGCAAAAGATTGAAGCCAAGCGCCCGGCCATGGTTGATAAGATGATTATGGCGGGTGGTGTCTTTCGGGCTACCTGGAAGATAAAGTTATTCGTGCATTCCGCTAAATTTCTCAATTACCTCCTGCCTTACCGGGTGATGTACAATTTGTTCTCCTGGGTGGTCTTGCCCCGGAAAAACCACGCTGATTCCCGGAGGATGTTTCGCCTGCAGTCCCAAAAGCTCAATCAGAATGAATATTTGAAGTGGGTAGGCCTGTACAAAGATTTCTTTCGCCTGCTCAAAAACTACTTCCGTAAAGAATTACAATCCATTAGTCTGGTGGTGATGGGGGATGAGGACCACGTTTTCTTTGAGGCCGCTAAAAAATTCGTCTCCCACCATAAACAAATGGCTCAGTTGGTCATTTTTGAGCACTGCGGGCACATTTGTAATATTGAGGAATACGAAAAATTTAATCAGACGGTCCTTTCTTTTTTACTGGATCGTCCCCAGGCTTTAGCGCAGTAGGACAAAAGTGCCACTAATCAGTTCTCGTCGTCCGTCCCGATATTCCAACTCTGCCTGGAACAGGTAGGTTCCACTGTCAGCGGGTTGATTGCGATAAGTGCCATCCCAGCCTTCAAAAGGAGCATTGGGAGATATCCCGCGTTGTTCAAAAAGCAGCTCTCCCCAACGACTGAATACGCGCAGATAACTGATTTGCCGGATCTGGCTTCCGCCAAAAATGGTAAATCGCTCATTGATGCCGTCCTTATTGGGAGAGAAAGCATTGGGGCTATAGTAATCTTTCCTTTGTTCTACAAATATGGTAACATAATCTTCTAACAGGCAACCATCGGGATAGCTTAGGCGAAGCCCATAGGTTTGGGTGCGTAGTGGGCGAACCCGGATGCTGAATTCGTTTAGGAAAGTAGCGTCTCCGGTATTGATCCATTCGGTAGCCAGCGGTGTTTCGGCGGGAAAAGCTTCGATAACCGTACTGTCTCCAGAGACAATACTTCTATCCTCCCCCAGGTCAAATAACAGGTTACTGCCGGAGCCAATGGAAACATTCGACTGTACCTGACAATCATTTAAGTCTTGAACAAAGAGCTCATAACTACCGGCCTCAAGGGCAGGGCTGATAAAGGGCAGGTCTCCAATAGGCGTAAAAAACTGACCATCGGTACTGTATTCGTAGGGGCCGACACCACCGCTGATTTGCTCAATGAGCAGGGCGGACGAACTTCCGCCACAACCGGAAGAATCCTGTCCCAGGCGAATTTCCAATGGGGGCGGGGCGGTCAGGGTGTAGCTGAGGGTCTGGTTACAGCCAGCATCATCAGTTACGCTTACCTGGTAGGTACCCGCCGTGAGTTCCCGGATTTCCGTTTCGGTATCACCGGTACTCCAGTTGACCCGAAAAGGGGCCGTTCCGCCGGTAATACGCAGTGCCAGGCTACCGTCGCTGGCATCGGCACACGGGAGGCCAAAACCATTATAGTCCATTTCGGGATTTATAGCCAGCTCCAAATCACTAACCGCAACGGTTACCGACTGGTCGGCCTGGCTGGTACAACCCGATTCGGCCTCCATCAGGGTATAAGTAGTGGTTTGCTCCGGACTAACTTCAACCTGTGTGCCATCCGTAACGTCGGTCAGGTATAAGAGTCCGGCCTGATCATCCTGGATTTCCAGGGTGGAAGTCCCCACTGTATTCAGATTGATGGTAAGCTTGGTGCTTTCTCCGGCACAGATAGCTGCATCTCCCGAAAGACTGGCTTGTAATGGGGCCTGAAAGGTAAGGGCCACGTTGATAATACTATCGCAACCCCGGACCGTGCCCCCGGGGATGATTTCCCGGCCAGTGGGATTATTAATATCGTAAAGCGTGCCGTTAACCAGGCGGAATTCGTCTTCGCAAATCTCTTCGGTGAGGTTGAAGGTTTTCGTTCCTCCGTTGGAAACCTCCATCCGTTCGTCGAGGAGAAGGGTGCAATTCAGGTCTTTCAAACTGACCAGTACCAGGTCGATGGGCCCCTGGTCTTCGGGGAAGTCTTCCGGGCAGATATCGAGTGAGCGTTCGTTAGTCAGGGCAATTAGATTCCTGGCGGCACTGCTATCCTGATGGCTAAAGTAGTAACGCAGTAAGAAAGGGCCATTCCCTTCAAAAGAGAAGTCGATGGTGTAGCAGGCGGTCTGGCAGGCGGATCCATTGGCCCGGTAAAGGTAACTAAGGGGCTCGATTTGTGCTTCGAATCCATTATTTGAATTAGGTATAAAGGTACAACCATCGGCATCCGTCACGCTAATGATATCCAGCCGACTGTTTGTACTAATGCTCATGTTCAGGGAGTCTCCGTTGACTACATTGGTTGCAAGGAGGGTGTCTTCTGTCTGGGTATACATTACCTCAAAGGGACCGCCGGTATCTGGTAATCGGAAATAAATGGTCTCTTCGTAAGCTTCGCAGGATCCGCATTCCCGGCAGTCGAGACCAACGGTATTTTCGAGGACGGCTATCCTTTCGGAAGGGGAGGGGTAATCTGCACAGGAGGGGAAGTTCCGCCAATTCTGTGGATCACTGAGTCGATCCATCCATTCGATCGCCGAAGCGGCTTCCAGTGGGCCGGCGTAGGCGGAAAAGTCGGTCACCCCGTTGGTAGTATTTTGATTAAAACAAGTCTGTAAACCCGGGGGGAGCCCCGATTCTTGGCTACTATCCCGGAAGGCATTCCAGCTATCGGAGGTATTAAAAGCATACAAAAATCGTCCGCCGGTGTAAGAGGCATCCTGACTGAACCCGCCAAACCCGGTAGCGCTGCCGTTCGACCAGCTGCCTCCCTGCATAAAGATTAATTGATCACCGCCCCCACTTAAGTTGAGCGCATTACCCACTGCGTGCAGTGGGGTAATGATCCAATCGCTATCCGGACTGGTGATTTGATAATTGCCATTCGTACCCGCCGTTTGTAGGGTGACCACGCTGCCTGCCGGGAGATTAGCCCCACTGCGCTCGATGCGTAAGATGCCTTCCGAATTACCGAAGGTGCCGGGCTGAAGGCGCTCCCAGCCATTATCCGTCAGATCGATGATGGTGCCGGTTTGGATGGCTTTTAGGCTAACGAAACTAATGAGGTCTTCGCCCGGATCACCGCCACAGTCGCCATTGCTGACGTTGAGGCCAATCACGGCCAGATCACCCGGATAAAGTGTTGTCTGGGAATAAGTATTTTGAATAAGGAAAGTGAGCATACTGGCGATTAGCCAGTATTGGTTCAGCGTCTTCATAAATTATATTCGGTTAAAAACCTTTCCCTTTTTCTTGGACCTCCCAGGTGTGATCGGCCAGCATCTTTACGGTACCAATAAACTGGTAAGGCGGCTGGCTCCCCCATTCGTCGGGACCGACCATGGAAAGGACGTACTTCCCGTTGCTGCGTTCGTAAAGGTGATAGGTGAATCCGATTAGCGGCTCGAAATTGACCTCGGCCTGGTAGATTTGCTCAGAGATTTGCACGCGATCCTGAATGTGTTTGGCTTGTTGAGCCAGCAGCTCGATTTGCTCGCGGATCTGGCCGAGTTGCATATCGGTCTGCTCGTACATGGCACTGACTGCCCGTCCCTTGACGCGGCCTTTGTCAATGGGTTTGATTTGGACTCCGCCCACGGTATGGGCGTAGGGGAGGAGATGGGGATTCTCCGCTACTTTGTCCGGGTCAATTGGGTTGTGCGTTCTTTTGCTCTTCTCTTCCTTTTGGGCCATGCTATACTATTTTGTGGCAAAGTAAATTTACGGGTTGAATTAAGTTAGAGTGTATTAAGGCTGGTCGCTCAAATAAAAAACCACTCTGAGTCAAAAATCGGAATTTTCCGGAAAAATGTCCAGTGGATCAGTAAAACGTCAGAAGGGCTACATGGTTTAACCGGGATGTAATACTTTTTGTGGTGCAGACGTTAAAAGGCAAAGCAAAAACATTACGCATGCTATTGATCCTGTCTATATTGCTGAGCTTTACCGACCCGACTATTGCCTGGTTAACGGATACTACCCATGATTTTGGAGATCTGGAAGTAAAAGAAACCTATTACCACACCTTTGAGTTCGCTAACATTAGCGAAGCTCCGCTTAGGATTGATAATATTCGCCCCAGCTGCGGCTGTACCATCCCCAATTGGACCCGCGATTGGATACAACCGGATTCCACGGCGACGATTCGAGTGGAATTTCGTCCGAATACGGCCGGATATACCCGCAAGCAGATCAAAGTCTACTTTAGTAGCCAGCGCAAGGCCGAAAAACTCTACCTGGAAGCTTACGTTGAGCGGTGATTTTGCGGCAAGCATCCAAAAAATGCAAAGGTTTATCTATCTTAACCGGCTGCTAACATTTGCCAAGTGATAATTTCATTTATCTTTACGGCTCGAAAACAAAAATAATTATACATGGGCTTCCTTTTATTCCTGCTCGTCTCCTATATACTGCTAAGTATCAGTCTGTATTTCTTGTTTCCCAAGGCCGATGTCGCTGCCGTTAAAGGACTGATCCCCGGCCTTAATTTTGTAGAATGGTGTAGGCTGATTGGGCGCAAGCCTATCCACGCCATTTTTCTGCTGATTCCCATCGTTAATATTTTTATCTACGCGGGGATGGCGGTAGACCTGGTGCGCTCCTTTAAGAAGTATTCTCTGTTGGATTCTGCACTGGCCATTATTGCGGCCCCTTTTTACTTTTTTTATCTGGCATTCAGCCCAAAAGAAAGTTACGACGGTCCGACGCGTGAAAAGGAGCAGGCTTACGCCGAAAAGCTGGAAGCGGCCCGTGAGAAGGGAAGAAAACGAGAGGTCAAAAAACTGGAGGATAACAATCCCTATCATAAATCGGTCTTTCGCGAATGGGTAGAAGCCATTGTATTTGCCGTGTTTGCGGCGGCTTTTATCCGGATGTTTTTGATTGAGGCCTACGTGATCCCCACGCCCTCGATGGAGGGGTCTTTGCTTACCGGCGATTTTCTTTTTGTGAGTAAAGCTACTTACGGTGTCCGTTTACCGGAAACGGTAGCCATGGTGCCACTCCTCCATAACCGAATCCCCCGATTAAATCGGGAATCTTACCTGGAAAAACCCAGCCTGGAATACCGGCGACTACCCGGGTTTAAAGAAGTAGAACGGCACGATCCCGTGGTCTTTAATTACCCGGAAGGGGATAGCGTCTACGTAATGCCGGGTCGTACCTGGAGTGTTTACGACGTGCGTAGGGGATCCGTACCAGAACCCTATCTAAGTCGGATCGAAAGTGGAAAGGAGAAACTGGTGACTCGTCCGCGGGACAAGATGGATCATTATATCAAACGCTGTATTGCGGTGGCTGGTGATTCCCTGGAGATTCGTAACCGTACCGTGTATATTAACGGTGAGGAGACCACGCCTCCCGAGCATGTACAGTTCTTACACACCATTGTCAATCCGGCGGGCGCGATTAATACGCGTAATTTTGATCAGTTTGGTATTTCACCGGACGATATTGCCCAGCAGGAAGGGAATACCATGCTGGTATATCTGGGCTCAAAAGCAGCCGAAGAAATGCGTCAATTGGATCCTAACTTGCAGATTACGCCCTTTGAATTTGGAGGGATTTACGATCAGCCTGGAACGGTCTTTCCTCACGACCCGGAGCAATTTGGCGATTGGAATCGCGATAACTACGGTCCGGTCTACATTCCGAAAGCCGGGGTAACCACGAAATTGACACCGAAAAACATTGTCCTTTATCAGCGTCTGATCCGCGTCTACGAAGGCAATGAACTGGAAATCCGGAATGGTAAATACTATATCAATGGTACGGAAACGGAGGAGTACACCTTCCAACAAGACTACTACTGGATGATGGGGGATAATCGCCATAATTCGGAAGATTCGCGCATCTGGGGTTTCGTGCCGGAAACCCACATCGTCGGACGCCCGCTGATCATCTGGTTCTCTACCAAGAACGGTAGTATTGGCAACGGCGTACGCTGGGATCGTATCTTTAAAAATGCCGCGAAGAGTTAGGGGTAAAGGGTGAAATAACAAAAACTTGGCACGCCTACTCCTCAGTTCTGACTAATTTCATTAAACCCTGATAAGTGCTTTGTACTTCGGAGGGGACTTTGTAGTCAGTACTGCCCCAGGTCGTCTCTATGCTTTGTTCGGGACGTACCCAGTCCAGGAAGTAATAGCGATTACCGGGCTGCTGAGCACCGAGTAGGGTCGTGTCCACCTGGTGTAAGGTGTTGAAGATTTCTTTGTAAACCTTTCGCTTTACCCGGGGTAGCAGGCTGGTCGAATCGGTCAGGCTTTCGTGTCGAAATAACTGCCCATTGTCCATGAGGGTAAAGGTGGTCCGGGCGCCGGTGAAGCCACCGCCGGAGCCAAAGCGTATAAATTCTTCAGAAGTTTCGGTGGGGGTATAGCGATTTCTTTGGCAGTTGGCCAGGAGTAGCAGACAGCAGCCTCCCAGTAGCAGATAGGAAAGTGTTTTCATTACTCGTTTTCTGCCAAGATAAGAATATCTATCTCCGAAAACGGCTTTTTGGTCTGGTAGTAATCCAGGGCAATGGCAATTTTTGCTTTGGTGGAGTTGGGCAGGTTCTTGAGTTTGTGCCAGGCTACTTTCTTAAATTTATCGGGTTCTCGCGTTTCTAATTCGCCTTTCCACTTTTTTGCTTTAAAGAACAGGGTGACTTTATGGTCCTTGCCTTTGATCTGCAGCATGGTATGGACGAGTTCCAGATCATCTTCCTTTAGGATAACACCCGCTTCTTCCCAGCTCTCCCTTACGAGGGCTTGCAGGGCCGTTTCTCCCGGATCGATTTTACCGCCCACCAGGGTGTAGGAACCCCCGTTTTTCTTGGTTTGCCGTAATAATAAGACTTTTCCTTCCTTTTCGAGGATCAGACGTACCCTGGTTTTACTCATTGATCGATTATACTGGTTTAAATTTCAAACGGCTAAGTTAATCCACCAATATTACCTGAATGTAAAGTAATCGTTAAGTAGCATGCAGGCTATGAATAGGAATGGCTTAGATCAAATAGAATTTTGAGCGAATGCTGAAAAATGCGTATATTTGTGGTAACACAAAAGCCACAATTCCCTAATGTCCGATCATTTACCTAATCGACTATAACTGAAAACCATCGAGATTATGGCTAGACATTACTACCAAAATGTATTGGAAACCATCGGCAATACGCCTCTAATTAAGCTAAATAGGATTACCGAAGAGATTCCGGCCAATGTATTTGCTAAGGTAGAGGCTTACAATCCCGGGCAATCAGCCAAGGATCGTACCGCCTTGTACATGGTAGAGCAGGCAGAAAAAGAAGGAAAACTCAAACCGGGCGGCACGATTGTGGAGGCCACCTCTGGGAATACCGGCTTTAGTCTTGCAATGATTAGTGCCCTCAAGGGCTATCGCTGCGTACTCTGCGTAACCACCAAAGCTTCAAAAGAAAAACTGGCATTACTGCGTTCGCTGGGTGCGGAAGTGGTGATTTGTCCGGCCGAAGCGGCTCCGGAAGATCCTGAGTCTTATTACTCCCAGGCGGCGCGCATTGCTGAAGAAATGCCCAATGCCTTTTATTTGGCACAAAATTACAATCTGAATAACGTAGGCGCGCACTATCACTCAACGGGTCCGGAGATCTGGAAGCAAACAGAGGGTAAAATCACCCACTACGTCTGCTGTGCCGGTACCGGTGGGACCTTATCCGGTACGGCGAAGTACCTCAAGGAGAAAAATCCCGATGTGAAGATCATTGCGGTTGATGCTTACGGCTCCGTCTTGAAGCGCTACTGGGAAGTCGGCTACCTCGATAAGAGCGTGATTAAGTCCTGGAAAGTAGAGGGACTGGGCAAAACCATTATCCCGGATAATGTACTCTTCGACCTAATCGACGATTTCATCAAAGTATCCGATTACGATGCGGCGCATCGGACCCGCGAACTCGCCCGCTCGGAAGCCCTCTTTATTGGCTACTCCGCCGGAGCAGCTCTGGAAGCAGTCTTTACCATCAAAGACCAGCTAAAACCGACCGATCATGTCGTGGTACTCTTCCCCGATCACGGTACGCGTTACCTGGGAAAGGTTTACGACGACGAATGGATGAAAGCTCAGGGCTTCATGCGGGAAGAGGACGATAGGTACGCCGGTGATTACCAACCGGGGGAGAGTTCTTCTTCCTACAGCTATAAAGCTGTTAAACAAAAATACCAGGCCTATTACCGGACTTACCGTCGGAAATACAAGAAATACCTGCGCCAGACGCGTGATTATTTGAATAACCTAAACGATTAAACCACCTTTCGGTTGGTTTATGATCAAGCCACATTGTTGCCGATAATCGTCAATAATGTGGCTTTCTTAATTAAAGACCTATGCGCCTTAGCTCGCTTTTTATTCTTTGCAGTTTATTCGTATTGATTGCCTGTCGGCAAAACAGACCTACACCGACGGATTTGGAAACGACCCGGATGTCCGCTGCCAGGATAGATACTTTAGCGATTCCCCGGCCGGCTATGGGCGATTCCAGCACCGCGCTGGTTCTTTTACCGGAAGGCTACAATAGCTCGGCCGATTCCTTTCCGGTGGTTTACCTGCTACACGGCTACAGCGGGGACGCAGAAAGCTGGCTAACACAGATGCCGGCCCTGTGCGATTGGGCTTCGCTATTTGGGCAGATCATTGTCATGCCCGATGGTGCTTACAATAGTTGGTATATCGACAGCCCCGTAAAGACCGAACAGAAAATGGCTACTCACATTGGACTGGAATTACCCGCGATAATTGATCTGCAGTACCGCAGTATTCCCGATAAGTCTGGGCGGGCTATTACCGGATTGAGTATGGGTGGACACGGTGCGATGTATCTGGCGGCCCGTTTTCCGGAGCAGTTCGGAGCCGTTAGTAGTATGAGCGGCGGATTGGATCTACGCCCCTTTCCCAATAATTGGGAGTTACGAGATATACTGGGCAGTCCCCTGGCTTCTGCAAAAAATTGGGAAGACTATTCCGTTATTAATCGATTGGAAGCCTATGCAGGTCAGGAAATGCCAATATTAATTGATTGTGGGCTAGATGATTTCTTCTTTGAAGTGAACGAGGCTACCCACGAGCAGTTACTGGAGCTGGGCATTCCGCACGATTACGTGCTGCGTCCCGGTGGGCACACCTGGGATTACTGGCGGAAAGTAGCTCCGCAGCACCTTTTATTTTTTGACCAGTTTTTTAATCGATAGATCACGTCGCTATTACCATCGCCGATATGGAAGCCTGGGGTGAGGTGCCCATTTTTATGCTCGTCGGCAAAACGGGGGTAGCGATTTTTTCCACTAAGGGAAAACAAAAATAGCAGGTAGATATTAGGGGTCATCACTTTGCTTTTAGGGTAGATCGCCTTAACTTCGAAGCAGCACCCCACCGCTACGAAACTTTGGGTGTAGCCTATGAGTGGCAGGACCACCATTACTTTCACTCATTGTATACCCATGATCCCGACGGGCATCGCGTGGAGCTGACGACTCCCGTGAACCCCCTTTCTTAACCGTACGATAAGCAAACAAGATGCAAATGAAAACCTTACTTTACCTATGCGTACTCCTAACGGCAACACTAGCCTGTCGCAATAGCAATACTGATCAGCCGGAAGCCGAAACTTCAGCGGTACTGACGGCCGAAGACCGGGATAGCCTCTACCAATACTACCTGAATAAAAAGCCCAACGATTATCCTACGGATGCCATCCTGGAAAAAGGCAAGTTGTACCCAGAAGACGCCGCGCCTCTGGATAGTAGCTTTCTGATTTACCGCGGTCGCCTGCTGGAGGCCGTTCAGAATAAGGACCTGATTACTTTGCTGTCTATGCTGGATCAAAATATCAAATGCAGTTTTGGTGACTGCGTGGGTAAAGCGGGCTTTGCCAAGCTCTGGGAACTGGATAACCCCAACCAAATCGGTAATTCTCCCCTCTGGGAAGAAATGGAAAGGGCACTCCTTGAGGGCGGCTCCTTTGATGGCAGTGGCCATTTTGCCGCGCCCTACATCTACGCCAACTGGGCGAAAACTTACGACGCTTACGAGTACGGTGTGATCGCCGGTAGGATGGTACGCATGCGAGCGGAACCTCGCTTGGGCACGGGGATCGTCAAAAACCTTACCTACGATATTGTGAAGATTACGAACGCCAATGGTCCCGACGAGACCATTAACGGCGAGACCCACCCCTGGGTAGCCTTACAGACCCTGGACGGCAAAGATGGCCACGTTTGGGGCAAATTCGTGGCTTCTCCCATCGGCTTTAGGGCCGGTTTCCAGAAAAAAGACGGGGACTGGAAAATGACTTACTTCCTGGCTGGGGATTAAAGCCCCTACCATTCCACCATCAAACCAATACTCGGTAGCAACTGCCCCTGCGCATCCGTGATGCGTTTAAGCTGGTAGCGTTGCTGCGCGATGGGGGCGTCGGGGTTGACCACGATTCCGCCGCCGATCGGACGCCCGTCTTCGTCGAGGGGGCGGTCCAGGATCAGCTCATCGGTACTGACGCTGTTACCGGTCAGATTTTCGATGTCGAGATAGACGTTCAGACTCCACTTGTCGAAGAACCATTTTTTATCCACCCGGAAGTCAACGGTGTTTACGGCACCGTTGCGCAGGGCATTGATGCGGTTAAAATTGCGGATGCCCCGTCCGTTGACGTCCCAGGAAAGGACCAGGTCCGATTCGTCGGCGAAGGGGGTGGTGGGTAGTCCAGACTGGTAGCGCCAGTTAAGACCCAACTCCCAGTTTTTATCGAATTTTTTACCGAAAGTAATACTCAGAATGTGTCGGCTATCCCAGGAGGAAGGGGCGAAGTTGCCCTGCGCATCCGTGAATTCACTCCAGCCCAGCGTATAGGCACCGATTCCGTAAAAACCCTTGTACAGTCGCTGCTGGAAAAGCACCTCCATGCCGTAGGCGCGGCCCTCCGAATCGGGCGTAACGGGTTCGTTACCGATGACGCCGAAGTCTCCTCCCAGATTGGCCAGAGATACCTGATCGCGCAGGAGAAAAGGATAGTTATTCCACTTCTTGTAATAACCCTCGACCGATATTTTGGAGCTGGCAGCGGTGTTATATTCCAGTCCCGCCACCAGTTGTTGGTTTTGGATATAGCTGACATCGTTCTGGCGGTTGACGAAGGTACCGTCTTCCTGGTAGCCCAGCACGGTATAGGGCGGTAATTGATAGTAGATGCCCGTGTTGAAATTGAAGGAAAAGCGCTCGGTAAAGGCATAGGTCGCCGAGAAGCGCGGTGAAAATTGTTGCAGGGGATTATTCATATCGTCTGAATAATCATTGGCGTCGGCGCGGAAGCCCAGGGAGAGAATCAGGCGATCGCCGTCGAACTTTCGGCTCGCTTGCGCGAAAAAGCCGTATTTATTCAGCGTGAGATCCGAGCGGAAATCAATCGTCTGGGCACCGGCATTGGTGAAGATGCGATTAAAAGTACGGTTGTTGTACTTGGCGTACTCGTAGGCAACACCGTAGTTGAATTTATAATCCCCCACGCGCTGGGTGCGCTCCGCCCGAAACTTATTCTCAATCTCCTGCGATTGATAATCCAGGGTCAGATTTTCTTCGGAGCTATCGTCGTTATTACGGTATTTGATGGCCTCGTTATTGAGCATATTGCGGCTGAGCACAAAGGTCCAGTAGCCATTGTCATTGTAACGTTTGTAAACGATGCCGTTGGTGTAATTCCACTGGGGCGTGGTGGGTAGATTCTCCAGCAGGAAACGATTGTTTTCGCTATCGTCGGCCTCCAGGTTGAGCTCGAACTGATCCAGCGCGCCCAGACCGATAAAGGTGATTTCGTTTTTATTGTCAATCTTATGTTTGACCTTTACCTGAAAATCATTGTAGGTCGGCAGAAAAGGCAGTCCGATCGCATCGAACAGGAACTGTAGGTAAGAGCGGCGAGCCGAGGCCAGAAAGGTGGTTTTATCCCCGATGGGGCCTTCCAGGGTCAGTCCGATATCACTGGAACCGACCATGAAGATACCGCCCAGGCGATCGTCGCGACCGTCGCGTTGCCGGAAATTCAGCACCGAGCTGAGGGCATTACCCCGGTTGGCTGGAAATGCGCCACTGTAGAAGTCTACCTCCTTGATGAAGTTGACATTAATCAGCCCCACCGGGCCACCCGAAGCGCCCTGGGTGGCGAAGTGATTGATATTGGGTACCTCTACATCGTCGAGGTAGAAGCGATTCTCGTTGGGTGCCCCCCCGCGGATAATCAGATCGTTACGGAAAGAGGCGGTGGTGGTTACCCCTGGCAGAGCTTGTATAACGCGGGAGATATCGCGATTAGCACCGGGATTACGCTGGATCTCCGCCACGCCGATGGTACGTAAGGAGACCGGACTTTCTTCCGTTTTCCGAAAGGGAGAAGCCTGAATCACTACCTCATCGATCTCTTCACTACTGGACTCCAGGCCGAAGTCGACGATGGCCGGCTTGGAATTAGTCACCTGGATTTCGAAGGTCGTTTTTTCGGTATAGCCCAGGAAGGAGGCCGTAACGTCGTACAGATCGGGTTCGAGGCCCGTAATTTCATAATTCCCTTCCTCGTCGGTAACGGCACCTTTGCCATTCTGGACGACCAATACGTTAGCAAAGGGAATGGGTTCGTTGGTCAGCGCATCGCGCACGGTACCTTTGATGATGCCCGTCTGGGCAAAAATGGAGATAGGGAGTACCAGTAATAGAATCAGTTGGATAAGTGTCTTTTGCATGTTTTTTTTTGGCTCAGTTAGCAGTGTAACTATTAAAAGGAGAATTGGGTTTAACCCAAAGAGCGCTAATTACGTTAAAACTTCGCAGGTCTTGATTCGCCAATTCAAAATTCAGGTTCAAAATTCATCAAATCACCAAATAATTTATGAAACGCATCCCACCCAAACCCGGACAAGAAAGCGTCTGGGATTACCCCCGCCCACCAAAACTGGAGCAAGTCTCGGCGCATCTGCGCGTCGTCTTCAACGGTGAAATCATTGCCGATACCAACCGCGGTTACCGCGTACTGGAGACCAGTCATCCGCCGGTGTACTACCTGCCGCCGGAAGACGTACGGATGGACTTTTTGACGGAAGTCCCCCAACGCAAAAGCTTCTGTGAGTGGAAAGGTCAGGCCGCCTATTTCGACTTACAAGTCGGTGATCGGGAGCGTAAAGCCGCCGCCTGGATCTACCGCGATCCCAGTCCTGCCTTTGCACCCATCGATGGTTACCTGGCTTTTTACGCCAGTAAAGTAGACGCCTGCTACGTGGGCGACGAGCAGGTACAGGCCCAGGAAGGCGATTTCTACGGCGGCTGGATCACCTCCAAAATTGTTGGTCCCTTCAAGGGGGGGCAGGGCACCTTTGGCTGGTAGAACCAATTGGGGATCTGAGGTGTATTTATTAGGGTTCATTACTTCCTTTATAGGCAGGAGTGATTGGTTCTGAAAATCAGTTTTGTCATTGTCCCGTAGGGACAGGATATGGGTAGAATTAGAACCGATTTAATAAGGAGCACCTATTGATCCCCCAAAATGAAGATTTAAAAAAAAACATAACCTCTACCTTCGACCGAAAGCCTAAAGTAAAAACCACACCACATGCAACAAATCACCAAACCCGCCGACCTGTTGGACCGGCTCCAGACCTTTGAGGTCTTTTCACAAATCGACACTTCCGCTTTGCAGTGGATGATTGATCGTTCGGAATACCTACTTTATAAAGAAGGGGACACGGTCTTTAAAGCCGGCGATCCGATCGAAAGAATGCAAGTCATTGTACAGGGGAGTTACCACGCCTGGTTTAGGCAAAATAATGAGCAGCGGGAACTGGGGACCTGGGGCACTGGCTACGTCACTGGTTTATTACCATTTTCACGCATGAAAAAAGTGATGGCTACGGCGCGGGCACTCGAAGATACTTATATCCTACAATTGCACAAGCAATATTTTACGGAGATGGTCAACGTCAGTTTTGAGCTGACCCAGGCGCTGGTTGGGGTGATGAGTAGTCGGATCCGAGATTTTTCCACCCAGCGCTCCCACGAAGAGAAGCTGATGTCGCTGGGCAAACTCTCCGCCGGCCTGGCCCACGAACTGAATAACCCAGCCTCGGCCATTGTGCGCTCAGCGCAGGAGCTGTACGAAAATATCCATCACACCCCGGAAAAATTTAAAGCGGTCATGGCGATGCGGGTCACAGAGGAGCAGACCGATCGGGTCAATGCCATCCTCTATGAGAAACTCAAGGCGGAGCGGCCAGAATTATCCATTATGGACCAGCAGGATGCGATGGATGATATTCTCGATTGGCTGGACGATCAGGATATAGAAGAAGGGGACGACATGGCCGAGACCTTTGTAGAGTTTGGGATGCGTACCGACGAGCTGGATCAGGTCGCTGATATTATGGCCGGACAATACCTGAAACCGGTGCTCGCCTGGATGGAACGCACCCTGGCTCTGGAACGGCTGGTTGACGAGATCCGGGAATCTTCAGGACGGATTGCGGAGCTGGTTTCATCCGTCAAAGAATATTCACACATGGATCGCTCCAGCGCCAGAGAATTCACTCAACTCAAGGATGGCCTTAACAACACCCTGATTATTCTTAAGCACAAACTAAAAGCCAAACAGATCAAGGTGGATAAAGATTTTGCACCAGATTTGCCTAAATTTAAGGCTTACGTGGGGGAGCTGAATCAGGTCTGGACCAACCTCATTGCCAATGCCATCGACGCGATGGATAAAGGCGGAGAGCTGAAAGTGAAAACTGCTTGTCATGAAAATTATCTCCGGGTAGATATTACCGATAACGGACACGGCATACCGGAAGAGATCCGAGAGGATATTTTTGAGTCCTTCTTTTCGACCAAACCGGTCAGCGAAGGAACGGGTATGGGCCTGGATATTACGAAGCGCATCGTGGAACGACACGGCGGCCATATCCAGCTGGACTCCGAACCCGGCTGTACGACTTTTTCCGTTCGCTTCCCGCTGGTGAGCTGATTTTTTCACGAAAGTGGAATCACCAAACCCAGACTGGCGAAGCCAGGTAGGCTTGCAAAGTCTTAGTTTATCCCTAAGAAGTTGTTTTAAAACGCCTCACTGAGTCCTTGGCAACACATTGAAAGCCGTTATTAATCATCTCACCAGGAATTCTTAAACAACTTCTGATTTAAAATTCAACAATTGTATATGAGTGAAGATAAAAAACCCATCTTGTTTTCGATCGATGATGATCCACAGGTCTCCCGTTCTATCCGTCGCGATTTGCGGAAGCAATACAAAAAAGAATACCGTATCATCAGCACCACTTCGGCCGAAGAAGCCCTGGAGAGTCTGGAAGAACTCAAGAAGCGGGGAGAGGAAGTGGCGCTGTTCCTTTCCGACCAAAAGATGCCGGAAATGCTGGGTGTGGAGTTCCTGGAAAAGGCCAAACTACTTTATCCCAAAGCCAGGCGAGTGCTGCTGACTGCCTATTCCGATATTGATGCGGCCATCAAAGCCATCAACGATGTGCAGCTGGATTACTACCTGATTAAACCCTGGGATCCACCCGAAGAGAAGCTTTATCCCGTGCTGAATGATCTGCTGGAAGAGTGGGAAATAAGCTACACGCCCAAATTTCGGGGTATCCGCATCATTGGCTATCAGTATTCGCCCAAGTCGCACGCCCTGAAGGATTTCCTGTCGGGCAATCTACGGCCTTACCAGTGGCTAGACGTGGAGAACAGTCCCGAAGCCAAGGAACTAATCGAATTACATGAGGTAGAGACGAAGGATTTGCCGGTAGTGACCTTTGAGGATGGCACCCTACTCAAGGACCCCTCTCCGGCGGAGCTGGCACAGCGGGTGGGTTTACACCCAAAAGCCAAATCTGACTTGTACGACGTTGTCATTATCGGTGCGGGTCCGGCGGGGCTGGCGGCGGCGGTCTACGGCGGCTCCGAAGGTCTAAAGACCCTGCTAATCGAGAAACGAGCGCCCGGTGGACAGGCTGGTACCAGCTCGCGGATTGAGAATTATTTGGGTTTCCCTAAGGGGTTAAGCGGAGCGGAACTGGCCCGGCGGGCCATCACTCAGGCAACCCGCTTTGGTATAGAATTTTTGTCGCCCCAGGAAGTGGTGGACATCGAACTCAAGGATGAGTATAAGATCATCCATCTGGCGGATGGTAGTTCGGTGACCACCAAAGCAGTAGTCGTAACCACGGGGGTTGATTACCGACGATTAGCTGCCCCCGGCGTCGATGATTTCACCGGTGCGGGGGTCTACTACGGCGCCGCAATGACCGAAGCCAATGCCTGCCAGGGCAAAGACGTCTACGTGATTGGTGGTGGAAATTCTGCCGGGCAGGGAGCGGTTTATCTCTCCAAGTTTGCCCGCTCCGTAAACATCCTGATCCGTAAGCCTGACCTGACCTCCTCCATGTCTTCTTACCTGATTGATCAGATCGATGCGATTGATAATATCCAGGTACACGGTCACCGCCAGGTCGTAGAGGCCTCCGGTAATGGCTACCTGGAAAAGATCTGCATCGAAAATATGGAAGATCAGTCGGTGCAGGAGACCGAAGTGGGGGCCCTGTTTATTTTTATTGGTGCCCGACCCTTTACCGATTGGCTGGATAAGCACTTGATCCGTAATAAGAGAGGCTTCATTGAGACGGGCAAAGAGCTAGCTACCTATGCAAATTTCCCCAAAGTCTGGAAGCGCGAGCGGCCGCCTTTCCTGCTAGAGACTTGCATTCCCGGTGTCTTTTCTGCCGGTGACGTACGCGCCGGCGCGATGAACCGGGTCGCCTCTGCGGTAGGGGAGGGGGCGATGGCGATTAAGTTTGTGCACGAGTATCTGGCGGAAGTTTGATGAGGGTAAAGGGTAAAGGTTAAAGGGTAAAGGTTAAAGGTTAAAGGGTAAAGGGTAAAGGGTAAAGGATAAAGGGAGTTTAAGGAAACAAAATAGTCAGAGGAATGTATCTTTGTTAATGGAGAAAGGAAGTGTCCTTGCACTTTAACCTTATTAATTTATCCTTTAACCTTGGATGCCATGTCCTACACCAGTACGAACCTCTCTGACACCATCGTAGCCCTGGCCACGCCCCCCGGCGTAGGCGCCATTGGCGTGATTCGCCTTTCGGGAAAAGACGCTATTCAGATTGTGGATCCCCTGTTTAAGGGGAAAAAGCTAACGAAGCAGGCTTCGCATACCATTCACCTGGGGACGATCCGCGACGGCGATCGCCTCATTGACGAAGTGCTGGTCAGTCTGTTTGTAGCGCCAAAGTCCTACACCGGCGAGAACGTGGTGGAGGTCTCCTGTCACGGCAGTAATTACATCATCCAGGAGTTGATCCAGTTGTTGGTGGATAAGGGTGCGCGGCTGGCCGAGCCCGGCGAGTTTACCATGCGGGCTTTCCTGAACGGTAAGATGGATCTGAGTCAGGCCGAGGCGGTAGCCGATCTGATTGCCTCCTCTTCGGAGTCGGCGCATCAGGTCGCTTTGCAGCAAATGCGGGGTGGCTTTAGTGATGAGATTCAGAAGCTGCGCCAGGAGTTGATCGATTTCGCCAGCCTGATTGAGCTGGAGCTAGACTTTGGCGAAGAGGACGTAGAGTTTGCCAACCGCGACGATCTGAAGACCCTGGTCCAAAAGATCCGCAAGTTGATCCAGAGCCTGATTGATTCCTTCCGTCTGGGGAACGCCATTAAGAACGGGATCAGCACCGTGATTGCCGGTCGTCCCAACGCCGGTAAGTCCACCCTGCTCAACGCCCTGCTCAACGAAGAGCGCGCCATTGTCAGCCACATCGCCGGTACGACCCGTGATACCATTGAGGAGGTGCTGAATATTCAGGGGGTACAGTTTCGCATCGTCGATACGGCCGGCATCCGCGAGGCCGAAGATACCATCGAAGCCATCGGGGTAGAAAAAACTATGCAAAAGATTCAGCAATCGGCCCTGCTGCTTTACGTCTTCGACGTGATCGAGATGCAGCCCGAGGAAGTCCGCGCCGACCTGGAGAAGCTCATCCAGCCCAATGTGCACACCCTGGTACTGGCCAACAAGATGGATCAGAATCCCTACACGAAGTTTGAGCACTACTTCGGCGAGGGCGAAGATACCCTGATCCGCCGCGAGCAATGGATCCCCCTCTCCGCCAAGAACAAGATGAACATTCCGCACCTGACCCAGGAGCTCTACCAATCCGTCCTCGACGAGAAGGTCAAGGTCGACGGCACCATCGTCACCAATGCCCGCCACTACGAGGCCCTGCGCCGCGCCGAAGCGAGTCTGGCCGCCGTGCTCCAGGGCATGGATACCGGCGTCACCTCCGACTTTATCGCCATGGACATCCGCCAGGCCCTACACTATCTGGGGGAGATCACCGGACAGATCAGTACCGAAGACCTGCTGGGGAATATTTTTGGGAAGTTTTGTATTGGGAAGTAGGGGTGGGGGTGGCGAATTGGTGAATGGTTGAATTTTTGATGGGGAGGCGCTTAGTATTGATCTGTTTTTAGTTTCTTTACAGCTGAAATGAGCGTTGTCGTATTTTAAAGCTTAAATGATCACAAAATGAGCCAGGAACCACCCATGTATCAACAAGCATTTATGCATTCTATTGAGCAGACCGTGTTAATGGTATGGAAAGAATTCCCTCGTCTGCAGGATAAGGATGTGGAATTTGCTTATAAAAATCTGAAGGACTATTACCGCAAATTGGCA